>JBFYTF010000160.1:0-24494 GCA_041300865.1 Anaerolineae bacterium
CCGAACAGGAGGCTGGCTTTTCTCCTCCCCAGCAGCATGGGTAGGTTCCGCCGGCCCACGGCCTTGTCTACTTCGACGTCGGGAAACTGGTTCAGCAGCTGAAGGTTGTTCCCGAGGAAAAAAGGCGGGAGCGCGGCAAACAGGGCCGTCCAGGTGAATGCGCCGGTGAGCACGTAGTAGGTGCCCGTAACCATCAAGAGTCCGAACCCCAGGCCGGTATTAATCAGCGTCAGAGCGGGCACGCGCGTGATCCAGGTCGTGTAGGTGAGGATCATCAGCACGCCCACCATCCCCAGGGGCACGATCGGCCAGCCTCTGACGATCCAGAAAAAGAGCCCGATGAGGATTGCAGTGGACAAGCCGACCACGGCGATGCCCAGGGCAACGGGCGCCAGGTCAGGCCTCTTGGGGAGCGTGCCGGTGCCCCCGCTGAAGGGTGTCCTGTTGGTGGTGAAATCGAGGCCGCTGCGGAAGTCGAGGTACTCGTTCAGGGAATTGACGCTGATGTGTGCGGCGACGCCTCCGACGAAGGCCAGGAACAGGTACAGGATGTTGATGCGGCCGTGGGTGTAGGTGGCCGCGGCGGCCCCGAGAAGGACACAGCCGACGTCCAGATACATGTAGTCTAGACGCATCACGCCCAGCCAGGGAATCTTGTCTTTCAGCTTGGTTCCCTCGGCAGGTTGCTCTGCACTTCCGGACCTAGTAACCATCCTTACCTCTCAAACCAGACGGTTGGTGGCCTGCCCACGCATGAAGGCGGCGATGTTTTGCAGGGTGACCTGCAGGATGCGCCGCACTGCGCCGTCAGTGTACCAGCCCACATGAGGCGTAACTACGAGGTTCAGCCCACTCAAGTCGTGGTACGTGTCCCGTTCGTCTTCCAGCACGTCCAGGCCGGCTCCACCCAACCGGCCGGAGCGCAGCGCCGACGTAAGGGCCTGCGTGTCCACCACCCCACCGCGGGAGGTGTTGACGAGGATCGCCCCCGGCTTCATCTGCGCCAGGCGCTCCGCGTTCAACAGGTGGTGAGTGGTCTCGTTCAACACGACGTGCAAGCTGACAGCATCGCTCTGTGCCAGCAGCTCCTCCAGCGACACGTAGCGGACGCCCAGTGTTTGCGCCGCGTCCCGGTTGGGAGCCACGTCGTAAGCAAGCACTTCCATGCCGAATCCCCGGGCGATGCGAATGGTGTGCAGCCCGATGCGGCCCGTGCCCACCACGCCGAGACATTTGGCATAGAGCTCGATACCCTGCAGCCCCCGGTCGGAAAAGAGACGCTCCTGGGTGTAGCGGTTGTGCCCCGTGACCACGTGACGCGCCACCGCCAGGAGCAGCGCAAAGGCGTGCTCGGCGATCATGTGCGCGCCATAGTCCGGCACGTTGCAGACGGCCACACCGCGGCGCCTGGCCTCGGCCAGGTCCAGGTGATCGTAGCCCACGGAACGAGTGACGACGAGCTTCAGATCGGGAAGTCGCTCCAGGACCTCGCGGCTCACCTTGCCGAACTGGTCGCGCATGCACAGCACATCCGCCCCGCCGGCCGCAGCCACGATTTCATCGGCGGTACGCAGCGGGGGAAAGATCTCGAACTCGCAGCCCTCAAGACGGATCTCGTCCCGGTTCTCAAAGACAAAATCGGTGAAGGCGACCTTGATCACAGGCCCCTGCCCTTCTTCACCTGTTCGATGTAGGCTGCGGCGCGGCGGGTCAGCTCGTCCATATCGCCGGCATCCAGCAACTTCTGGTTGATAAGGCTGCTGCCCACCCCCAGCGCCACGGCTCCCTTCTTGATAAACGCCGCGGCCGTATCCAGATCCACACCGCCCACAGGAATGAGGCGCACCTGGGGCAGCGGGGCGAGGATCGCCTGGACGAGGTCAGGGCCTCCCACGCTGGCGGGGAAAAGCTTGACAAAGTCGGCGCCCGCCTGCCAGGCACCAAGGATCTCGGTGGGTGTGTAACAGCCGGGCACTACCGGCACGCCATAGCGATTGCACAGCTCAATGAGGGCCAGGTTGAGGTTGGGCCCAACGACAAAATCGGCGCCGGCCAGGATCGCCGCCCGTCCCGTTTCCGGATCCAGCACGGTCCCGGCGCCAAAGGCGACCTCCCTGCCCAGCTTCTCCTTCGCCTGGGCGATGACGTCCAGAGCGCCGGGGGTGGTCATGGTCACTTCGATGGCCCGCACGCCGCCCTTCTGGATGGCTTCGGCCGCGGCGATGAGCTGGCTTGACGATTGGGCGCGCATGATGGCGATGACGCCTGTCTCTTCGATGATCCGGATGGTTTCGCTCTTTTTCACGTTGGCCTCCCTCTAGCGCGACGTCCTCTTGCCCCCACCGGCCACATCGGCCTTCAGGAGCGCCTCGACCTCGGCCTTCTCGACGATAGGCAGGTCGAACATCAGGGTTTGCTTTAACCGGGTAAAGGCGTCGCCCACCAGCACGCCCTTCCGCAGTCCGTCCTTCCCGAAGCCGTCGGTTAGCAGGCCGTAGTAAAAGCCGGCGTTCCAGGTGTCCCCGCCACCCAGCCGGTCCCAGAGGGTGATCCCCTTGACCGCCGGCGAACGGAAGAATTGGCCCTCAGCATGCATGGCAGCCGACTCCCAGCGATGCTCTTCAAACGAGTCGGGATACCGGATGGTAATGGCCACGATCTGTACCTGGAACAGGTCGCGGACGCGCCGGGCGAACTCCTGAATATCGTCGTCTGCAATATGGCCCAGGTCGCCATCCACGACCTGCTTGGCCGAGTAGCGGCCGCAGGGAATGTCGTAGAGCTTGGCCATGTCTTCGATGGTCGTGATCAGCACATCCACGTGGTCCGTCACGAGCTCGGTGAGGATCTGCCGCGCCTGGTCAGGCGACCAGAGGGTGGCGCGATAGTTAAAGTCCATGCCCACGAGGCAGTCCGCCGGCTTCTGAGAGATGCCCTCTCTAAAGGCTTCCAGGCAGTAGTTGCGCTCGTATTTGCTGTGCGCCGCGAGGCCAAAGGTAATGCCTGAGCTGTGAAAGAGCATTGCGTCGCGCAGGGCCGTGCCCCAGTCGACCATGCCTGCGTCCAGGCGGGAGGCGGCCGAGAACATGCGTTGGTACACGGCCGTGTCGCGCCGCGGCGTGCGGCCAATCTCGTAGATCAGCCGGCCCATGGGCTCGGTCTTCGGTGCCCAGGCAATGTGCTCGACATTCACTCCCTGCTCCCGGGCAATGTTCCGCAAGGCGCGACCGTAGGCATTGTCGGGGACGCGCGTGACAAAGGCCGAGGGAATGCCAAGCCGGGACAGACCGATGGCCAGGGTGTACTCGCTGCCCGCCATGGACAGCCGAACCAGGCGGCTGCGTTCCGGCCGCTCCATGTCGGCCGGCGTGTCGCGGACCATCACCTCGCCAAAGGTGACAAACGCCGGCCGGCGCCCGCTGAAGCGTGCCAGGTCATCACGTGTAATCTGGTAGTACTCGCTGTTGCCCATTGTCTCCTCGTCAGCTCCATTGTGTCTGGGTCTAGGCCACGCCGCCGGGCTTGACAATGACCTTGATGGCACCGCCGACGCGCCCGGTATAGGTCGCGAATGCCTCCTGGATGGCGTCCAGGCTGAAGCGATGGGTGATGAGCGGTTTGAGGTTCAGTCGCCCATCGGCCAGAAGAGGAATCGCTCGCTCCAGAGCCCATTGGCCCTCGGCCTTGGGCCCGGTGATGAGCAGGTTCCATTGCACGATCTTGTTCAGGGGCACGGTCACCGGCTCATGGTACACGCCGTTGATGGACAAGCGCCCGTTCTTGCGTACCAGGTCAAAGGCCTGGGCTGCCGGGCCGGGCTGGCCGCTGCACTCGACGACCATGTCGGCGCCCAGCCCGCCCGTCAGGTCTCTAACGGCGGCCACGGGGTCGACTTCACGGACGTTAATCGTCAGGTCTGCGCCCAACTGGCGGCCGATGGCCAGCCGGTCTTCGCGGGTGCCGGTGAGGATGACGCGGCCCGCGCCCATCACCTTGGCCAACTGCGCGCACACGAGCCCCAGGGCGCCCGGCCCGGTGACGACCACTGTCTCGCCCGGCCTGACCCAGCCGGCGCGCTCGTAGCCGTACACGGCCGTGCCGACGAGGGTCAGGACCGCGCCTTCTTCGAAGGAGACGTTCTCGGGCAGCTTGTGGAGCGTGCTGTCGTGGCAGGCGGCGTATTCGGCGTACGCGCCGTTGGTGGTGAAGCCCATGTGCCGGTGGCCGAGGGCCTGGTTGCCATAGTTCAGGCAGGTGGTGTACAGGCCGCGGAGGCAGTTCTCACAGCGGCCGCAGCCCTTGTGTGGCTCGCCGGCCACGCGGTCGCCCACCCTCAACCGGTTCACGTCGGGCGCTACTGCGACGATGGTGCCCGAAAACTCGTGCCCCGGAATGAAATCGCCAACGGGAGTCTGGCCTTCCCAACCGCGGGCGATGATGCCCGGGTCACTGCCGCAGATGGCACACGAGTCTACTTTGACCAGGACGTCTCCCGGGCCGATCTGGGGCATGGGTACTTCGGCCACGCGCAGGTCGCCATAATCAAAGAGCACTGCTGCCTTCATCGTCGCTTGCATCTTCAAGACTCTCCTCTTCGCAGGGTCATCGCGTTCTTGTGCCGGCCGCTTTGTCAAGTGCCATTCCTGAGTAAAGCGAAGGACCTGCTGCTGCCGATGGGGGGGAGTATACCACTATTCGCCAGGGTAGGCAAAGGATGCCGCCCCGTGATTCCGCCTGCGTTTCGAGGAAAGCGCGCTGGCCGACGACGCTATCCTTCCCGCCGATCTGCCACCAAGCCTGTCGCCAGCTCGGCCATCATCGCCCGCACACGGCGCAGCTCGTCCTCGTTGATGGTGTGGCCCAACCGCGGGTAGAGGTGCGCCGTGACTTCTGCCCCCAGCCGCCGCAGGACGTCCGCCGATTCGAGCACGCGCTCCTTTGGAATGTGGGGATCTTTATCGCTGCACCCGAGGAGGACCGGCGTGCCGGCCAGTGACCCCTTCGACTTCCAGGACGTGCCCTCCGGGCCAATCAGCCCACCGCTGAGACCGGCGACACCGCCATAACGGAGGGCATAGCGCGCCGCGAACTCCAGGGCCAGGCAAGCACCCTGGGAGAATCCCAACAGGATGGTCCGGTCCGGGCCAATGCCGGCCCGATCCAGGTCCAACAAGATGGCAGCGACGGTGGCCAGGGCCACCGAAAGGTAGGGCTCGTTGTCCTTGATGGGCGCCATAAAGCTATAAGGATACCAGGAGCCGCCGTCGGCCTGGGGAGCAAGGTAGGCAAAGCCCGGGTGCGCCAGCTCATCCGCCAGCGTCAGGATGTCCAGTGCTGTGCCGCCCCGGCCGTGGATCAGGACCATCGCGGCCCGAGCTCGGTCGAGGGGCTGGCCGGTCGCCAGCAGGTCCTGACGGCCGGCCGCCTCCCGTACCTGGTCACGCCGCCTCATGAAGACCCATCCGCGTCAGGTGCAGCTCGGGCAGCACCCGTTCGATCTCGGCGCGCCTCGGCTCCAGCCAAGGGGGCAGTTTAAGGTGGCTGCCCAGCTCGGCCAGCGATTCGTCCCAGAGGAAGCCCGGGGGATCGGTAGCGATCTCGAACAACACCCCACCCGGTTCCCGGTAATAGATGGAGCGAAAGTACTGCCGGTCCATGACCGGGGTGACGTGCAGCCCCCGGGCGCTGAGCGCCCGGCGCCAGGCGAGCTGCTGCTCATCGTCGGCGGTGCGCCAGGCGATGTGGTGGACCGACCCGGCAGCAACCCGGCCCGGCTCGTCGCCGGGGATGTGAACGACGTCGACGACCGCGCCGGGACCCGGGCGCCCATCACGCCCGGCCCGGAAGCGCGAGCGCGGACCGTCCTCCGCTTCCAGCCGGAAGCCCATCGTCGTAGTCAAGAGGTCCACAGTGGGGCCGGGGTCGCTTTCCCACAGGGTGGCGCCGTGAAAGCCGCGGATCGCCTGCTCGGGCGCGACGGGGCCGTTCTGCCAGGGATCTATGTCGGCCGCCCGGGGGTCTGCTACCAGCTCCAGCTGGAGGAAGTCGGGATCGAGGAAAGGCAGGGCATCGTGCTCGAAGCGCCGCTCACGCTGCTGCACGGTCGCGCCGGCCCGCTGCAGCCGCTCCTGCCAGTAGCCCAGCGTTCCCTCGGGCACGAGGAAGGAGGTGGCGGCGACCTGCCCCGGCCCGGGGCGGCCACGGCGCGCGCCCGGCCAGGGAAAGAAGGTGAGAATCGTGCCCGGCTGGCCTTGCTCGTCGCCGTAGTACAAGTGGTAGGTGCCGGGATCGTCAAAGTTCACCGTGAGCTTGACCAAGCGCAAGCCCAGGATAGCGGTGTAAAAGTCCACATTGCGCTGTGGGTCGCCGGCAATGGCCGTAACGTGGTGAATTCCAGGTATGTGTCTATCGTTCATTAAGGATTCTCCAATCGGTGCGTCTGACCTACACTTGCCGAAATGCACAAGGATGATACCATGCCGCTGCCCGGATGTCAATAAAGATACCATTAATTTACATTATTTCCGATTTACCTTCCTCGCCCCGCGGCCCACGCACAGAAGTTGGCAGCGCGCCCCGCCCGTGGTACAATGGCGGCATGGGAACCTTGTACGTCGTCGGCGGACCGACCACCGAACCGGACGACCTGACGATCCGCGCGCGGCGCATCCTCAGCAGCGTGGCCCTCGTCGTCGCGGGCGAGGTTACGGCCGCTCGCCTGTTCCTCGTCGCCTGCGGCATCCCGACGCCCGTCGCTCCTGCCGCCGACCGGCAGCTCGTGCTATCTGCCCTGGCGGGCAGCGAGGTGGCCCTCCTCTTGTCCGGGCGCTCGCCCGTTCCCGGTGCCAAGGAGCAGGACCTGGTGGAGGCGGCACTGGCCGGCGGGTTTGCCGTGGTACCGGTGCCCGGGCCTGTCGCCGCCTTGACAGCCCTCGTCGTGTCCGGCCTGCCTGCCGACAGCTTTGTCTACCTCGGGTCCCTCCCACCGGAACCCCGCCTGCGACGCTCGCTCCTGGAGTCGATGGCGGGTGAGGCGAAGACGCTCGTCCTGCTGGCGGAGCCGGGCGAGCTGCCCGATCTCCTGGCTGCGCTCGGCAGCGCCTGGGGCGACCGGGCCCTTGCCCTCTGGCCCGCCTCGGTCGGTGCGGCTGCCGAAGCCTGGCGGGGTAGGCTGGGCGAGGCTCCACAGGCCGGTGGACTGCTTGACGCCAGCCGGGACTGGGTGCTCGTAGTCGGCGGCGCTGCCGAAGGGAGGGACGAGCCATGGGACGAGGACCGGCTGCGCGACGAGATCAGAGCGTGCCGGGAGCGAGGCCTGGGTGTGGGCCAGATCAGCCGCCAGCTGGCCGGCCCTTCGGGCTGGGCGCGGCGCGAAGTTTACCGGTTGGCGCTTCAGGAGGATGTGCCAGAACGCCGACCGTGACCCCCGCGTGGTCCCTGTCGAACAACCGCGTTTCATCCTGTCCGGCGGCATGGGAACACCCACCCTGCAGATGCGAACGGCAGAGTCGCGTTTGCCGATTTCCTGGTTCTCCGTTAGAATCCGGTCGTTTGTGATCAGGGGCTCGTCGAGGAAAGCTGGTGAAGCTCTTAACGGGTGGAGCCCGGCCCGTTCCAGATGCGTACCGGGCGAACTTCCGACACTTTTACTTTGACATCGCCTGGTACGGGGTGCTGGCCGCCAGTGCCATCTCCTTCGTCTCGGTCTATGCCGCGCGCCTGGGGGGCACCGCTTTCCAGATCGGACTGCTGAGTGCCGGCCCGGCGGTGGTCAACCTGTTCGTGACGCTGCCCGCCGCCCGCTGGCTGCGCGACCGCCCCCTGAACCCGGCGGTGGGCCAGGCCGCCGCTCTGCACCGCGTGTGGTACCTGTTCTGGGTCGCCCTGCCCTGGCTGTTGCCGCCCGGCCTGCAAGTGTGGGCCCTGGTAGGCCTTACGCTGCTGATGAGCGCCCCGGGCGCCGTCCTCGTCGTTGGCTTCAACGCCCTCTTTGCCGACACGGTGCCTCCCGATTGGCGCGGCCACGTGGCAGGCATCCGCAACGCCCTGCTCTCGGTAACCTTTATCCTTGTCTCCCTGCTGTGCGGCGCGATCCTGGACCGCATGGCCTTTCCCCACGGTTACCAGGTGGTCTTTGCCATCGGTTTTGTGGGCGCCGCCATGAGCACGCTGCACGTCTGGCTCATCAATCCCGGTCCCGGTAGCAGAGCCCGGCCACAGACGGCACGCTCCCTGGGCGACCTGGCTTCGCCGGGGCGAATGCGCGGCGCTGTGGATAGCGTGCGCCTCGGCGCCGGCCTGCGCTTCCTGCTGCGCGGTCCTCGGCCCCCGGTGTTGTCCCGTGACGTACTGCGCAGCCCTTTTGGTAAGCTGGTGGGCGTCCTGTTTGCCTTTCACGTCGCCCTCCACCTGGCCATTCCCCTCTTTCCTCTGACCTGGGTCAACCGCCTGCAGCTCAGCGACCAGGAGATCGGCCTGGGCACCGCCATCTTTTACATCTCTGTGTTCGCTGCCTCCACGCAGCTCGCGAACCTCGTCCGCCGGCTGGGCAACCAGCGCGTCACCGCCCTGGGCGCCATGTTCATGAGCTCCTACCCGGCGTGGATGGCCGTCAGCAAGGGGCTGGGCCTCTTTCTGGTGGGCAGTGCTTTCGGTGGCCTGGGTTGGGCACTCGTCGGCGGTGCCATGGTCAACTATGTCCTGGAGAAGGTGCCCGAAGACAGAAGGCCCGACTACCTGGCCTGGTACAACCTGGCCCTCAACGCCGCGCTGCTCCTCGGTTCCTTGATCGGGCCCCTGGTTGCCGGCATCATCGGTGTTACGGCGACGCTCCTCCTGTCGGCCGCCCTCCGCTTTCTCAGCGCCCTGGCCATCCTGCGCTGGGAGTAGGCCGGCTCTACTCCTTCTTGTTCAGAAAACGGCCGAGAACCGTGATGCTGTCGTGGAGCTGCACGCGGTCACCGGCCTTGAGCTCACCCAGAGGCTTGTCCGCCCAAGTTCGCGCATCGAGCTGAAACACCCCCAGGCGGGTGCCCCGCGCCGAGACTTGCTTCTGCACGTACGCCAGGCCCATCAGCCGTCCCTCACTGTCGAGCGAGGCGCTGGTCACGGCGCCCACGACCCGGCCCTTGCGGTTGACGACGACATCTCCCTGGCGGGGTAGCCTGCCCCGCTCTTCCTCCATCTCGAACCGGACGAGGCGCGCCTGGCGCTTTTGCTCGTGGGCCACATAGGCCGCCTTGCCCACAAAAAACGGCTTGTAAAGCTTGACGTACGGGTCAAAGCCCGCGTCGGCCGGGTTGAGGTCCAGCGGACCGGCCAGCTCGTGGCCGTAGAGGGGCAGCCCGGCCTCGATGCGCAGGCTGTCCCGGGCCCCCAGGCCGGCGGGCATCAACCCCAGGGGCTTGCCCGCCTCCAGTAGGGCGCGCCACAGGGCTGGTGCTGCCGCGGGATGGACAAAAAGCTCGAAGGCCATGGGCTCCCCGGTGTAACCGGTGCGCGCCAGGTAGAGGTCGTAGCCCGCCAGCCGGCCGTGCAGGATCTCGTTCCGCTTCATCTCCAGCAGGCGCTCGACCAGGCCCTCGTCCCGGCCCAAGAGCACCAGGAGAATCTCGCGCGAGCGCGGGCCCTGCAGCGCCAGCTGGACCCGCATCTCGCTGCCACCGGAAGGATCGCGCATGTCGCGGATGGACACAGTTTCGGTGCCCAGGGCTCGCGACCATGGACGCTCGGGGTCGATGGACACCCGCCCCTCGCGCACAGCGTTGAGCCAGGCCCAATCCTTGTCGTTGTTGGCGGCGTTGACCACCATCCAGTACCTGTTCTTCTCGAGGCGGTAGACGTAGACGTCGTCCAGCACGTGGCCCTCGGGATCCAGAAGAAAAGAGTAGTGCGCCTGGCCCACCTTGAGCAGCGACACGTCGTTGGCCGTCACGGTGTTGAGGAACAGGTGCACGTTGTCGCCGCTGAACTCAAAAAGGCCCATGTGGCTGACGTCAAAGAGGCCGGCTGCGCGGCGCACGGCGAGGTGCTCCTCCTGCACCGAGGTATAGCGCACCGGCATCTCCCAGCCGGCGAAAGGCACCATCTTGGCTTCCAGTGCCGTGTGCAGGTCGTACAGGCTCGTCCTCTGCAGCGGCCCAGCTTCCGTGGCTTGCCAGGCGAAGGGCGGCAACGCGGCCAAGTCGCCGGGGGCTTCCGCCCGAGCCCGTTGGCCCACCCAATAGGGCTTGTGCAAGGCCCAGCCGGCCGCCTCGTCGTCAAACATCTCGTCAGCCGGCGGTTTGTCATCCCACCCTTCGGCCACCTCGTGGCGCAAGCGTCGGACCACCACCGGGCCGGGAGCTTTGGCGTATAGGTCGTCGGGGTCCATGGTCACGTAGCCATCGGACAGGGCGCGCAGCCAGTGGGCCACGCGCGATTCCACAGACTTTGGTATCAGAAGCTGAAAGCGCGTCGACTCCTGGCCCGGCCGCTTTAGCACCCCGCCACTCATCAGCCTGCCGTCCGGCTCCAGGATCCAGGTTGGCTGGCTCTGGCCCGGGCGCAGCGCATAGACGTCATTGGTCATGGCTACATTGCAAAAGCCGCGGGCCATGATACCTTCGATTTCGACGATGTCCCACTCGCCACCGGGGTCCCGCGTGGGCTTGTGCAAGAAATAGTGATGGGGGTAACCACTGGGGCAATAGTCGGGCGCCAGGTCCGCCTGGCAGGCCAGCTCGACCACGTCGCGCTTGGCCTCTTCCAGCAGGTCAAAGTCGATGCGGGCTCGATACACCGGCCCGTACCGGCCGGCGTAGGCATAGGGCTGCATGGCGTGCAGCAGCCGGGCCAGGATGGCAGCCAGGGACTCGATCTCGGCCAGGCCAAAGCCCCGCTGCGTAAGCCAGGGGGTGCCCAGGCGAATGCCACTGGGATTCGCCGCGCTGCGGTCGCCAGGGATGGTGTTGCGGTTGAGCACGATGCCCGCCATATCGAGGATGCGCGCCGCCGGCTCGCCCATGAGCGGTGTGCCTGCCCGCCCGTCAGGGCTCACGCCCTGGTCAGCGCGGACGCTCTTGCAGTCCACGAGGAGCATGTGGGTGTCGGTGCCGCCGTAGGGGATGCGCAGGCCGGCGCGCTCCAGCTCGGCGGCCAGGTGGGCGGCGTTGTCGACCACCTGCTGTTGCAGCTGCCGGAACTCGGGCAGGCAGGCGACCTGAAAGGCGACCGCCATGCCGGCCATGGCGTTCACGTGCGGCCCGCCTTGCTCCCCGGGAAAGACGGCGGCGGCGACCTTTTGCGCCAGCTTCTTGTCGGTGGTCAGGATGCAGGCGCCCCGTGGGCCGTAGAGCGTCTTGTGCGTGGTAAAGCTAATTACGTGGGCGTGGCCTACCGGGCTGGCGACGACGCCGGCGGCCACCATGCCGGCGATGTGGCTGATATCGGCGAGTAAGTAGGCACCCACCGCGTCGGCGATCTGCCGAAAGCGGGCCCAGTCGGGCATCC
Source organism: Anaerolineae bacterium (assembly GCA_041300865.1). Lineage (GTDB taxonomy): Bacteria > Chloroflexota > Anaerolineae > JAAYZQ01 > JAAYZQ01 > JAAYZQ01. The sequence goes on from JBFYTF010000160.1 coordinate 11,491, forward strand.
AGGGGTAGGATGTATAGCCGGCGATGATCATCTTGGGCGTGTGCTTGTGGGCCAGCTCCTCTACGGCGTCATAATCCAGCCTCTCGGTGCGAGGATCGATGCCATAGGACACGATGTGGTACAACTTGCCCGAGCGGTTGACCGGACTGCCGTGCGTCAGGTGCCCGCCGTGGAGCAGGTCCATGCCCATGACTGTGCTGCCCAACGGCACCAGCGCGCTGTAGACGGCGCTGTTGGCCGGCGATCCTGACAGGGGCTGGACGTTGGCCCAAACCTCCTCGGGCGGTACACCGTTGGCAGCAAAGGCCTCGGCGGCGCGGCGCTGGGCCAGCGACTCGAGCACGTCGACGTATTCGACACCCTTGTAGTAGCGCCGGTCGGCATAGCGCCGGTAGTAAGCGAGCTGGCTCTCGTAGTCGAGGATCCCGGCCTGGCTGGCGCCATGGGTGCTTTCGTCCGGATAGCCCTCGGCATAGATGTTCTGAAAGACCGAGCCCAGGGCCGTGCGCACCGCTTCGGGCGCTTGGCTTTCAGACGGGATCAGGATCAGCTTGCGCCCCTGCCGCTCGGCCTCGTGTTGGATCAGCCCGGCTACGGCGGGATCGAGCGACGCCAGCTCGTCGTGGAAAAACGTCGTCATTGGTTACCTCCCAGTGTTGCTTGCCGGTGCCTTGTGCGCAGCGCGAGCCGACGGCAAAAGGGCGGCTGTGCAGTACCGCTATTCGACCCTGATGTTGGCGTACGACTCGTAGGCGTTGCCGTCCAGGTCTTGGACAACAAAGCCGACGATATACTCTCCTCGCGCCGCATCCAGATCCTGCCACTCAAACATCTGGTTGCCAAAGGTGAGGGTCCTCCCCTCCTGCGACGCGACCTGGTCGACGTTGCCCTGCGCATCCAAGTCCTGCCAGGTCTCCAGGACGGTGAACCGGTCGCCTGGTTCGGGCACGATCTCTCGCGGCGCACCGGTACCCCCCTCGCCCGTGAAGCCAAAGACGTGCTGCAAGAGGCCATCACTGAAGTAGAGCCGGGCGTAACGTGTCTCAGTGTCGTCCGCGTAGGTATACAGGCCATCCACGGTATAGACCGCTTCTTGGAAGGAGCGACCATAGCTCTCGGGTGTGAACAGGGATACCACCGAGTCCGAGCCGTCCGAAATGGCAAACACCACCGGCTCCCACTCGAACTCGAGGGCAAAATCGCCGCTCTCGGGCCAGACAGGGTAGTAAACGCCGTCGATCTCGCGCGTCTCGCTGCTTTCCAGGTAATCCCGGTCGGCGACCATGATCGAGTTCGCCTCCCGGTCGTAGTATCCGACAAAGAGGTAGACGTAGCCGATGTTCTCGCCCGTGACATCGGCGCTGATCAGGACCGGCTGCCCAGGGGCCGCGGTAGGCGACGAGAGCCGGATGGGGCCAACGTTGATCCTGCCCGTGCCGGGCGCCGCAACGGCGGTGGCGTCGGGGATCACGAGCTCGGCCGTGTCCCTTTGGAAAGGGCGCCCCGCATAGTGAAAGGCCAGGAAGTCGTCCCAGAGGGAGACGTCGGCGAAGCGGCTGGCGATGGCCGTGTATGACTGCGGCCCTGTCACCGGCGAGCGGTAGAGGTCCGAGTTGGGATAGTAGATGGAGATGCCGGTGGCTCCGGCCTTTTTGCTACCGTGTTTCTCGGCAATCACCGCCTGATCGAGGGCGGCCAGCACCCGGTCGGCTGCCGCGGTGAGCTGCGAGTCACCTATTTGCTCCCTGAGCAGCTGCGTCAAGTTCCCCAGGTCGAGGTAGGAAGGGGGCACTTTGGACCCAAAGACACTGGTGAACGACAGGGCGTAGGTCCGAGCGCGTGCCACGGCTTGCTGGTTGCTGCTCTGCAGGGTAAATGCCAACTCGTTGAGGCTGTCCACCAGGTCGGGGAGCGCTGCCAGGTCGACGGCCGAGAGCGTGCTGCTGGCGCTCATCTGCCTTGCCAGCTGCTCTGACGACGCCTGCCCGAAGCCGCCAAGGAGTCCACCGAAGGGTGAGCCCTGGCGCATGAACTCGGCCCGTGCCTGGTCGTCCACGATGCGCTGGTCCTCCTCGATATAGCTGTCGACAATGGCGCGACTGAGGGTGGCACCGTCGGCGTCGGGGTTCTGTAGCAGGGTTTGCAGGAAACTGGTGTAGGCCCAGCCCAGGGCAGGCTCCGTCTCCTGCGAGAGCACCGCGTAACGCGCGTGAGGAGCGAGGGCCGTCAGCACTTCCACGTGGCCCATCAGGCAGGCATCGAGGCCCACGATCTCGAACTGCTCCAACCCCGTCCGCGCCCGGATCTCTTCCAGCGCCCGGTCCATCTCCATCAAGAAGATCTGGTCGCCGATGGCGCCGGCCAAGGGGCTGCTGCCGTCACCGCGGGCCGCGGGCGACGCATCGCTCCAGCCACCCGGCCAGCCCATGCCATGGTCCGAAAGGATAAGCACCTGCTTGTCGGCCGGAAAAGTGTCCATGGCCCACGTCACGAAATCGACCAGTGTGGCGCCGTCCGCCATGTTCACCTCGCCCAGGTCGGCCACCTCCTGCGAGCGCAGCTGGCCCAAATCCTGATCGTAGCCAACGTGAAAGCGCTTGGTCGATTGCCAGTTGCCACCGTCGCTGAAGCCACCCGCATAGCGGTCGAGCTGGGCCACGATCTGCACCCTCTCGCTCGACCCGGCACGCTCAGCCTCGTTCAGATCGAGGTAGATGTCCTTCTCCAGGATCTTGTCGTCTGCGTCCTGGTAGAGCATCACCAACCACGTCTGGCCTTCTGCCGATGCCGTTGCCGGCGTAAACCGGGTGGGCGTGGCCCTGGGCCGTACGGGAGTAGCACTCGCCTCGGCCTCGCTGGGGGCCGGAACAAAGACCTCCTGCCCGCCGTCCGATCCCGGCGACCTGAGGAGGCTCATGGCCAAAAAGCCACAAACGCAGACGACCACGAGAAGCCCGAGGACCAGCCACATGCTGCGCCCACGCAGGGGTATCTTCCCCAGCAGGCCCAGGAGCGATCCGAGGCCGCCGCCGCTACCAAAGCCGCCGCCGGTGCCCCCTGTCCCGCCAATGCCACCCCCGGCTCCGCCGAACCCTCCGCCGCCACCGCCGCCCGAGGGAGTTGATGGCCGCGTGCTGGGCCTCTCACGCCGTGGGGCCTCGGCCCGCTCTCGGGAGCCCTCGGTGCTGGTGCGGCGCCGGCGCTGCACCCTGACCGTCTCCTTGGGCTTCTGGCTTGAACCGCCCTTCTCGCTGGACGTCAGCCGGCCAAGGCCACGGCCACTTGTGCGGCAGCCTGCCGCGGCCGCCGCCGGCACCAATCTCGCATGACCGGTAATCGACGTTCTCTTTTTCACTTCGAACCTCCATGCAATCGAGCAAGGCCGCAGGTGACGTCCCTGCACTCCATCTCGTCCTCGGCTGTCGCGGGGGCACAGCCGGCCACGATGCCTGTCACCTTCACTCCCGGTTGCCCCTTGGCTGGTCTGCCCGGCTGCGGGCGTAGGCCCAAGCGAGGAGGCCCGGCTCGCGCGCGGCGGAGGTGCACAGCCGTTCGGGAACGGGACGGATGCCTACCCTGCCCAGATCCAGGCGGTCGGCGTCCCAGCAGGCTTGCACCGTCAGGTCTGCTTCCGTCCAACCCGCCGTATGGTGCGCGCAGGCAAAGAGCAGGTGCTCAAAGTCCGTCTCAGCCAGAAAGCCCAGCAGCCCACGGAGCGAGCGGAGGAACTGGGCTGCTCTGGGCCCGTGCTCAGGATCCCGGCCATCGCCAAGACGCTTGGAGTCATGAAAGAGGGCGAAAAGCTCGACGACGGCGCAGTCGGCGCCCGTGAGCTCGGCCAGGCGCAGGCCGTTTTCGCGCACCCGCAGCCAGTGGGCGGGTCCGTGGATGCTGTGCAGCGGCAGCGCAAAGCCCAGGCACACACGTTCGACGAGTTGGCTGCGCCAGGCCACAGGCACAAAGGTCAGAGTCTCGGCCAGGTCACAGCGCGCTTGGACGAGCGGAAGGCTCATGACCCTGCCTCCGACCAGCACCCGGGTTCACGGCCGGATCGTGTCACAGCAGGGCATCCTTTCTTCCTGGGCAAGCCCGGCCTTTGCCTTCCGACGGCCCTCGGCGCTCAGCCGAAGAGCTCGATCCACTCCACCTGAAGGTCATTACCGGTCACCACGAGCACCGCGGCCGATATGGGCCATCTGAAGCGCCGAGGGCCGGCGCTGCCGGGGTTGACATACAGGACGCCCCGGTCCTCGTAGCTGCCCCGCTGGTGGCTGTGCCCGCTGACCACTGCCCGGAAGCCCGCCGCCTCGGGGTCCAGGTCCAGGTCGGACAGGTCGTGGATCACGTAGATGAGCACCCCCCCGATGTCCACCACCTCGGTCGTGGGCAGTTGCTGCGTCCACGCTCCGTGGTCCACGTTGCCTCGCACGGCGACCACGGGGGCCACTTTCCGCAGCCCGTCCAGCACTTCGGGCCGCCCCACATCTCCGGCGTGGACGATCAGCGTGCAGCCCGCCAGGGCTTCCACCAGCTTGGGCCTCAGGAACCCGTGCGTGTCGCTGACGAGACCAATCCGTTGGACCTCGATTGTGCGCCCGTCCCGTCGCCTCATGTTAGCATCCATGGCCTTGATTATACCCGCAACCGGCTCTTTTGTCCATGGCCGGCCAGCCGGCGCACGTCCTGTAAGTCCGGGGCGACGACGGCGGGCTGGCCCACGGACTTGATGGCCGTCGCCACATCCTTGAGCCCGGAGCCGGTGGCCAGTATGACCACCTTGTCGGCGGAGCCGGCCAAGCCGAGCTTGACGGCTTCTACCAGGCCGGCGTAGGACGCGGCGGCAGCCGGCTCGGCGAACACACCGCAGCCCTGGGCCAGGGTGGGGATGGCGGCCACAATCTCGGCGTCGGTGACCCGGACGAACGCTCCGCCACTCTGGCGCACCGCACGCAGGGCCTTGATCCGGTCGCGAGGCAGGCCCGCGACGATGCTATCGGCGACAGAGTGGGCTTCGGTGGGCTGCATCTCCCAGCCTTCCACGCCCCGCTCCCAGGCATCCACCAGGGGCGATGAGCCGGCAGCCTGCACCCCGACGAGGCGCGGCATGCGCTCGATCCAGCCCAGGGCCATGAGGTCCTCGAACCCTTTGTGCACGCCGCCGATGATGCAGCCATCGCCCACGGGCACCACGACGACATCGGGCACCGACCATACTGCCCGGCTCTCCGATCCGGCATTCGGCGGCCCCAGGGCGGTCAACTGCTCGCAGATCTCGTAGCTAACCGTTTTCTTGCCCTCGCTCATGTAGGGATTGTACGCGGTGTTGCGGCTGTACCAACCAAACTCGGGGGCGGCCTTCAGGCACAGCTCGAAAGCGTCGTCGTACGTGCCGTCCACGAGAAGGACCTGCGAGCCATAGACCAGCAGTTGGGCGATCTTGGCCTGGGGTGCCGTGCGGGGCACAAAGATGACGTTGGCCTGGCCCACGGCGGCGCACATGCCGGCCAGCGCGGCGGCGGCGTTGCCCGTGCTGGCCGTGGTCACCACCTCGTAGCCCCGCTCTTGCGCCTTGCACACGGCGATGGCCGAGGCCCGGTCCTTGAAGGACGCGGTCGGCTGCCGCCCGTCGTCCTTGACCCACAGCCATGAGAGGCCCAGATTGCTGGCCAGGCGCGGCGCGGGGTAGAGGGGCGTCCAGCCGACGCTGCCCAACAACGTGCCCGCCGCCAGCCGCGACACCGTCGCGGGCTCGACGGGCAGCAGGGGCAGGTAGCGCCACATAGACTGCGCGGGATGCCCGGCCAGCTTCTCGGGCAGGATACGCTGGCCGATCAGGTCATAGTCATAGACCACATCCACGATGCCGTCATCGCCGTGCGCCGGGCAAACGTACTCGATATCACGTGGGTCATACAACGTGCCGCAAATGGTGCACCGTAGCCCCAAAACATGGTCCATAGCATCCTCCCGCTCATCTGTCTATCAATCCACCTGCACTGTGGCAAGGGTCAACGGCGCGCCACGCGAAACCGAAGAAATCGGGGACAGAAAAATTGTACTCAAAAGAAGCAGGCCTGTCAAAAGTGCACCTCTGCCTCGCTCGTCCTCGGGCACGGGTTGCCAAATCGCCTGGTTGTGCTATACTTGTCTCGCGGGATTGAACCGGCATCTCACCGAATGGACCACAGGAGGAGAAAATGGACTTGGGACTACGAGACCGCGTGGCCATTGTCGCGGCTGCCAGCCGCGGCCTGGGCAAGGCGTGCGCCATGGAGCTGGCCCGCGAAGGAGCCCGGGTGGTGGTCTGCGCCAGGCACGAGGAGGATCTGGTGGCGACCGTGGCCGAGATCCGCGAGGCGACCGGCAGCGAGGCGCGCTACCACGTCGTCGACCTGACCGGCGACGCCCAGATCCGGCACCTGGCCGACGAGACGCTGCGCCGCTACGGCCGCATCGACGTCCTGGTGACGAACAACGGCGGGCCACCGCCCGGCTATTTCGGTGACCTGGACGACGCCGACTTTCACACCGGGCACGAGCGGACGCTGCTGAGCGCGGTGCGCCTCATCCGCTCGGTCCTGCCCGCCATGCGCCTCCAGCACTGGGGGCGCATTGTCAACATCACCTCCATCTCGGTCAAGCAGCCCATCGACGATCTGCTGTTGTCCAACGTCTACCGCGCTGGGGTGGTGGGCCTGGCCAAGACGCTGTCCAAGCAGCTGGCGCCCGACGGCATCACCATCAACAACGTCGCGCCCAGCTACACCCGCACGGAACGGATCACCGAGATTTTCGAGGCGCGGGCGGCCGAGCAGGGCAGGCCGGTGGAAGAGGTCATGGCCGCAGCTGCGGCCGGCTATCCCATGGAGCGCATGGCCGAGCCGGAAGAGTTGGCCGCCCTGGTCGCCTTCCTGGCCTCCGAGCGGGCGAGCTATATCAGCGGCACGACCATCCAGGTGGACGGCGGCTTCTACCGCGGCATCCTGTAGCCATTGTCCTCGTCTGCGCCCGCCGGCGGCGTGTGCCACAACCTACTTGTGTGGGACAACCGGCCGGCTCGTCCTGCACAGCCCGCCGGATTGGGGCCCGTGCTTGCCGCCCGCCGCCTTTTCGAGTATAATGCCGGGCTGGAACCCTGTCGCGGTGAGGTGGCAGGTCCGCAGGCAGCAGACCGCAAAGGAGCAGAGTTGAGATGGGCAAAAAGGGACGGGTTTTCAGTGGGGCGCGGCCGACGGGCAGGCAACACCTGGGCAACTACCTGGGTGCCATCCGCAATTACGTGGCCTTGCAGGACGACTACGAATGTGTCTACTGCGTCGTCGATCTGCATGCCCTCACGACCCTGGAAGACACCGACAAGCTCCAGGACTGGACGCGGGAGATGACCCTGGACTGGCTGGCGGCGGGCATCCGCCCGGTGGAGACGATCCTTTTTGTCCAGTCGCACGTGCCCCAGGTCACGCAGCTACACACCATCTTTTCCATGGTCACTCCCCTGGGCTGGCTGACCCGCCTGCCCACCTTCAAGGAGAAGGTGCGCCAGAGCCCGGAGAACGTGAACTATGGGCTGGTGGGCTACCCCGTGCTCATGGCCGCCGACATAGCCCTTTACAAGGCCGACACGGTGCCCGTCGGCGTCGACCAGGCACCGCACCTGGAGTTCACCCGCGAGATCGTGCGCCGCTTTAACAGCCTGTTCGGCGAGGTGCTCGTCGAGCCCCAGGCCAAGCATACCGAGTTCACCAAGGTGCTCGGCATCGACGGCGCGGCCAAGATGAGCAAGTCGCTGGACAACCACATCGAGATTGCCGCCACCCCCGACGAGATCTGGCAGCGGGTGCGGATGATGGTCACGGACCCGGCCCGGCAGTACCGCACCGACCCCGGCCATCCTGAGGTCTGCAACGTCTTTGCCCTCCACGGCTTCTTTTCCGCGGGCGAGGTGTCCCAGATCGAGGCCGACTGCCGCTCGGCGGCCATCGGCTGCGTTGACTGCAAGAAAAAGTTTGCCCGGAACCTGGGCGACCACTTTGCTCCCTTCCGCGAGCGGCGCGCCGAGTTCGCCACCGACCCTGGCTACGTCCGCGACGTGCTCGCCGACGGAGCCCGCCGGGCATCGGCCATCGCCGACCAGGTGCTGGGCGAGGTCAAGGCTGCCGTCGGCCTGCCCTGAGCATGCAGCAAGACCACATCCGCAATTTCTGCATCATCGCTCACATCGACCACGGCAAGAGCACGCTGGCCGACCGCCTGCTGGAGCGCACCGGCACTATCACCCAGCGGGAGATGATGGACCAGGTCCTGGACACCATGGACCTGGAGCGCGAGAAGGGCGTCACCATCAAGGCCTCGGCGGTGCGCATGGAGTACACTGCGCCCGATGGGCAGGTCTACGAGCTGAACCTCATCGACACGCCGGGCCACGTCGACTTTACCTACGAGGTCAGCCGCGCCCTGGCTGCCTGCGAGGGTGCTGTGCTCGTGGTGGACGCGACCCAGGGCGTCCAGGCCCAGACGCTGGCCAACCTCTACCTGGCCCTGGACGTCAACCTGACCATCGTGCCCGTCATCAACAAGATCGACCTCATCTCGGCCCGGCCCGAAGAGGTGGCCCAAGAGGTTGAGGACCTCCTCGGCATCCCGACCAGCGAGGCCATCTATGCCTCGGCCAAGGCCGGGACGGGTGCCGAAGATCTGCTCGAGGCTGTCGTGCAGCGCATCCCCGCGCCGGCGGGCCGGCCGGAGGCACCGCTGCGGGCCCTCATCTTTGACTCGCACTATGATTCCTACAAGGGTGTGGTGGCCTACATCCGCGTCATGGACGGCGCCCTGCGCTCGGGCGATCTCCTGTTGCTCATGTCCCACGAGCAGGAGGTCGATCCCCTGGAGATCGGCGTCTTTCGCCCCGGCATGCAGCCCTGCGAGCGCCTGGACGCCGGCGAGGTCGGCTACGTTGCCACGGGCCTGAAGACCCTCCAGGACCTGCGCGTGGGCGACACCTTCACCCTCAAGGAGAACCCGGCCGGCGAGGCACTCGCCGGCTATCGCCCGGCCAAGCCCATGGTCTTTGCCGGGCTCTACCCCGCCGAGGGCGAAGACTATAACCTGCTGCGGGATGCCTTGGCCAAGCTGCAGTTGAACGACGCCTCCATCGTCTACGAGCCCGAGGTGTCGCACGCCCTGGGTTTTGGCTTTCGCTGCGGCTTCCTGGGCCTGTTCCACATGGACATCGTCCAGGAACGGCTGGAGCGCGAGTACGACCTGGACATCGTCTTTACATCGCCCAGCGTCGAGTACCAGGTGCTCAAGACGAATGGGCAGGTGTTGGCCATCGACAACCCCGCCAACCTGCCCCAAGAGACCGAGGTGGCGCAGATCGAAGAGCCCTGGATGCAGATCCAGATCTATACCCCGGCCGACTTTATCGGCCAGGTGATGGACCTGGTGGTCAAGCGGCGTGGCGAGATGAAAAAGATGGAGTACCTGGACACCAGCCGCGTGCTCCTGACCTACGAGGTGCCCCTGGCCGAGATCCTGGTGGACTTTTACGACCAGCTCAAGAGCCGCACGAAGGGCTATGCCTCGCTCGACTATTCCCTGGCCGGCTATCGCGCGGGCGACATGGTCAAGCTCGACGTCCTCGTCGGCGGCCAGCCCGTGGACGCCCTGTCCATCATCGTCCACCGCGACCAGGCCTTTTATAAGGGCCAGCGCCTGGTGACCAAGATGAAAGAGGCCATCCCCCGCCAGCTGTTCGACGTCGCCATCCAGGCGGCCGTCGGCAAGCGGGTCATCAGCCGGGCCAACGTGAAGGCGTTGCGCAAGGACGTCCTGTCCAAGTGCTACGGGGGCGATATCACCCGGAAAAGAAAGCTCCTGGAGAAACAGAAAAAGGGCAAGAAGCGGATGAAGATGGTCGGGCAGGTGGAGATCCCCCAGGAGGCTTTCATGACCGTCTTGCGCCTCGACGAGGACTAGGTATCCAGCATGGGTCTTCGTCGCGGGCGCTGGCCCCGCGCCTTCTACCTCGCCATCGCCGCCAACTTTTTCTACTTTGCCAGTTTCCAGTGGAGTTATGTAACGCTACCGGGCTTTATCCAGGAGCTGGGCGGTGGGGCGGCAGAGATCGGCCTCGCTTTTGGGCTCTCCACCCTTAGCGCCGTCGTGGCGCGGCCGGTGATCGGCCCGCTCATAGACCGCTGGGGGCACAAGGCGGCCCTCTTGATCGGCAGTGCCCTTTTTGTCGTGGAGCCTCTGCTCTACACCGTGGTAGACTCTATCGGGCCTTTCCTGGCAGTGCGACTGCTGCGTGGCGTCAGCCTCGCCGCGTTCACCACGGCCTACACGGTCCTCGTCGCCGGCCTGGCGCCGGCGGAGCGAAGGGGCGAGGCTGTCGGCCTGGCGGGCGTGACCAACAACCTGGGCATGTTGTTCGCTCCGGCCCTGGGAGCTGCCGTGCAGCTTCGCTGGGGCTACACGATCCACTTTTATGCCGCGTCAGCCATCGCTTTGGCCGGCCTTGTCCTGCTCTTGCCCCTCGAGGAGCCCGGGGTTGCCGCTCGGTCAGCCCATCCCGGCCCCGGCTTCTGGGCGGTGGCGCGCCTGCGCCCGGTGTGGCTGGCCTCGCTGGCGGGCACTGGGCTGGCGGTGGCCTATGGCGTGGCGCTGAGCTTTATGCCACCCTTTGCCGCGGAGCGCGGGCTGGAGGCCGCGGGCGCCTACTTCACGGCCTTTGCCCTGGCGATGATAGCCAGCCAGGCGAGCGCCGGCTGGCTCTCCGATCGCGTGGGACGCCGCGCGGTGGCCGTGCCGGGCATGATCCTCGCCGGGCTGGCCAGTGCCGGCCTGGCCCTGGCCTGGAGTGACCTGGCGCTCCTGGCCGCGGGTGCGGGCCTGGGCCTGAGCTGGGGCCTGGTGCGCGCCAGCCTGGACGCCGGCCTCGTGGACAGCGTGCCCTCCGCGTCGCGAGGTGCCGCGTTTGCCTTCCTCTACACCATTTTCGACGCCGGCATTGGCGCCGGCGCCTATGGCCTGGGCCTCCTGGCCGAAGCCCGGGACTATGCCGCCGCCTTTTGGGCGGCAGCGGCCGTGGCCGTCGTCGCCCTCGCCGGCTACCTGGCGTTGGGCCGCGATCACGGGGCTGCCCGGCGCGGCACCTAGGGCGCACCGTGGTCCTGGTCGCCCGGCCCGGCGCGTCGGGTGCGGCCGGGATGAAAGGCAGAGAATGACCCGCCTCGGCATTCGCCTCAAACCGCTGGAGGGCATGCCCGGCTTCACGCTGGTATGGGCCGGGCAGATCGTATCGGTCCTGGCATCGAGCATGACCAGCTTTGCCCTGACGATCTGGGCCTATCAAGAGACCGGCAGTGCCACGGCCTTGGGCGGCGTGACTACGGCTTTCGCCCTGCCCTTCCTGCTGCTGTCGCCCATCGCCGGGGTCATGGTCGACCGCTACAACCGGAAGCTCATGATGATGGTCAGCGACCTGGCGGCGGTCACTGCCACGGCTGGCATCCTCGCCCTCCACGCCGCCGGCAGTCTGGAGATCTGGCACCTGTACGGCGCGGCAGCCCTCATGGGCCTGGGGAATACGTTCCAGTGGCCGGCCTACTCGGCGGCCATCAGCACCATGCTGCCCAAGGAGCAGTACGGACGGGCCAACGGCATGATGTCTCTCGTGGAGTCGGGTCCGTCAGTGGCGGCACCGATGCTGGCGGGCGCCCTGCTGCCCGTCGTCGGCCTGAGCGGCATCCTCGGCCTCGACATCGCCACTTTTTTTGTGGCGATCGGCACCCTGTTGGCCGTGCGCGTGCCGCAGCCTGGGCAAAGTGCGGAAGGGGAACTGGGCCGGGGCAACCTGCTGCGCGAATCGCTCTACGGCTTTCAGTACATCCTGGCCCGCCGTAGCCTCCTGGGCCTGCTGCTCTTCTTCCTGACCCTCAACTTTGTTATCGGCCTGGCCGGTGGCGTCCTGGCTCCCTTTGTGCTATCGCGGACAGGCAACAGCAGCACGTCCCTTGGCGCCGTCCAGTCGGCCTGGGCGGTGGGCGCCGTCGCCGGCGGTGTGCTCATGGGCCTCTGGGGCGGATTCCGGCGGCGCATGACGAGCATCTTTGTGGGGGAGGTCGGTACCGGCTTTTTTGCCCTCATCCTCTTTGGCCTGTCGCGCAGCTTGTGGCAGTGGATGGCGGCTGCCGGGGTGGGGGCCATCTTCATGCCATTGTCCAACGGCGCCAGCCAGGCAATCTGGCAGGCGAAGGTGGCGCCCGATGTGCAGGGCCGGGTGTTCTCGGCCCGGCGGCTCATCGCCTGGTCAATGGGCCCCATCACACCCCTCATCGCTGGGGTCCTGGCCGACTATGTCACCGAGCCGGCCATGCAATCCTCGGGCTGGCTGGCCCAGACCTTTGGCGGGCTGCTGGGCACGGGGCCGGGCTCGGGCATGGCCGTGCAGTTCCTCGTCGCCGGCGTCGCTTACCTCGTGATCGTGGCCGTGGTCTATTTCTTTGTGCCCGCGGTCCGCAACCTGGAGGACCTGCTGCCCGACCACGATGCGAAAGGCGACGGGGCACCGGCAGCCATCGAGGCCTAAAGCACGCGCCGGCCCCCCGGGTAGAGCGCGAGTGCGCCCTCGCTTGCTCTGAGCGGCTGACAATCCGCGCTTGCGGAGATCCTTTGTCGCTGCGCCCCTGAGAATGGTCGGCGAGGCTCTGGCCTCAGGCCCCGCTGCTCTCCTCGGCGTGGTGCTCGTTGTAGAGCGGGCAGCCGCCACCGCACAGCACGTGGTCGGGGCAGTTGTAGCACTTATCCATGCGGAAGTCCCGGTTGCGCAAGTAGCGGGCCAGTTCGTGCTCCCAGATGCCCTCCCACGGCGTCGTGAGGATGTTGCCCAGCGAGACATAGTAGCTCTGGCAGGGCAAGACGTCTCCGTTGGGCTCGACGGCCATGTTATAACGCGCTGCGGTGCAGCCCTTGATACCCAGCTCCAGGCCGGTGGGGTCGAA
>JBFYTF010000172.1:0-199793 GCA_041300865.1 Anaerolineae bacterium
GGCCGAAGGCATCGAGGGCGGCCTGGACGATGTGCTCGCCGCCTTCGGGGGTGGTGACAGAATCATAGTTGGCGACGGCCTGGCCGCCGGCGGCGGTGATCTCGTCGACGACGGTGTCGGCTGCGCTGGTGGACTGGCCGGTGCCGTCGCGGGCGCCGCCGATGTCGTTGACGAGGACCCTGGCGCCGCGTTTGGCGAGCTCGAGGGCATACATTCTGCCCAGGCCGCCGCCCGCGCCGGTGACGATGGCCACCCGGTCGTCGAAGCGGATGCCGGTCGCCTTTGCCCGGCGGGCTGCCTCTTCGCGGCTGATCCACTCCACCAGGCCCCGGTCGATGACGATATCACCCGTTGTGGCGTTTACCGTACGCCAGTATGCCCGGCCATCGACGTCAGGATCCTTCCAGATCTGCGTCTTGATCGGCTCGCCCGGGTAGAGCGGCCGGCTGAAGCGGTTCCGGAAGCGCGCCAGCCGCTCCGGCTCGCCGGATAACAAGTGCTTCACGACGGCCCGGCAGGCAAAGCCGAGGGTGCACAGTCCGTGCATGATGGGTCCTTCAAAGCCGCTCATCTTGGCAAAGTCCGGGTCGACGTGCAGGGCAAACGTATCGCCCGAGAGGCGGTAGACCAGCGGCTGGTCGCGCGAAGGCTGGTGCGCCTCCTCGAAGTCGGGCGGCCGGTCGGGGAACTCGAACGTCTCCTTTGGCCCCGGCTCGCCGCCGAAGCCGCCGTCGAGACGCGAGAACAGGGTCACCACGTTGGTGAACAGCCTGTGGCCCTCGGGATGTTGCGTTTCTACCGCGGCGACCACCAGCGCCCCTTTGCCGGCCCCCTTGTCGTACATGGCCTGGATCTTGCCTTCATGGACGAGTTCGCTCCCCTCGGCGGGGATCGGGCCATGCACGATTAGATCATGCTCCCCGTGCAGAATGCCCGCCAGGTTCACACCTGACAGGTTGAGGAACTCCTCGAAGAACTGGTAGATGCTGAGGATGGCGAACGTGGGGATGACCTTGAGCCGTTCCTCGTACACGTACTCCAGGTCCTCGAACCCGGCGCCCACCCCCAAGGCGTAGAGCACCAGGTCCTTCCACTGGTACCGGCTCGTGACCGGCCCGATCTTTTTCCCGACGGCGTTCAGATCAAGTGCCATACCACCTCCTTGTGCTTCACTGCTTGGCTTCTTACGGTCGGTCAAAACGCAAGAGGGCCTGCCCTCATGGCGGCAGGCCCCTGACGATCCTGTTGGTCGCCGTTCTCGCGAGCCACCAGGCCGTTCAGCGCCAGATCGACGAGCATCTCGGCCACCTGCTCCACGGAGAACGCGCCTGCCGGCGAGAACCACTGGTGCGTCCAGTTCAGCATGCCCAGCAACCCAAACACCGCCAACTTGACGTTCACAGGCCGGAACTCGCCACAGGCGATGCCGTCCTCCAGGATCTGCATCAATACCTGCTCGTAGTGCTTGCGCACCGCCAGGGCTTCTTGCAGGCGTTTGGGGGGAAGGTTGCGGTACTCCTGGAGGTAGACCGACACCAGGTCGAGGTGTTCCATCATCGCCACGGCGTGCTTGTGCAACGCCCAGCGCAGCTTTTCACTGGGTGGCAGCTCGGCGGCATAGATGTCGTCGATGCCGGCAGCGAGGAAGGTCGTGGCACGTTCGAGGAGGAGGCGGAGCAGTTCCTGTTTAGAGTCGATGTAATAGTACAGGCTGCCCTTCTGCATGCCCAGCGCGTCGGCCAGGTCCTGCATCGAGGTGTCGTGGTAGCCCTTTTCCTTGAACAGGCGGGTGGCGGTCTCGAAGAGTTGGTCTTCGCGCCCGGCCCGGCGTTGGGACATGCCCGCTCCTCCTCAAGATTCTACCGAACGTTCGATAGAATTATACCCGGTTCTCCTGCGCTTGTCAAAAACACGTGATAGCCGAAGCGCAGGGCAGCCAAGGCCGGTGCGCTGTGTTGCGAGTCCTGGGTGCAAAACACCGAGAAGCTCGATGCTCTTGATGAGCGGCTGAGCCCAAGGAAGCACGGCAATGACCAACAGCACGATGGTGATGGAGTCGATTCTGAGCTCGGGCATCAAAAGGTGAACCGCGGCCACGACGAGCGCCAAGACAGTCGCGACAATTCGCAGTGCCAGATTCTGCTTCATTCTCACACTCCTGTCTGCCAGAGGGCCCTCGCCTATCTGCTGGCCCCCACTCAGCGGGTCGCCTCGCGCAACAGGTCCTCGAGCGTCGTTTCCCCTCTGAAGGCGCGCTCCTTCCAGCCCGGCAGTAACCGATCGAGCACGACGGCCTGGGCCATGCCCCCATAGTAGAACCGTGTCTCGCCCTCACGGCTCGCCGACCGCGTCACTTCTCCCATCTGCTGTTGCCAAAACCGTTCCCGGGTGCTATAGCCGTGGAAGTCGGGATCATCCGTGAGGCCGGCGACGGGCGCATAGTCGGCAGCAGCGCCGGCCGCCCACCCGATAGCCAGTTCGGCGTACTTGGCCAGGCCTTCGAGCCACTCGCGCTGGCGCTCGTAATCGATCAACTCGGCGTCGAGCCCGGCAGCTTTCCGGCGCTGGTCCCGCCGGGCCAGGAACTCACGGGCCAGGTCACCTACCTCGCCCTCTGTTTTGGCCAACGCCGCTTGCTGGAGCGATTTCAGCTCGGCGTGCCACGCCTCTTGCAGCCCTGCATCGTCCCAGGGGTAGCGTCCTTCAGCCCGGTTGGCGCGTTCAGCCGCAGCCAGGCGATCCGGGGCTACGGAGCCCTGGAAGGCGTGAAAGGCTTCGTGCTCGAGGGCCTGGATATAGGTCTCGGACCGGTCCATGAGGTTGGCCCACAGCAGCCGGTAGGGGAACAGCTCTCGCACCACCGGTGGCAGGTCCTGCCGGAAGCCCTGGTAAAACCCGATCTCCATGTACTCCTTGGTACCCATGGTGGCCGCCCACCGGTCCCCGACCAACACCGTGAAATTCTCGGGGGTAACGTCCGGGTCGGGCAGCGGCTGGCGGTAATAGGTCTGGCCCTCGAACGTGTCACCGGAGACGGGCCGCCACTCGCTGCCACGCTGCTCGCGGGCCGGCATCTTCATCCAGCCCGCCGGCGGAGCAGCGTAACCGGTGAGAAAGGCGTTCGCCTCGTTCGAAACGATGATGGGGATGTCGGCTTGGCCCCAACCCGGCCAGACCTGGTCCCCCAGCGCCTGCCGCAGATGGGTCGCCTCGGCCAACCGTGCCTTGTCGAGGCCGGTGAGTCGGTCGACAACCGCAGACTGCGTCGGCAGACGGCTGTTGCTGAGGGCCAGCAGGCCCACAGTCGCCAGGCACAGGCCCACTATGGCGGCGATGCCGATGATGGCGATCCGCCCACAAGACGGTCTGCGCCTTTTCCGCATATTGGCCTCCTTCAACGTCACGTCGCACTGTTCGGCCCGGCGATTCCAGGGTGGCAGAAGGGCCGCGCGTATCCCGGGTCAGTGGTCCAGCTCCCCGCGGATCACCCGGTCAGTCGTCCGAGCTGGAACAGGCTGAGATCGAAGGGCGCGGTCCCGGCCGTCAACAATCCGGCCACGATCTCGCCGATGGCAGCCGAGAACTTGAACCCGTGGCCGGAACACGGGCTGGCGATCAGGATTTCAGGATGGGCTGGATGAAAATCGATGACAAAGTGGTGATCGGGCGTGTTGGTGTACATGCAGACGGCCGTCTCGAGCAGACGGCCGTTCGCTTCCGGCAGGTACCTGTCCAACAGTGAGCGGATGCCGGCCTCCTCGTCGGGGTCTACCGTGCGGTTCAGCGCGTCAGGACCTGCAGCCTCGCCCTGGTGGTGGAGGGCGACCTTCACCCCTGTGCCCAGGTCTGGGAAGCCGTAGAAGAAACGTCCGGGCGCGTATTCCCACAAGTAGATCGGGCAATTCTCCGGCCCGAACGCGGCCCGGTCCGCCGCTGGCTCGAACCAGTACAGGACCTGCCGCTCGACCGACAAGGGCAGGCGCAGTTCTGGAACCAGGGGGCCGAGCCATGCCCCGGCGGTCAGCGCCAGCTTTCCGGCTTCATACTGACCCTTGGCCGTCGAGATGCGGACGATTTCCCCGCCAGCCCTCCACCCGATGACGGGCTCATCATAGCGTAGGCTGGCCCCGTGCTGCCCGGCCAGCTCCAGGTGCGCCGAGATACAGGCCTCCGGGAACAGGACGCCGGCCCGGGGCTCCCATAAGGCAGAAAAGGGATCCGGCAGGCGGAAAACGGGGTAGTGGGCACTGACTTCGGCTGGGGTGACCAGCTCATAGCGAAGGCCGTGCATCCGGGCGCTGGCGAGGGCCCCGGCCACCAACTCGCCGTCGCGCGGGCCGATCATCAAGCCGCCGGTCTGCCGAAACAGGGTTCGGCCGGACTCGCGCTCCAGCTCGGTCCACAGCTCGTAGGCACGTTGCACGAGGGGCACGTAGGCGGGATGCTCATAGTACGCCTGGCGGATGATGCGGCTCTGTCCGTGCGACGAGCCCCGGGTATGAGGCGGCTGAAAGCGATCCAGGCCCAGCACGCGCAGGCCGCGCCGGGCGAGGTGATAGGCGGCCGCGCTGCCCATGGCACCCAGGCCAACGACGATGATATCAAACATCACGCCTCGGCAGCGGCTCGCACCAAGTTGTCAGCATCATTCTACCTCCAAGCCATCAGACTTGACGAACCTACCCCTGGTCCAGCTCGTTCATCCGCCGTCTTGCCTGCTCCGCATAGTACGGCGCGCCCACCGCCTCGAACTCGGTGGCGGCTTCCGCGAGCAGGGAGTGCGCCTGCTCGCGGTCCCCAGGCCCGCCACGCGCCAGCAGCGCCTGGGCCCACTCGCGCACCGTGCGGGCCACACGCCAGCGCGCACCGGCCCGGCGATATTCACCCACTAGGCTTTCAAAGGCCTCCAGGGCGGCGGGCCAGCGCCCTTCCGCAGCGGCCAGGTGCGCCTCGGCCCGAGTGAGGGATACGGCCTCCCACGATGTCAACCGCCATGCGGCGGCTTCCTCGCGGGCCTGAGACAGCAGCAGACGGGCGCGCTCCAGCTCGCCGTGCCCGGCATAATGCGCACTGAGCAGGGCGGTCATGAACACGGTCTTTCCACGGGTCTGCTTGCTGGTCGCTATGGCCTCCTGTGCCAGCGCTTCCGCCTGCCGCTCGTTGCCGCGCTCAAACTCCACCTCGACCGGCCACTCGTCCACCTCTACCGTCCCTCCCAGGCCGCCGACGGAAATCCCTTCGGCCCGCAGGGCCTCCCACAGAGCGGCAGCCTCGGCAAGCTCGCCGCGGTAGCGCCGCAGGCCAAGCTCTGTAAAGCTCACGTCTAGGGCGGCGCGGCCCGGGTCGGGAACCGCGGCCAGCAAGCGGCGCAGCTCCAGAACCTCCTGCTCCGCGACCGCCAGCATTCCCTGTCGCACGGCTGTCATCGCGGCGTCGGCCCTCGTTCCAAGCTCCGGGACGATGGCCCCTGTCTGCCGTCTCAGCTCTGCAGCCCGCAGATAGTGAGCGCGCGCGGCGGCGAGATCACCCAGCCTCTCTTCGAAGAAGAACGCCAGGTTGTTGATGGCCCGGGCGGCCTGGGGCAGCAGCCTAGCGGCATCGGCCAGCTCTACGGCGCGGCGCGTGAGGGCCACGGCCTCCTCCGTGGTCTGGCCCTGCAGGAGGCCCAAGGTAATGAGCACGTCGGCCTGCAGGTCGACAGCGCCGAGCTGTTCGGCCAACACCAGCGCCCGCCGGCCTAGCAGCGCAGCTTCCTCAGGGAGGTAATTGAAAACGCACGTGCGTGCGGTCTCCTGCAACAGCCTGGCCACGCCGGCGGTCGCGGCCATCTCAGCCCCGGCCACGGCTGCCAGCCCCTCCCGGCACAGCGCCAGAGCTCCGGGTGCGTCTCCTCTTTCCCAGGTAGCAAAGCTGGCAAGCGCATACAGGGCTGCCGCTCCATCCCGATCGCCCGTCGCGAGAAAGAGCGCGATGGCCTGCCGCCAATTGGCGAATGCCTCATCGTAGCTGCCCTGCGCCACCTGGGCCACGCCCAGCTTGCCCAGCAATCCGGCGCGCTGCGGGCTATCTCCCGCCATCTCCAGCGCGGCCTGGTAGTGCCGCTCGGCCTCGGCGTTGGCATACACGGCAGCGGCCCGGTCGCCGGCGCGGGTGCTGTAGATCAGGGCGCGAACCCGGTCGCCGGCCGCGGCGAAATGGCGTGCCAGTGCTTCGTCGTCGTCGGGGTGCAGCCGCTCCACCGCCTCGGCCGCGTGGCGATGCAGTCGCCGGCGGCGCAGGGCGGGAACTGCGTCGGCCAGTACCGCGGGGATGAGGGCGTGCATAAAGGAAAAGGACAGCTCCCGCGCCGGCGAGGTGCCCACCTCCTCGACGAGCTGCGCCCGTGCTGCGGCGTCTAGCGCGTCGCTGACGACTTCCTCGTCTGCACCCGCGCGGCCCATGGCCTCCACAAGGAGGTCGACTCCGAACTCGCGGCCCAGCGTCGCTGCCATGTGCAGGACGTGCCGGACTTCCTCGGGCAGGCGGCGCACCCGCGATTGGATCGCAAGCCGCACACTCTGAGGAACCTCCACCCGATCCATGGTCGGGCGGTGCCACCGGCCTTCGGCAAACGTCAGCGCTCCGCTCTCCACCAGCGCCTTGCACACCTCCTCGACAAAGAACGGGTTGCCTTCGGTCTGGTGATAGATGCCGTCGAGGAACTCGGGCGTGATCTCCTCGGCAAACAGGGCTGCCAGGAGCCGGCGCGTCCCGCCCCGGTCCAGGCGCGAGAGCTTCAGGTGCGTCGCCAGGCGTTCACGGTTGAGGTCCACCAGTACGTCACGGAAGGGAACTGCCTGATCCAGCTCCGCGTCGCGATATGTGACAGCGACCAGTACCGGCTGCGCGCGCGTTCGGCGCGCCAGGTGGCGCAGCAGCGCCAGGCTGCCGCTGTCGGCCCAATGGCCGTCTTCCAACACGAGCAGCAGCGGCCCCCGCGCGCTGAGCGCCGTGCACAAGGCGACCACGCTTTCGAACAGCCGCTGCTGCTCCGACCGGGGGTCAAGCGCCGGATTGGGCGAGACGCCGGGGAAGCGAACGCGGAGCGCAGGGGCCAGCGCCACCAGGTCGGCCAGGACAAAATCGGGGAGTGAGAGGCGGTCGCCGGCGTCGTTTTCCAGCGCGCGCTGCACGATCTGTCCAAATGGGGCGTACGGGGCGCCGCCCTCGGCGTAGCATTCGCCTACCAGTGCCCGGTCGCCGGCCACCTGGACCTGGGTGACCAGCTCGCGCATCAGGCGGGTCTTGCCAACGCCCGGCTCGCCTCCCACGAGCAGCACCTGTCCCTCGCCGGCCGCCGCCCGCTGCCACAGCGCCCGCACCCGGGACAGCTCTTCTTCGCGGGCCACCAGGCGCCCGCGGGCGATGCGGTCCAGTACGGACAGCCCCTGTCCCTCGGCGGTGGATATCGCAGGCAGTCGCTCACCCGCGGCCAGGCGGGCCAGGACCTGGCCAACTGCGGCCGCGGAGCCGGGACGGTCTTGAGGACTCTTGTTCAGCAGCCGCAGGATGAGCGCATCCAGGGCGGCGGGCAGCGAGGCTCCTCGCGGCCGTGCGCGGGGTGGAACGGGCGGTGCATGCAGGTGCTGGGAGATGACGGCGACCGGGTCGCCGGCGCTAAAGGGCAGCTCGCCGGTCGTCAGCTCGTAGAGCATCACGCCCAGGGCGTACAGATCGGCACGGCCGTCGAATTCCTGCCCGACCGCCAGCTCGGGCGCGAGGTAAAAGACGGTGCCGGCGATCGTACCCTCGGTCGTCAAGCGCGAGACCATTGACCGGGCCAGGCCAAAGTCACTGAGCTTGGCCGTGGCCCGCCCGCCCGCGCTGCCCGGCGCGAGTAGCACGTTCTCTGGCTTCAGGTCGCGGTGCACAATGCCGTGAGCATGGGCGTGCTCCAGGGCGGCGCATATCTGGCCGGCAAGGCGGAGGGTCTCTGCAAGGCCATCAGGTGGGCTCTCGTGGAGGGAAGGGCCGGCGACCAGCTCCATGACGATAAACGGCACGGGGTCGGCGGTGCCCGGCACGCTCGCCTCGCCCGCATCGTGGATGGAGACGATGTTGGGATGGTTGAGCTGCGCTGCCGAGCGGGCCTCGCGCAGCAGGCGGCTGCGGCCCTCGGCGCCCAACCGGTCGGCGGACAGGATTTTCACCGCGACGTCCCGATCGAGGAGCAGGTCGCGCGCCTGGTAGACCACTCCCATGCCGCCCTGGCCTAGTTCGGCCTCGAGGCGATAGCGACCGTTTAACACCGCCCCGATCATCCACTTCCTCCCTTCCGTACTGCGCGGCCACAAAACCGAGGTGCAGGGGTAGTGTAGTGGGAAACGTGTCAGTTGTCAAGTGAATGCCGATTCGTACAACTTGTCCTGTTTCAGACTGCACGGTCTAGCAACACGCTGATTCGGCGAGTCCTGGTGTCAAAAGATCGGCAATCCTCAGCTCGTCGGCCGTTCACCACCAGGCAAAGGGCGGAGCTGGATGATCAGGTCCACTGTTGTATCGTCCGCGGCCTAGCGCTGCCCGGTCAATCCATACAGCATGAGTGCGCCCACGTGGTCTGCCAATTGGGCATCTCTGGAGAATCGGTGCTGCAGCTCAGGATCGGCGAATACATTCATAAAGGCAATGAAATAGAGGCGATACGCCTCTGCCGAGAGATTCCCCACAATCTGTCCCTGATCTCTGGCCTCTTGCACCAGCCCCACAAGCAGGTCTGCCAGTTTCTCCCGGGCGGCGGCGCGGATCTTGTTGATTTCAGGGTCGTTCAACAGACCTGCACTTCCGCCGAAGGCGGCAGCGTCCACGCCCGAGGCTCTCGCGTCGGTCATGATCTCCGAGATGGATTTGATGAATGCCGTCAACCTGTCCCTGTACGACCGGTGGGGCCCCAGGGCCTGCTGGACGCGAGTGGCAAGCTGATCGACCATCGACGTCACAAATTCCTGGGCCAGCGCATCTTTGCTCTGAAAATTATTGTAAATGGTGGACTGCGACACGCCGGCTTTACGGGCAATATCTGCAATGCTTACTTTTCCGACGCCGAACTCGCTAAAAAGCTGCCAAGCGGCCCTGCGGATTTCTTCTTTGCTGTGCTCTCTGCGGCGCGTAAACCCATTAGTCATTTCTGACTCTCCTTGGCGCTTGCCGGCTCGTGCCCTGAGGGCCCGGCATTGCAAGCTATGATGAGTCGAGCCATCGATTTGACAATACCAGGATTCCGGGTACAATGGAATTCTAGAATTATTATAGCACAAGATTCCGGGATTACACAATTGTCGGTGAAGAGAACTCCCGGTTTCAAACAACACCAGGATAGGACACCTCCATGCGTATTGCCATTATAGCCCCCGGCAGCCGGGGAGACGTCGAGCCTTATACCGCCCTGGGCAAGGGCCTGCAAGCGGCCGGCCACGGAGTGCGGCTCGTGAGCCACGAGGACTTTGAGGAGCTCGCTCGCTCACACGGGGTCGAGTTCTGGCCTATGGCCGGTCGCATTCAGGGTATTGCGCAAAGCCGGGAAATGCGTAACCGCATTGGCAAGGGGAGCTTTATCGCCGTTCTTTCGCAGATGGCCAAAGAGGCCAAGAGCAGGGCTGTGGCCATGGCCGAGGGTGGGCTGGCTGCCTGTCGCGGCATGGATGCAGTGCTCGCCGGCGTCGGCGGCCTGTTCGTCGCCCAGGCCCTCGCGGAAAAGCTCGATCTACCCGTGCTGCAGGCCTACTATATCCCCTTTACGCCCACCGGAGCCTATCCCAGCTTTATCATTCCCAGGCCCCCGGCATGGCTCGGCGCCTCGCTCAATCGCCTGTCGTACCACCTCGCCCGGCAGATGATGTGGCAGGGCTTACGCCCGGCTATTAGCCAGGTGCGCAAGCAAGTGCTGGGGTTGCCGCCTGCTCCGCTCTGGGGGCCACGCATCCACGATGGTGGGCGGCGCTATCCAATCCTCTATGGCTTTAGCCCGGCCGTCATCCCGCCTGCACCCGACTGGGGGGCGGCCACACATGTCACCGGCTATTGGTTCCTGGACCCGGCTGAGGACTGGACGCCGCCGCCGGCCCTGGTCGAGTTCTTGGGGGCAGGGCCCCCACCCGTATACGTCGGCTTTGGCAGCATGAGCGACCGCGACCCGGAAGCGACTGCCGCTCTCGTGGTACAGGCGCTTGCGCGCGCCGGGCAGCGGGCCATTCTGCTCGCCGGCTGGGGGGGCCTGCGCCCGACCGATCTCCCGGCAAGCGTGTATATGCTCGATTCGGCTCCCTTCTCTTGGCTTTTTCCACGCGTGTCGGCCGTCGTGCATCACGGCGGCGCCGGTACCACTGCTGCCGGCCTGCGGGCGGGCGTGCCGTCGGTCGTCATTCCATTCTTCGCCGACCAGTTCTTCTGGGCGCAGCGTGTCTCTGACCTGGGCGTTGGCCCGCAGCCCATCCGCCGCAGGCAGCTAACCGTGGACCGCCTCGCGCGGGCTTTGCACACCGCGACCGCCGACGCGGCCATGCGGCAGCGCGCCGCTACTCTGGGTGCCACCATCCAGGCCGAAGACGGAGTGGCCCGGGCGGTGGCGATCATCGGTGGGCTGTAGCGCCTGCTTGTTTCACCCTGCCCCACGCTCTAGTGCACCGCAAACTCCAGGGCCGGTGCCCGCCGTTCATCGACCTATTCATAGACCTTTTCCTCCCCCCGCTCCGCCTCTGCCGCATCCCCCTCCACGTCGCGTACAGCGCTTGCCCGGCCTAGCAGCTCGCGGTAGTATTCGCTCTGGATGATGAGGTCCATGATCTCGTTGGTGCCCGTCCAGATCATGATCAGGCGCGTGTCACGCAGCAGGCGCTCGATGGGGTAGATGTTGGTGTAGCCGATGCCGCCCAGGATCTGCATGGCGTGGTTGACCACCTGCCAGGCCGTCTCGGTGGCAAACTTCTTGGCTTCGGAGACCAGGCGGCGGCAGCGGGACGAGTCGTCGCCTGCGTCGATGGAGCGCGCAGCGCCGTAGACGAGCATGCGGGCGGCGTCGAGCTGGGTGATGCTGTCGGCCACCTTGAAGCTGACCGCCTCAAAGCTGCGGATCTTTTGCCCGAACGCCTTGCGCTTGTCAGCATAGCGGGCGGCGACTTCCAGGGCGGCGCGGGCCATGCCCAGGGCCCCGGCGGCGCTCGTCATCCGCTCGGGGACCATCATCTGATAAAAGATGGCCCCGGCGCCGTTCTCCGCGCCGACGAGGTTCTCGGCCGGCACGCACGCCTCGCGGAAGCGGATGCGCCCCGTGCCGCCGCCCCGCGTGCCCATGAGCCCGTAGACGTGCTCGACCTCCACGCCGGGTCCCCGCTCCACCAAGAAGAGGCTCAGCCCCTGGTGAGGCCGGGCCTTGGGATCGGTGCGGGCGTAGACCAGCAGCAGGTCGGCACCGTCGGCACCCACCACGAACCGCTTCTGGCCTTCGAGGACAAAGGTGTCGCCCTCGCGCCTGGCGGTCGTCGTCGTCCCGAAAAAGTCAGACCCGCCCCGGGGCTCGGTGAGCGCCTCGGCCACGGTCAGGCGTCCTTCGACGATGGGACGCAGCCAGCGCTCCTTCTGCTCCGGCGTGCCAAAGTCGTTCAGCGCCTCGCCGACGATGCTGGGCAGGGAGAAGAGGCAGGCGAGGGATGTGCCCAGCACTCCGACCTCTTCCAGGGCGACGATCTCGTCGCACCAGCCCAGACCTCGCCCGCCGTATGCCGGGGGGAAGCGCAGGCCGAGGAGCTTTTGCCCGGCCAGCGCCTCGACGTACTCTCGGGGATAGCGGACACGCTCTGCGTCCATGTCGAGGACCAGCTGCTTCGGCACAGACCGCACAAAGTCGCGCACCTCATCGCGCAGCCGCCGTTGTTCGGGGCTGAGGATGGCTTCCAACATGGCCGGAACTCCTTTCCGTTTAGGCTTGGTGGGGGGCCGGGCAGCTACCTATCGCGGCCCAAGGCCCGCACGCGCTGCCACAAATTGACCACAAAGGCAATGGCGGCGGCCAGAAGCAGAAGACCGGAGAGGCCGGCCAGCACGGTGAAGGCTTCGACGCGGGTCCAGGTGTAGAGTGCCGGCCCGAGTCCGCGGAGGAGGGTGCCGAGGTTGAGGAGCGCGGCGGTCAGCCAGAAGAGCGGCTCGCTGCCGCGCTGTTCCTGGCCGTGGCGGCGGGCCGGGCCGGCCCCGCGCTCGCGGCCGATCTTGAGGGGCGGAAAAAGCCACCACGCCACCCCGAGGATGAGCTGCGTCAACCAGCCGATCACCAGGAAGTGAGCGTGGGTGATCTTGAGCACCGGGATAGCAGGCCCCAGGGGCAGCCAGCGATTAATAAAGAGCAGCGCGCCCAAGGTGGCGCCGACCGCCAGGTAGATGATGGAGGCCTTGATCGTAACGCGGGAGGTGGTTGGCACCGGCCTCTCCTAGGGCTCCATGGGCCGCACGCGGCCCCATATAAGCAGGCCAAAGCCAAGGGCTGCCAGGGCCTGCAGCACGCCGGCGAGGGCAACGGTCGCGGCGAGCCAGGGGCGGGGGCCCATGAGATAGAACGGCTCAAAGAGAAAACGAAGCAGTATGCCGGCGTTCAGCAGGATGAACACGGCCCACGTGAGCCTGTCCGACCCCCGCGGTGCAGGGTTCGCCTCCTTGCGAAAACGCGGGAACATCCAATAGGCGACGCCGATCGCCAACTGGGTGATCCAGCCGACCACGAGGATGTGCAGCTGGCTGAGGTAGACCGCCCGGAGCCAGCGAGCCAGGCCGAGCCAGCTATCGAGGGCCATGAGGGCGCCGAGGAGAAAGGCGCCGAGAAAGTAGAGGAAAGAGGTGCGAACAAAGATCCGGACGAGGGGTGGCATGTCAGGGCTTTCTCCAATCAACGGCCAGCCAGAGGATGTCAGAGCGTTCCATCGATCCTGTCCTTTCCGAGTGAAGCTCGCCGATGCTGATTATAACCCACATTCCTGCGGGTGTCAATCACGCTTAAAACGGGACGTGGTCCTGTCGGCACCGGGCAAAGTGCTGCGTCCGCCCGAGTCCGGCAATGAAACGGGGCTCCGGCTGCTGAGCGACGGCCCAGGATTGTTTTCGCTCGGGTTTTGTGTTATACTCCGGGGCGTGTACGGGCTGCTTGCCCCCTCAGGTGATGGCACGGGGCGCGCGAGCCAGGCCAGGAAGGAGACGTACCCATGCAAGAAGCCAAGCGACGAGCCACGAACCGCTTGCTCCGAGTGGAGACGGTGCGCGGCGAGCCCTATGAAGTCCGCGGGCGAAGGCTCGTCCCGCTGGCGCGGGTCGTCTCCTTGGGCAGAGCTTGGGCCACCATCGGCACCCATCGCATTGAAGGGCGCGGCTGGGGCGTGGCGTACGTCAAGCCCCTGGCCATGATGGAAGTAACGCCCGGCGGCGAGCACCGCGTGGCCGTGCGGGATGGTACTGCCCGGGCTTTACTGGGCATGTACCTAGCAGCCGTAGCTGCCGCGCTGCTTTTTGTGGCCGTTCGTTGGCTGCTGCGAAAACGAGGGCCCGGCGGCAAAGCTTGAAGGAAGGAGCAAGACGATGCCTTTGAACCGGTTATTCGACGCTGTCGAGAGGGTGCGCGACACGGCTCAGTGGCGCTCTGCCTTTGGCGAGCCGCTGTTGTTCGACAACAGGACGGTGATCCCCGTCGCGCAGGTCGGCTATGGCTTTGGCCTGGGTTTCGGGCATCCTGACGACATTCCCGAGGACGAGACAGTCCTGGCTGCTGAAGGGCAGGGCGGCGCGGGCGGCGGCGCCATGTCGCGGCCTCTGGGCGCCATCGTCGTCACCGATGATGAGGTCTATTTCGAGGAAGCCGTGGATGCAGGCAAAATCGCCCTGGCCGGCGTTCTCCTGGCCGGGGTGATTGCCGTGCAGGCCGCTGCCACGTTGCGGGCGTTGATGGCCCGCCGCTGAGGTTGTGATCTGGATGCTGGAGCAGTTGATCCACAACGGGGTGATTGTGCCCGAGTCACCCAGGTGCGTTGGCCTGGTGCTGAAGGTGGATGGCCGAGAGGTGGCCCTCACGCCCAAGCAGGAGGAGATGGCGCTTGCCTGGGCCAGGAAACTCGGCACACCCTACGTCAAGGACCGGACATTTGCCCGGAACTTTATGACTGATTTCTGCCAGGCGCTCGGCCTGGAGCGAGTGCTTGGCGTTGAGGACGTGGATTTTGGACCGGCCCAACGGCTGGTCCAGGCTGAGCGAGAGGCGAAGGAGTGCCTCAGCCTGGAGCAAAGAAAGGCCCAGGCCGCCGAGCGCAAGGCGCTGAGAGAAAAGCTGAAGGAGCGCTTCGGCCATGCTATCGTCGACGGCGAGCGCGTCGAGCTGGCTAACTATATCACCGAGCCGAGCGGGATCTTTATGGGGCGGGGCAAGCACCCCCTCCGCGGCCGCTGGAAGGAGGGAGCCAGGCGGCAGGACATCACGCTAAACCTCAGCCCCGATGCGCCCCGGCCTGAAGGAGAATGGGCCGAGATCGTCTGGCAGCCCGATTCCCTGTGGGTGGCGCGCTGGCGGGACAAGCTCTCGGACAAGCTGAAGTATGTTTGGCTGCACGACAGCGCCCCCATCAAACAGGCGCGTGAGGCGAGCAAGTTCGACAAAGTGTACGAGCTGGAGGACCAGCTGGACACGGTGCGAGCGCGCATCCAGCAGGATCTGTGCCAGAATGGCGAATCGGACCGGTGGCGCATCGCGACGGCCTGCTACCTGATCGACGCCCTGTGCTTGAGAGTGGGCGACGAAAAAGATCCCGACGAGGCGGACACAGTGGGCGCGACAACGCTCCGCCCGGAACACGTCACGCTGCACGAAGACGGGCTGGCCGAGTTCCGTTTCCTGGGTAAGGACTCGATCCTCTGGCACAAGAAGTTGGAGGTGCCCGAGGTAGTCCGCGAAAACCTGGCCGAGCTGATTCGCACCGCCAAACCCGCGAGCAACAGCGGCAACGGCGACCGCAGCCATCCCACACGCGACGAGCCCCAGCTCTTTCCCGATTTCAGCAGCCGCCACGTCAACGCCTACCTGTCGGAGGTTCTGCCTGGCCTGACGGCCAAGGTCTTTCGCACGCACCATGCCACGATGGCCGTGCAGGACTGCCTGCAGGAGTCCGGGGTCGCGGCCGAAGATCCGGAGCACAGGAAGTGGGAGGTGGCCAACCTGGCGAACCTGGAAGCGGCTATCCTGTGCAACCACACCAAGCAGGAACCGGCCACCTGGGACCGCAGTCGCAAGCGTTACCGGGAACGCCAGGAAACGTCCAGGGAGCGCGTGAACAAGTACCGGGCCCAGGTGCGGGCCCACCGCGAGGCGCTCATCGCCCTGCGCGCCGAGGCCCGCCAACAGGAAGAAGAGGCCGGCCCCGAATCGGCCAAGAAGGTGCGAGCCAGGTACGAGAAAAAGCTCGAGGCAGCGAGGCGCCGCGCAGCGGCCAGCGAGGCTCAGTTGGAAAAGGCGCAGCTTGCCCTGGGCAAGATCAAGGTCCAGGCGGCCATCGCTGCCAAGAAGCGCACATGGAACCTGGTCACCAGCCTGAAGTCGTACATCGACCCGCGCGTGTACTACGAGTGGGGCCGGGCCGTTGAGTATGACGTGCTGGAACGGTATTATCCTACGGCCCTGCGCCGCAAGTTCGCCTGGGTCAGGGGTGAAACCGAGGAAGAGGAAGAAAGCGAGGCCTGACGCCGTCTGGGCTGTTGCAGAATTCGGGCCTTGCCTCCGGAGGCTCACGCCACATCGCCAGTTCCGGCGCCTCGAGAGGGATCTGCCAATCCCTCGCGAGCAGACGAAGACGGCACCTGCCGTCACCGAGAATGCAATAGCCGAGACGCGGACAGTCTGGCAAGAATTTCTGGTCCAGGAGGAGAACCACGTGACGAGCCAGTCGATGCGCTTGATGATCCCGGGGCCCGTGGACGCGGAGGACGACGTCCTGGCGGCCATGGCCGAGCCCACCCGCCCGCACTATGGCAAAGAGTGGCTGGAGGTGTATCACGAGGTGATCGCCGGCCTCAAGGAGATCTTTCAGACCAGGAGCGATCTCCTTCTGATGCCCGGGCCGGGGACAGCGGGGCTGGAATCTGCCCTGGGCAGTATGATGCGCACCGGCGAGAAGGTATTGGTACCCCGCAATGGCTTCTTTGGGCATCGCCTGGGAACCGTGGCCGAGGGCTACGGCCTGGAGGTGCTGCGGGTCGACGCGCCGCAAGGCCAGCCCCTCGATCCCGAGGCCATCCGCGAGGTGTTGCGGCAGGAACCCGACATCCAGGCCCTGGCAGTGGTGCACCTCGAGACCTCCACCGGGGTCCTCAACCCCCTGCCTGAGATCGTCAGCGTGGCCCGGGAACTGGAAGTGCCCATTATCGTCGATGCTGTTTCGTCCATGGGCGGCGTGCCACTGCCGGTGGACGAGCTGGGGATCGACGTGTGCGTCACTGTGGCCAACAAGTGTCTCGCCTGCCCGCCCGGCGTGGCGCCCATCTCTGTAGGCGCAGGTGCCTGGCGGCAGATCGAGGCCAAGCCTGACCGCGCTCACGGCTGGTACCTTAACTTGGGTACCTGGAAGCACTATATCTCCCACTGGGGGCAATGGCACCCCTACCCCACGACCATGCCGACCAACGTCGTGGTTGCCCTGCGCGCCAGCCTGCGGCGCATCCTCGATGGCGGACTGGAGGCCCATTACGAGCGCCACCGCAGCGCGGCGCGCCGCGTCCGCTCGGTGCTCGGTCGACTGGGCTTTGAGGCGCTCACACCGGAAGCCTACACTTCGCCGCTCATCACTGCCCTCTACGGCTTGCCCGGCATGGACGTCGAACATCTGCGCCGCTACCTGATGGAAGAGTGGCAGGTGATGATCGCCGGTGGGCTGGAGGACCTCAGCGGCAAGATCTTGCGCGTTGGTCATATCGGCAAGGCCGCCTCCTCTGACTATGTCGAGCACTTATTGGACGGAGTGGAGGCCTACCTGCGACTGCAGGGCCACACCGTGCCGGCGCGCGATCCCCTGCCCTGAGCCGGCTGGTCACCCTAGCAGACAGGCCTATGGATAGCCTGACGATCAGGAGCTCGCCACACGCCGCGGCCATCGTGGCAGTGGTGCACGCCGCCCTTGCTGCCGTGGAGCCGGGAGCAGCGGTGCACCGGCACGTGGAACGCCAAGGCAGCCGCCTGGTCATCGCCGGGCAGAGCTACGATCTGGACGCCGTGGATCGCATCTGGGTGGTAGGCGGTGGCAAGGCTGCCCCGGCCATGGCTGGCGCCCTGGCCTCCCTCCTCGGCGATCGGTTGGCCGGCGGGCTGGTCGTCACCCGCCACGGCCACGCCGATCCCGGCATCAAGACCGGCCCGATCGAGGTCGCCGAGGCGGGCCATCCCCTGCCCGACGCCGCGGGTGTGGCTGCCACGCGGCGCATGGCCGATCTGCTACAGCAGGCCACCGGCCGGGACCTGGTGCTGGCCCTCCTCTCGGGCGGCGCCTCGGCGCTGTTGACCCTCCCCGCCGGGGCCCTCGCCCTTGACGACCTCGTCCGCACCACGGAGTTGCTGCTGCACTCTGGGGCGACGATCTCCGAGCTGAACTCTGTGCGCAAGCACCTGTCGCAGATCAAGGGCGGCGGGCTGGCCCGCCTGGCCAGCCCGGCCCGTGTCGCGGCGCTGGTTCTGTCGGACGTGGTGGGCGATCCCCTGGAGGTCATTGCCTCTGGTCCGGCCAGCCCGGATGCGACAACCTTTGCCGACGCCTGGGCGGTGGTCGAGCGCTACGGCCTGGCAGAGCGTTTGCCTGGCGCGGTGGCCGCCCGCTTGCGCGCCGGGTTGGAGGGCAGCGTCGACGAGACGCTCAAACCCGGGGATGCTTTGTTTCAGCAGGTGCAGACCGTGATCGTCGGCAGCAATCGCCTCGCCGCCGAGGCCGCCGTGGAGTCTGCCAGGCAGCTGGGCTTCCACGCGCTGCTCCTGTCGACCTTTGTCGAGGGCGAGGCTCGCGAGGTGGGCCGCGTCGCTGCGGCCCTGGCGAGGGAAGTGGCTGTCCACGGCCGCCCCGTGCCCCGGCCTGCCTGCTTGGTGTGGGGCGGGGAGACGACCGTCACCGTGCGTGGTCGGGGCATGGGGGGCCGCAACCAGGAGCTGGCGCTGGCCGCGGCCCTGGCCTTGGAAGACATACCCGGTGTGCTGCTGGTGGCCCTGGGCACCGACGGCAGCGACGGACCCACCGACGCGGCGGGCGCCGTCGCCGGCGGCCAGACGGTAGCCCGGGCCCGCGCCCTGGGCCTCCGTCCGCGGGCGTACCTGGCGAACAATGACGCTTATCCCTTCTTCGATGCTCTGGGCGACCTGCTGCGCACGGGTCCGACGGGCACCAACGTTAACGACCTGTTGTTCATCTGGGTTTCTTGAGGGAGCCAAACCCGCTCGAGGTGGAGCATGAGCAAGCCGAAAGTTTTTGTCACGCGCACTTTGCCCGAGGGAGGGCTCGACCTGATCCGCCAGACGTGCGATGCCGACGTGTGGCCCGAAGAGCTGCCGCCGTCCCGGGAGGTGCTTCTGGACAGGGTGCGCGGCGTGGAGGGCATCGTCTCGCTGCTGACCGACAGAGTGGATGCCGAGGTGATGGACGCCGCGGGCCCGGGATTAAAGGTCATCAGCAACTATGCCGTGGGCTATGACAATGTGGACGTGCCGGCGGCCACCGCACGGGGCATTCCCCTGGGCAACACCCCCGGCGTGCTGACCGAGACCACCGCCGACATGGCCTTTGCCCTGCTCATGGCGGGTGCCCGGCGCATCGTCGAAGGCGCCGACTATGTGCGCGCCGGCAAGTGGCGCACGTGGGGCCCCACGCTCTTCCTGGGGCACGATGTGCACGGGGCTACCCTCGGCATCGTCGGCATGGGGCGCATTGGCCAGGCGATGACCCGTCGGGCCATGGGCTTTGACATGCGGGTGGTCTACTTTGACCCTTACTGCGACGAAGGCAAGGCGCCCTTTGTGGGCGTTGCTTTGCGGTGTGCGCTGGACGAGCTGCTGGCCGAGTCCGACTTTGTCAGCCTGCACGTACCCCTGTCCGCCGAGACCCGCCACCTCATCGATGCCCGGGCCCTGAGCAAGATGAAACGGACTGCCGTCTTGATCAATACCTCACGCGGTCCCGTGGTCCACACCGGCGATCTGTACGAGGCGCTGGCGGCCGGGCAGATCGCCTATGCCGCCCTGGACGTCACCGACCCGGAGCCGCTGCCCCCAGGGCACAAGCTCCTGGCCTTGCCCAACTGCCTGGTGGTACCGCACATGGCCAGCGCCAGCTGGGCCACGCGCACGCGAATGGCCGTCATGGCTGCCGAGAATCTGTTGGCGGGCCTGCGCGGTGGGCGACTGCCCAACTGCGTGAACCCCGAGGTGTACGAGCGCGACTGAGGGCCAGTCTCAACTCAACGGCCGTAGAGCAACGGCTCGCCCCGCTGCTCGACGTGGCAAGCGTCCACAACAGGCGCTCTCTCTGCGCTTAGCCAGGGCGGAACTGTGGATGTGCACCGACTGTTGTCGTGCGGCGCGAGAAGGCACCTCTGGTTTCCGATCCCAGGTCTACAGCGACGGTGAGGACAGCGGCCAGCGCAGCCTTTCCATGAGGGTGCGATAAAAGTATGTCTTGTCCTGGAGCCGCACAAAGCGCCCCAGGTTGTGACTGGCCTGCACCGTGACGACGTCGCCGTCCCGCAGCTCGTACTCGAACTGGCCGTCGACGGTCAGGATGGCCTGGTGATCGGTCTGGACCAGGATCTTGACCATGGCTCCCTGCGACAGGACGATGGCGCGGTCCATGCTCAGGTGGGGCGCAATGGGCTGCAGCAGGATGTTCTTGAGCTGGGGGGGTAAGACCGGACCGCCGGCGGCAAAGGAGTAGGCAGTTGAGCCGGTGGGCGTAGAGACGATGAGGCCGTCGGCGGCGTATGTCGTCAAGAAGCTGCCGTCGATGTGGGTTTCCAGGCGGACAATGCGCGCCAGGCTGCCCCGGCTGATGACCACGTCGTTGAGTGCCTCGTAACCGCTGGATTCCTGTCCGCGGTGATGCTCGGCATAGAGCATCATGCGCTCTTCAATCCAGTACTCACCGGTCAATAACCGCGGCAGCGCGGCTGCCCACTGCTCGGGCTCGAGCTCGGCCATGAAGCCCAGGCGGCCCATCTTGATGCCCAACACAGGCACGCCGTGGCTGCCGGCCATACGCGCGGCGCGTAGGATGGAGCCGTCACCGCCGAGGGTGACCAGCACATCGAGACCGTCGATCTCGGCCATAACCGTTTCTTCGTCCCACGTCGAGCCAAGCCAGGCATCAATGCCATGCTGCGCACCGACCTGGGCCATGGCCACGGCGGTAGGTTGGGTGGCCGGCAGCTTGGGATGGTGCAAAAGGCCGATTCGTCTGATCATCTCTGTCTCGTGTGTCTACCGGATTCAGCGCACGTGAGCGATTATAGCCTACTTCCCCCCGGCTGTCCAGAAACGTGCCAGGGGGAGCAGCCAGTCTAACTGCGCGGCGATTTGCCGCGCACCCAGATCTATGGTATTATAGCGCTAGCTTATCGCTGTTGATGGAGAGCCACGAGCCGATGTGCGCGACGGATAGGGCAGCAATCCTGGACAACGCTCGGGGAAATAGCACAAGCATTTCTCGCCTCTTACCCATCGGGCTCCTGGCGCTCGTCACGCTAGTGGCCCTGGGACTGCGCGCCTACAACCTCAACGGGCAGAGCTTTTGGTACGACGAGGGCTTTTCCGTCTTCCTGGCGGCCATGGAGCCGGCCAAGATCCTGAGCCGCACCGCGGCCGACATTCAGCCCCCCCTGTACTACCTCCTGCTGTACGGCTGGATCCAGCTCTTTGGCGACGGTGAGGCGGCAGTCCGCGGCCTGTCGGTGCTGTGGGGTCTGCTGTCGGTGCCGCTAATCTATGTCCTGGCGCTGGAGCTCTTTCACAGCCGCTTGGCGGGCCTGCTGGCCGCCCTTCTCCTGGCCGTCTCGCCTCTCCACCTGTGGTACGGCCAGGAAGCGCGCATGTACACGCTCCTCACCTTCCTCTGCCTGTTGTCCAACATCCTGCTGTTGCTGGCCATGCGGGCAAAGCGCTGGGCACCGGCCGCCGGACTGTGGCTCGCCTATACCCTGGTCAACGTCGCGGCGGTTTATACCCACTACTTTGCCTTTTTTGTCCTCGCCTTCCAGGCTGCCTACCTGCTCCTCGTCGTCTGGAGCGAGGGCTTTCGCCCGTGGCAGATGCTTCTGGCCTGGCTGGCCTCCGCGCTGGCAACGCTTCTCGTCTACCTCCCATGGCTGCCCCATCTCGTCACGCGCTACGGGGCCGACGCCAGCTACCTACCCGGCCAGCTCAAGCTCGGCGAGGTGCTCGTCGACATTGGCGTCGCCTTTGCCGGGGGCGAGTCGGTCCTGGAAGGCACGGGGATCTTGATCGCTGCCGCCTATGTCCTGATCCTGGCCGCATGCCTGTGGGCGCTGCTCGGCGCGGCTGCTCGCGCGGGCCGGGAAGCGCCGCCGCCCTCGGCCTGGCGCCTGCCGCGGGCCTATTACCCGCTCCTCTTCCTCCTGCTCTACCTGATGGTGCCCATTGCCCTCATCCTGGCCGTGTCTTTTGACACACCAAAGTTCAACGCGCGCTATGCCATGATCTCGCACCCGGCGCTGCTGCTGCTCCTGGCCGGGGGCCTGGGGACTCTGTGGCAGCGGCGTTCCGGCTTAATCCAGAACGTGGGCCGCGCGGCCACTGTCGGCTTGGTGCTCATCTTCTTGGTCGTGTCGGCGCTCTACGCCGACGGCAATGCCTATTGGGATCAGGCCTTTGCCCGGGCCGACTTTCGCGGCGTAGCCGGCTACGTGCAGAGACACGCTGCCGAGGATGAGGCGATCATCCTTAGCTCGGGTCACATGTACCCCGTGTGGGACTACTATGCCCAGGGCACCGAACGCCACCTTCTGCCCGACACGGCCACCCTGGATACGACTCAGACCCTCGGCTACGACATCGCTACCGATCTGAACGAGTGGCTGACCGGCCGGAGTGGGGTGTGGTTGGTGCTGTGGCAGAATGACGTCGTGGACCCCAACGGCTACCTGACGTCGATGCTGGGTGAGCGGGCCGTCGAAGAGCCTGTCGACCGCGAGTTTCCCCAGGTGGAGTTGCGCCACTACCGCCTGCCGCCCGGGACCACCTTCAGCGGGGAACCCCAGATCGACCATCCCGCCAGTTTCAATTTTGGCAATCGTCTTCAGCTTCTCGGCTACTCCCAGAACGGCGACCGGGAGGTGACCCTCTACTGGAAGG
The DNA here is from genome assembly GCA_041300865.1 of Anaerolineae bacterium. Lineage (GTDB taxonomy): Bacteria > Chloroflexota > Anaerolineae > JAAYZQ01 > JAAYZQ01 > JAAYZQ01. The sequence goes on from JBFYTF010000172.1 coordinate 22,388, forward strand.
CGTTGCAGCCGTTGGACGAAGACTATCGTGTGTCGGTGGTCCTGCGCGACACCCAGGGACAGGCCTGGGGCACCTGGGACGGGCGTCCCGGGGCCTACTACCATCCCACCGAACGCTGGCGACCGGGGGAGGTCGTATTCGGGCACTATGACCTGGAGCTTCTGCCCGGAGCGCCTCCTGGCGACTACGGGCTGGAAGTGGGCGTCTATACGGAGGACAACCTGGCCGGCGTCAACATTCTCGATGCGTCGGGGGGCGCCCAGGGCAAGCGGGCGATGCTAGGCGCTGTGGCCCTGTCGGTGGCAGCGGCCACTTCCAACGAGGTGGAGGTGCCCCACCCGAACCCCGTTGAGCTGGGCGATGGGCTGGCCCTGCTGGGCTGGGACCTGGAGCGGACGGAGGTGCAGCCCGGCGATAGGCTGCCTCTCACCCTGTTCTGGTCGGTGGAGTCGCAGCCTCAGGCCCAGGACAGCGTGTGGGTGCTGGTCACCGATGCCACAGGGCAGGTCCGCGGGTCCGGGCCCTTCCTGCCCACCAACGCGTGGCATCCAACCAGCATCTGGCTCCCGGGCCAGGCCTGGCGCGGACAGATCACCTTCCGCGTGCCCGTCGAGTCCCAGCCGGGGCCGGCGCGCCTTTCCGTGCTGCTGATCTCGCCCGATGGCTCGGCAGCCGGTCCGCCCGCCGAGCTGACGACGCTCCAAGTGCTGCCGACCAACCGCGTGTTTGTCGCCCCGCAGCCGCAGGCGCGGCGCCAGGCCAATTTTGAAGACCGCATCGCCCTCGTCGGTGCCGACCTGGCGCCGTCTCCGGTATCGCCCGGTGGTGCGGTCCGGGTGACGCTCTACTGGCAGGCCCTGGCCGAGATGGACATCCCATACACGGTCTTTGTGCACCTCTTGGGCGCGGACGGCCAAGTGGCGGCCGGCCACGACGGAGAGCCCGCCCTCGGCGTGCGGCCGACGACCGGTTGGGTGCCCGGCGAATACGTCGTCGATGTGCACGACGTGTCCATTCCGGCTGACCTACCGCCAGGGGACTATATCATCGAAGTGGGCGTGTACGATGCTGGTGTGCCCGGCATGCCTCGCCTCGCGGTCCTTGGCGAGGAGGGCCAGGCGCAGGTCGACCGGGTTATATTCGGCCCCGTGCAGGTCCGCTGACGACCGATCACGACTCCATTTGTAGTGCGTGCTTAAGCGCGTTTCCCTGCCGAACGCGAACCAGTCCTCATTTGAATTGCGCGCTATAGAGGATTTCCACGCTGCGACGACTCGCTTTGGCCGTCCGCAGTTTTTACACCTGGCGCCAACGTGTGTATAATAGGGCCGCGCCTGAAGGCAGCAGCGGGAGGAAGCTATGCCGATCTACCTGTACGAATGTGATTCGTGCGGCCTTCGGTTCGAAAAAATGCAGCGCATGACCGAGGAGCCGCTGAAAGAGTGCCCGGAATGTGATGGCTCCGTACGCCGCATCATTCAGCCTGTAGGCATCATTTTCAAGGGTTCGGGCTTTTACGTGACTGACAATCGCCAGGGCTCATCGCCAACGCTGGCGCCGCCCAAAGACAAGGACAAAGACAAGGACAAGGAGACGGCCAAGGCACCGGTGGAGACCAAGACGGCAAGCGAGGGGAGCGCGCCAGAGACCAAGGCGAGCGACTGACGAGCGTTCGTGCAAAGGCGGGCCACTCGAGCCTCGGGTGGCCCGCCTTTGCGTTTCCATACCCGGCGTGCGGGCCGGTGGCCTACACCTGGAATCGCCCGGAAGCAGGGATCACCTTGTAGTTAAAGTTGGCAACGTACTCCAGGAGGCGACCTTTGAGATCCTCCCACTCGGCGCTCTCGAGGATCTCGCGCATCTCCTCCACGCTGTCCGTGACGCCGGCAGTCAAGATCTGCGGCCCTTGGCCGTAGAGTGTGTACCACGCCTCCGTGGGCTGCCAGCCCATCTTCATCAGCGTCGGGGCAAAGGTCTGCATGGCGAACTCGAAGTACGTCTGCTCCTGCCCCGGACGAATGTCCCAGGTCATCAATAGTTTTACTGGCACGGGGTTCTCGATCCTTCCCATTGAGAGTTCGGCCGCGCGCTAGAGCTGTACAGCCCGGCGAATCTCGTCGCCGTTCCTGGCAAACGGGCCGACCACTGCCAGGTTGAGACGGTTTGGCTGAAAGACAAAGCCGGCGATGCGCTGGATATCGGCGGCCTGAACCGCTTCGTTGTGCGCCACGACCTCTTCCGGCTCGAGCACTTCGGGTCCCATGAGCTCCTGCCGGGCATACCAGGCTGCCTGCGAAAAGGAGTCTTCCAGCGAGAGGGCCAGCCGCCCCCTCACAAACTCCTTGGCCTTGGCCAGCTCATCTTCAGGCACCGGTTCCTGGCGCATCCTTTCCAGCTCGGCGAGGATGGCGCGGATCGCCTGGGCCGTGCGCTCCACGCTGACCCCGGCATAGATGCCCAGTGCCCCAGTGTCCTGGAGGGTCGTGGTGTACGACTCGACCGTATAGGCCAGACCCAGGCGTTCGCGCACCTCCTGGAACAGGCGGGAGCGCATGCCTTCGCCCAGGATGGTGTTGAGCAGCCGCACGGCAAAGCGGTCGGGGTCGCGCCGGGAGAGGCCGGAAAAGCTAAAGGCCAGGTGCGCCTGTTCTGTATCTCGGTGCTCGATCTGCACGCTGGGCCCCGTGTGATCCAGGGGTGCGGGGTCCCACAGCACCGGCGGGCCGTTGCGCCAGTCGCCCAGGTTTGCCTGGGCCACGGCCACGGCTTCGTCGTGCGTCACCTGGCCGGCCAGCCCGAGGATGGTCGTCCCCGGCAGGTAGTGGCTGCGCACGTACTCCTGGAGCAACTGCCGGCTGATGGCGGTCACCGTCTCGCGGCTGCCCGCCACGTCGCGGCCCAGGGCGTGCTCCGGCCATTGCAGGTTGGCCACCAGCAGCTGCACCAGGCTGTCGGGCGCGTCGAGGGTGTAATTGATCTCCTCGACAATCACAGCCCGTTCTTTTTCCACCTCCAGTGGCTCGAAGGTGGCGCGCAGCAGCATGTCGCTCAGCACATCCATGGCCTCGGGCATGTTCGCCGCGGCAACCTTGGCCCAATAGAGGGTCGTCTCCAACCCGGTGCTGGCGTTGACCAGGCCTCCCCGGCCCTCAATGGCCTCGGCGATGTCACGTGGTGTCGGCCAACGCTCCGTCCCTTTGAAGAGCATGTGCTCCGCAAAGTGCGAGATCCCGGAGATGTCGGCGCTCTCGTAGCGCGAGCCGACGGCCAGGAAAAAGCCCAGGCTTACGGACTGAATGTGGGGCAGTGTAACGGTCAGGACACGGAGGCCGTTGTCCAGCGTTGTCAGCTCGTGCATCTACTGTTCCCTGAGCTGGTCCAGGTACTGTTCGGCCTGGGTGGTAGCCATGACGTCATCCCCGCTGTCGTACTTCTGAAAGTTCTCGAAGGCCTCGATGGCGTCCTCGTTCTGGGCCAACTGCAGATAGACCACCCCCAGGCCAAAATAGGCCTGGGAAAGGGCCGGCTCCAACTCCACGGCACGGGTATAGGCTGACAGTGCCTCCTCCAGCTTGCCCTGTTGGACGTAAGCTGCCGCCAGGTTGGAGTGGACGGCCGCATCGTCAGGGGCGACTTCCAGGGCCTTCTGGTATTCTGCCACTGCCTCGTCCAACTGCCCGTTGTTATAGTAGGCCACCCCCAGGTTGGTCATGGCCGACACGTAATCCGGCTTGAGCTCGAGGGCAGCCTGGTACGCGGCGATGGCCTCCGGGAACTCACCCGCCTGCGCGTGTCCGTTACCCGCCTCGAACCATCCCTCCGCTGTCGTTGGCTCAGCCGTGGGCTGGGACTCGCCCGCCGGCTCGGAGGTGAGCAGTCGCTTGCTAGTCGGCTCAGCAGTTGGTAGGGGCTCGTCCGACGGCGCGGCTGCACCGCAGGCGGCCAGCAACCCACCGAGGAACAAGGCGATCAGGAACAGGGCAGTCGCTTTGTGCGTCCGCTTCACTCTATCCTCCCGTTACATCTGGTTGGAGCACGGTTACTGGTCATCATACAAAAGGGACCGAGGTCCTGTCTGTAGCTTCCATCCCTATCCGGCCGGCGGCCAGCAGGGACCTAGACGATACGAAAGGCATCGACGAGCACGCAGCGGCGCACGCGCGCAAAATTGCGGGCCGAAGTCAGCCCTTCGCCCGTGGGGCTGGCGATGGAAAACGACGTGAAGCCCTCGCCACCGAAGCCGAGGCCGGCCAGGCTGGGGCCATTCTTGACAAAGATGCTGGTGTTGATCTCCCGCGACATGCGGCTCAGCGCATCCAGGTCTTTGGAGTGCATTACCGCCGTGTGTCCCATGCGCTGCTCGACGGCCTTGGCCAAGTTGATGGCCTCGTCGGCGTTGCGCACCCGCACCAAGGGGATGACGGGCATCAGCTGCTCGGTCCACACCAGGGGGTGCTGCGCGTCGGTCTCGGTGATCACTAGGCGGACGCTCTCTTCCACGTCGACGCCAATCTCGCGCAGAATGGTCCGCGGCGACTTGCCGACAAAGGCCTTGTTCACTACGCCGTGCTTGCCCGGGCCGTGATCCTCGGCCAGGATCACCTTCATCAGCCTTCCCAGCTGCCAGGCTCCGATCTCGACCGCTCCCCGTGCCAGGATAGCGGATTTGAGCCGGTCGGCGATGGCGTCCACGGCGATGATCTCTTTTTCGAGGATGCAGACAATGTTGTTGTCAAAGGACGCACCTTTGACAATGTCCCGGGCGGCCTGCTCCAGGTCGGCCGTCTGGTCGACGACCACCGGTGGGTTGCCGGGCCCGGCACAGATAGCCTTTTTGCCCGACGCCATAGCCTCGCGCACCACGGCCGGACCGCCGGTGACGACCAACAGGCGGACGGCGGGATGGTGCATCAACCGTTGGGCGCTGTCGATGGTCGGCTCGATGGGACAGGTCAACAGGTCGGGCGGGCCGCCGGCACCCTTGATCGCGCGGTTGAGGACGCGCACCGTCTCGGCCGAGCAGGCCTTGGCCCCGGGATGGGCGTTAAAGACGGCCGAGTTGCCGGCAGCGATCATGCCGATGGCGTTGCTGATGATCGTCGAGGTAGGGTTGGTGCTGGGCGTGATGGCGCCGATGACGCCGTAGGGCGCCATCTCCACCAGGGTGAGGCCGCGGTCGCCGGTCCAGGCCTGGGCCTGCAGGACCTCTGTCCCCGGTGTGCGCTCGGCGACGAGGAGGTTCTTCTCGACTTTGTCTTCCGGGCGGCCCATGCCCGTCTCTTGCCAGGCAATGCGCGCTAGGGCCGGGGCGTTCTCCGTCGCGGCCTGGCGCATGGCGGCGATGAGCGCCGAGCGGCGCTCGAGGGGCAGTTCTCCCAGGCGCTCCTGCGCGACTCGGGCGGCGGCTACGGCCGCGTCCACGTCAGCGTAGACACCGTCTATGCCGGCACCTGGGGCCGTCGGTGGCGGTGTGGCAGCCGGCGCTTGCCGTGCGGCTGCCGGCGCCTGCGGGTGCAGGTCGGCCACGACCCGCTGCACGATCTCGGCAATGCGACGCTCGTCCAGGTTAGCCACCTTTCATCCCATCCTCGCCCCGGCCGGCGCGACGTGCGCGGCCTGGGGCTCTCGCTCCTCGTCCGGCACAGATACGAGGCTAAGAATGCTCACCGGCTCAGAACGGCCGCGGATCGCAGTCGAACCCCGGTCCGCGACCTGGATCCACGTGCCAACGGCGCGGAAGCAGCTCTCGGTGAGCAGGATTTCACCGCGCCCGGCCAGCTCTTCCAGGCGCTGCGCCAGGTTGACCGTGTCGCCTACAGCAGTATAATGCAGCAGCTCCAGCGCTCCAACGTTGCCTACCACGGCGTCGCCCGAGGCGATGCCCACTCCAAAGTCCATGCGCAGGTGTGCCGACAAAGTGGAGTGGTAGGCCGCCATGGCCGTCTTGAGAGACCAGGCCGCCCTGAGGGCGCGCAGGGCGTGGTCCGGCTGCGCCAGGGGAGCGTTAAAGATGGCCATCACCAGGTCGCCCGCGTACTGGCTGATGGTGCCCTCGTAGGCCAGTATGGCGCGCGCCGCGGCAGTCAGATGGCCGTTGAGCACGTCCACGAGCTGCTCGGGCGGCAGCACCTCGGCCAGGGCGGTATAGCCCCGCAGGTCGGCAAACAGGATCGTCACCTCCTGCCGCCGGCCACCCAAGCCGACCAGGGCCGGGTCGGCCAGCAAGCGCTCGACAACGTGGGGCGGCACAAAGTGCTCGAACGTGTTGCGAATGGCACGTTGTGCCTGGCGCAGGCGGTCCGCTTCTAACTTGGCCCGCAACCGCGCCTGTACCCGTGCCAGGAGCTCGCGATAGTCAAAGGGCTTGACCACGTAATCCTCGGCGCCTAGCTGCAGCCCCAGGATGCGGTGCTCGGGTGCGGCCCAGGCAGTGAGCATCAGCACGGGGATGTCGGCCGTTGCCGCGTTGGCCTTCAGCCGCTCGCATACCTCGTAGCCGTTGAGCAGCGGCATGTCAAGATCGAGGAGGACCAGGTCGGGGTTGTGTCGCTGGATCTGGTCCAGAGCCTCCTGCCCGTTGAACGCGGCCAGAACACGATAGCCCTCCATAGCGAGGAGATCGCGACACAACTCCACGCTGTCGACTCGGTCGTCAGCGACCAAGATCAGGGGTGCCTCACCCATGCTGCCGCCTAAGCCTTTTGATACTTGACCTCGCCGTGAACTTCCCAGGTGTCGACGATGGCCATGAGCACGGCATCACACGGCCTCTTGTCGGTCACCGTGGTCTGGCGTGCCGATGAGCCGGTGGCATACAACACGATGTCGCCCAGGCCCGCCTGCACCGCGTCGGCCGCGACCACGTACTCGCCCGTCTCCTCGTTTTCGATGGTCAAACGCTTGACGACCAGGAACTTGTAGCCTTCCAGCTTTTCGTCCTTGCGCGATGCTACGAGCGTGCCAACTACTTTGCCCAGGAGCATGATCCCCTCTCCAACTGCCTGCCCGCTAGGGCTGCGGCAGGGTATCGGCCAATGCCCGGATCCTCTGCCGGGCCTGAGACAGGAGCGGCGGGCCGTGGCCGAAGCAGCAGACCTCGATGTCGAGAGCTGCCAGGCGCCGGATGGAAGCGTAGGCCTGCCCCATGTCCGGCGAAAACGCCAGGGGCGGTGCGCCCAGCCGGCCCCGGCGATGGTTCAGCGCGTCGCCCACGATGGCGATCCTGCGCTCCGCGTGGTAAAAGCAGGCGCTGCCCGCGGTATGGCCGGGGACGTGGATCACCTGCCAGTCGCCCAGGCGGTCGCCTTCCTTCAGGGCGCGGTCCAACCGCGGCGACCGGTAGCGCAGCGCGTGGTTGATCACTCCGTTGAACAGGCGTTGTGCGGGCTGCGCGAGGGGGACGGTACCCAGGGTGCGCGGCGCCTTGCCCTCGATGACCGGCACGTCGGCCTCGTGGGCCAGGACGAGGGCACCCGTGGCCTCCTGCAGTGCGGCGCTGCTGCCCATGTGGTCGATGTCGCCGTGCGTCAGCCAGATCTCTTTCACTGCCGACGGCGGGCGGCCCAGCGCTGCCACGTGCTCCAGCACGGCCCGGGCGCGCCCGGGCATGGCCGCATCCACGACGATCACGTCCTCTCCCTCCAGCAGGAGGTAGACCTTTGTGTCCCAGATGCGATCAACCCAGTGCAGACCGGGAACGACCTCCATGCCGGCGCCCCTGTCCCCGTTCCTTTAGTCTCCCAATTCCTTGAGGACCTGATCGCGGCGGCCCAGCGGCAGGACCATATCGATGTTGGCGTGGGGCCGGGGGATGACGTGCACCGAGACCACCTCTCCGACCTTTTCCGCTCCCCGGACGCCTGCCTCAATGGCGGCCTTGACGGCTGCCACGTCGCCACGGACGATGGCCGTGCAGTAGCCGCCGCCGGTCTTCTCGTACGCCACGAGCTCGACCCTGGCCGCCTTAACCATGGCATCCGACGCCTCAACCATAGCCGCGAACCCCCGTGTCTCGATCATGCCCAGTGCTTCTGCCATTTGCCAGTTTCCTCCTTATGAGTGAGCTTCTTATGCCTTGGGGCCGGCGGTTATCACCCGCCCGGTAATATCCTCGATGGCCTGCACGGCCGCGCTGTAGCCGGCCATGATGTCGCGCTCTTCACCACCGAGATAGACGCGGCCAAAGCTGCCAAAGGGCCGCACGTCGACGATGTTGATCAGGGCCGCCTTTTCCGCCTCGTTGGCGGCCAGCACGGCGTAGGCCGCCGGCTCGACCTCCATGATGTACAGCGTCTGGTCGGCAATGAGCATCATGCCCTCGCGGTTGCGGTTGATGAGCTGTGTCTGGTGGGCGTCGACCCGGCGGATGATCTGGCTGGAATGGACCTTGGGTTTGCGGCGCTCCTCGGCGCGCACCCCCAGGGCGTCGAGGATGGCCGCACCCGCGGCTCGCACTTCGGCCTGATCGGCGGAGTGGACCTCCAGCACGCCAAAGAGGCGCTCGACTACTTGCACGGCGGGCCGGACGTTGGTCGCCTTGAGGGCCACGTCGGTGATGCGGTTGATCTCGATGCCGGGCGAGATCTCGACCCAGAGCGAGGCATCGCCGGCCAGGGGCAGAAAGCCCCGCGCGGTAGAGCCGATGAAAGCAGCCATCTGGGGCTGCAGGCTGTCCAGGAATACATAGGAGCGCAGATCAACTGTCAAGAGTCCTCTCCTCCTTTAGCTGCCACGTGCCTGCTGCACGATCTTGACCCCGGCACTGGCGCCGATACGCGTCGCGCCCGCTGCCACCATGGCCCGGGCGTCCTCCAGGTTGCGGATGCCTCCGGCGGCCTTTACCCCCAGCTCGGGGCCTACCGCGCGGCGCATCAGCGCCACATCTAACACCGTCGCCCCGCCCGGCCCGAAACCGGTGCTCGTCTTGACATAGTCGGCACCCGCGGCCTTGGCCAGCTGGCAGGCAACGACCTTTTCCTCGTCCGTCAGCAGCGCAGCCTCGATGATCACCTTCAAGATGGCCCCTCCGGCGTGGGTGCTGCGGGCTACAGTGGCGATGTCCCGCTCCACGTGGGCATAGTCCTTCGATTTGAGCGCGCCGATGTTGATCACCATGTCGATCTCGGTCGCCCCGTCGTCAATGGCCTTCTGCGTTTCGTAGGCCTTGACCTCCGGGGGCGTGGCGCCCAGGGGAAACCCGACCACCGTGCAGACATGGACTGGCGATCCGCGCAGCAGCTGGGCACACAGCTTGACGTAGGTGGGGTTGACGCACACCGCGGCAAAGCCGTGCTTCCGCGCCTCGTAACATAGCTGCGCGATCTGTTCCTGGGTCGCGTCGGGCTTGAGGAGGGTGTGGTCGATCATCGCCGCGATCTCGGGCCCCACCTGCGCGTTCCCTAGCGTGGACGTCAGGCGTGATGCACCGGCGTCCACTACCTCCCGGATCTTGTCGTGGCACTGGGCCACGCACGCACCCACACAGTCGCTACAGGCCGCGCCGTTGTCGCCCGTCTGAACGCGCGTCTCTTCTTCGCGGAGGAGGATCAGCACCTCCCGCGTAATCTGCTCGACCAGCCTCTCGACGGTCGCTTCATCCAGTTTCACACGAACCTCTTTTCCGCCAGACGGCTCAGGGGCGCAGGAACCGGCGCTCGATCTGCATGATCTTGTCCACGCGCCGGGCGTGGCGGCCGCCGCCAAATTCGGTCTCGAGCCAGACCTTGACCACCTGCCGGGCGAGGCCCGGGCCCAGCAGCATGCCGCCCAACGTCAGGACGTTTGCGTCGTTGTGCTCCCTGGAGTTCACCGCTGAGGCGTGGTCGTAGCACATGGCGGCGCGAATCCCCGGGACCTTGTTAGCGGCCATGCAGGAACCGATGCCCGCACCGTCGACGACGATGCCGCGCCAGGCGCGCCCCTCCGCTACCAGCCGCGCCACGGCGTAGGCCAAGTCAGGATAGTCGACGGCCGCGGTGCTGTTGGTCCCACAGTCCACAACCTCATAGCCCAGCTCCGCCAGGTAGCCCTTCAAATCCTCTTTCATGGCATAGCCGCCATGGTCGCAGCCCAGGGCCACGACGTGGGCCGCCGGCGTCCTTCGCTGGGCGGGTACGGGCTCCACTTGCGAGACCCCTTCCTCCACGAGGTTGATCCCGCGGTCGCGGGCCATGTCGCGCGCCAGCGGCGTCACCAGGGTGCCGGCGGGGACCGTCAGGCTTTCGCCGCGAACCAGCGCCTGCAGATCGGCTTCGGTGATGGTTTGTCGTCGTCCTGCTGCTCCGGCGTCGGGGTTCTGGTCAAGGCCCAGGGTGCGCAGGAGGACGCGGCGCACGATGGATCTCACCTGCTCTTCAGCATCGCTCATGCTACTCTGCGCCGCCTCTCACCGGTCGTTCGCGTACACTTGGTGGGGCAGCAGTCCCCACAGCTCGGGGGGCCAGTAGCACAGCAGGGCCTTGCCCACGATCTTGTCCTGCTCGAGGAGGCCCCAGGTGTGCGAGTCGCTGGAGTTGTTGCGGTTGTCGCCCAGGACATAGTACTGGCCGTCGGGAATGGGCGTCAGGGCCTGGTTGTAGCGGCCCAGGTCGGCGATGTAGGGCTCGTCGATGCGCTCCTCGTTGACGAGCACCTGGCCATTTTGGACCTCCACGCTTTCGCCGGGCAGGCCGATGATGCGCTTGATCAGCTTCCGTTCGGGGCTGTAGGGGTCGCGAAAGACAATGATGTCACCGCGCCGGGGCCCGTGCAGCCGGTAGTCGAGCTTGCTGACCACCAGGAACTGGTTGTTCTGGAGGGTGGGGACCATGCTTTGACCGACCACGCGATAGTTTTCGAACAGGAAGGTGCGGACCAGGAAATAGATCAGCAGGGTAAAGACGATGGTCTCTACGATCTCCCAAAAGGCGGATCGTTCCCGCGGCCTGTTTTCTTGGTCGGCTGTCATCTCTGATCCTTCGTTTCCCGGGTCACCCCTCGCCGCAGCTAGCCGCTCCCAGGGCAGGCTCTGGCGTGGCATGCCCGCATTATAGCGCAACTCGCAGCGCATGGCAAGCCCACTCCCGCGAGCGGAAGAGGGCGCGCTGAGGGTACGACAACCCTACGCCTAGCCGGCAACGCGCTTGACAAACCGGCTTCCATGGTGTATATTGAAAACAAGGATCGAAGGTTCTGTCCACCAGTACCGAAGGAACAAGGAGGCGGAAGGATGAAGCCCAATTACACACGCTTCATGCGCCCGGCGCTTGCCGGCGTACTTCTGTTGATCCTGGTTCTGCTCGCCGGCTGCGCAGAAGTACAGGAGGTGGAACCGGCTGCGTCCGGGACACCAGACCTGTTTGTCAGTCCCCTCTCCGGGGAGGAGGGAGACCATAACCTGGCGGTCATGGCCGCCGTGCTGGACCCACCGCTCCAGTACCAGCAGCTCATCCTGCGGCGCCAGTCGGTCACCTTGCTGGTGGCCATCGAGAACCGGGGTGCAAGCACCGAACGCAACGTGACCGTGCGCGCCAGCCTGACCAGCCCCCGGGATGCCAAGCTGAAGCTGGCGCAGGAGGCCAAGGTCACCAGCATCGCGCCCGGCGAAATCCAGATCGTCAGATTTGCCCGCCTGCAAGAGATCCCATACTACACTGCTTACCGGCTGGAAGTGAAGGTCGACCCCGTTGCCGGTGAGGTGGACGTGAGCGACAACAGCAAGGCCTATGACGTGCGCATCTCCCGGGAGTAGCCTGCTCTTCGCATGACCCGCTTTGGCCGCAAATTTGGCAATAACCTGGCACTGCTGGCCGCCGGCCTTACCTTAGGTCTCCTCCTGGCCGTGGGCTGGCGATCCCAGCCGCCCGCTGCCCTGCCCAGCGTGGCGGCCAACGGCAGCGAGGAGCGGATCTACCTTAGTATTGAGCGGCTGGAAGCAGAGCAGCAGCTTCTGCGCGAGACCCTGGGCTCGCTGCGCCGCGAGCTGAGCGATCGCCAGAGCGCGGCAGAGGCCGAGACGGGTCGCCTCGAAACCCTTCGCGCCGACCTGGATCGCCAGCAGCTCCTGGCCGGCCTCAAGGAGGTGCGGGGACCCGGCGTGCGCCTCGTCCTCGATGACAGCCGTGCCCGTCCGCTCCCGGGCGCCGGCGCCAGCCTCTACCTGATCCACGAACAGGACCTGCGAGACATTGTAAACCTCTTGTGGATGGCGGGCTCGGAGGCCATCGCCATCAACGATGAACGCCTGGTGGCCAGCTCGTCGGTTTACTGCGTGGGCAGCACGGTGATGGTCAACAGCACGCGTCTGTCACCCCCCTACACCATTCAGGCCGTCGGCAACCCCCGCGTGCAGCAGGACTATCTGCGCAATCCCTCCTACCTCCAGGCGCTAAAGGACAAAGTCCACTCCTACGGCCTTCGCTTTGACGTCGAGGCCGTGGGCAGCTTGGTGCTACCCGCCTACACGGGTGCATTCTTGAACCAGTACGCGCGGCCGGGGGATTGAGGACGTCATGGATCCACAGCGGCCGTGGACTCCCCGCTTCTCCTTGATCGCAATGTCGTTGCTCCTGGGCTTTCTCCTCGTCGCCCAACTGCGCACACACGGTGACATCAGCCGCACGGCGCGGGCCGACGACTGGGACTATGTGGTGGCCGAGTTGGTGGTCAGCAATGCCAGGCTGCGAAGCGAGATCGAGGCGCTGGAGGCAGAAGTTGCCGCCCTGCGGGGGTCGGAAGGCGCAGCGGCGATCTTGCTTTCGCTCGTGGACGAAGCCAACCAACTGCGCATGGCCAACGGCCTGGTAGAGGTATCTGGCCCCGGCGTGCAGGTGTCAGTGGCCGGCCCGGTGAGCGTGCTGGATCTGCAGGACCTGGTGAACGAACTGCGCAATGCCGGGGCTGAAGCCCTGGCCCTCAACGACCGGCGGCTCATCGCCTGGTCGGCCATCGGCAGCGACGGCGAGCAGGTCCTGGTCGACGGCCAGCCGGTGCCCACCCCCTACCAGTTGTCGGCGATCGGCAACCCCGCAGCCCTGCGGGCCTCCCTGCTGCGGCCGGGAGGCCTGGTGCCCCTCCTCCAGGAAGCCAACCCAGCCATCGTCGTCACGGTCAAGGAGAGGGGCAGCCTGACCCTGCCGGTTTACCGGCAGACCTTCGAGTTTGTCTACGCCGAGCCCATCGACTGAGACGGGCTGATAAGCGACAGCATCCTCCCCACCTTCTCGAACTTTTCCAGGACAAACTGCATCTGCGCGTTGGTGTGCGTGGCCATGTAGCTGGTGCGCAGCAGGGAAAGGTTGGGTGGCACCGCCGGCGGAATGACCGGGTTGGTATAGACCCCTTCCTCGAAGAGCAGCTTCCAGGTGAGAAACGTCGCGTCCATGTCGCCGATGATGATTGGAATGATGGGCGTCTGGCTGGGGCCGATGGAGAAGCCAAGCCTCTGGTACTCCTGGCGCATATACGCCCCGATCTCGTTCACGCGGACGATGAGCTCCGGCTCTTCGATCATGACGTCCAGGGCGGCCGACACGGCGGCCACATTCCCGGGCGGCATCGAGGCGCTAAAGATAAGCGAGCGGGCGTGGTGCTGGATATAGTGCATGACCGGATCGGACCCGGCGATGAACCCGCCCAGCGAGGCAAAGGACTTGCTGAAGGTGCCCATGATGAGGTCAACGTCCTCGTTGACGCCCAGGTGAACGCCCGTTCCCCGGCCGCCGCCCAGAATGCCGATGGAGTGGGCGTCGTCCACCATGAGGCGGGCGCCGTACCTCTTGCAGCGGGCGATGATGTCGGGCAAGGGGGCGATGTCACCCCCCATGCTGAACACGCCGTCGACCACCACCAGCTTGCCGGCGCTTTCCGGAATCTGGCACAGGACGCGGTCCAGGTCGTTCATGTCGTTGTGCCGGAAGCGCTTCATCGTGCCGAACGATAGGCGGCAGCCATCGACGATGCTGGCGTGGTCGTCCTTGTCGGTGACGACATAGTCGCCGCGGCCGACCAGGGACGAGATGGCGCCCAAGTTGCTCTGGTAGCCGGTGCTAAAGACCAGCGCCGCCTCCTTGTGCACATAGTCGGCCAGGCGCCGCTCCAGGTCCAGATGCCAGGCCAGCGTGCCGTTCAGGAATCGCGACCCCGTGCAGCTCGTGCCAAAGTGGCGCGTGGCTTCGATGGCCGCTTCGCGGACCTTCGGATGCGTGGTCAGTCCCAGGTAGTTGTTCGAGCCGATCATGACCAGCTTCTTGTCGCCGATGGTCACTTCCGTGCCCTCGGTGTCGTCCAGGGGCATAAAGTAGGGATAGAAGCCACTGGCCATGAGCTCCCGAGCATCGGTATAGTTCCAGCATTTCTCAAAGAGGTCCATGATCATCCTTTCCGGCTTTCGGCCAGGACCCGGGACCTGGTGGTTGGGAGAACGGGACCAGGCCCTCGAGCGGGCACAGATTCTTTGTCGCTGCGCTCATCAGAATGAAAGAGCGCGGAGGAGATTCTTCGTCGCTGCGCCCATCAGAATGACTGGGAGGCGGCGTGTGCGTCCAGGCGCTCGTCAGAATGACAGAACGAGGGAGCGATCCTTCGTCGCTCCGCTCCTCAGAATGACAAAGAGGGGGGAGGTTCGTTGTCGCTGCGCTACAAACGGCAGAGTGAGGACAATGCTCAGTGGCTGCAGGTGCCACAATGCCCGCCCGCGCACGACCCGCATCCTCCGCCGGTCCCGTGCACATGGTGGCTCTCGCCATTGCCGCCGCGACTGACGGCCGAGAAGAGAGAGATGGCCCTCTTGGTGTTGCTGCTGCCGCAATCAGCACAGGGAGCCGGCGAGTCGGCCTTGCTCATAGGGCGCAGCTGGCTGAACTTCTTCTGGCAGCTGCCACAAACGTATTCATAGATCGGCATCGGACTGTCCTTCTCGTCTAGGTGAGCCTTGAGTTTGGCTTTGAAACTGGCATATTGTACAATGGTTTCCAAATTCGGTCAAGCGAGAAGGGAGCTTGCTATGGTCGACGCCGGCTTTCTGGCTGCCGTCCTGGACAGCCTCAAGGATCCCGTCCTCGTTGCGGATCCGCAGCACGTCACGCTCTACATGAATCGGGCGGCCATCGCCTATTACGAGGAAGGCGAAAGCCTCATCGGCCGCTCACTCCTCGACTGCCACAACGCGGCGTCGCAGCGGATGATGGTCGACATCCTGGCCGCCATGCAGTCCGAAGGCGTGGAGGAACAGCTCATCACCGACAATGAGAAGCATCGCATCTACATGCGGGCCGTGCGCGACACTGCGGGCCTGGTGCTGGGCTACTACGAGCGATACGAGCCGCCCGCCCACTAGAAATACTCCCCGGCGGGCGCCCGGCCGCGGCAGCGAGCCGCCTGGGTCCCAACGGAAATGGCTAGGAGGTCGGGGTCACTGTCGGCGTCGGCGTCGGTACGGGGATGATGATCGTCTGGCCCACGCTGAGCGCGGTGCTCGTCAGGTTATTGGCCTGCATAATCGCGTTGACCGTCGTGCCATAAGTCTCGGCGATGGTATACAGGTTGTCGCCCGACTTGACGGTGTAGATGATCGGGGTGGGCGACGGCGCGGCAGACGGCGAGGGTGCTGTGGTGGGTGTCTCGGTAGGCGTTGGCGTGGCTGTGGCGCTGGGAGTGGCTGTCGGTTGCGGCGTGCGCGAGGGGGTGGACGTCGGTCTGGGAGTACGGGAAGGAGTGGACGTCGGTGTTAGCGATGGGACGGGCGATTCGGTGGCGGTGGGCGCCGGCGTGCGGGTGGCCGTCACGGTGGGCTTCGGCGTCGCGCTGGCCGGCGGCAAGGTCGACGTTGCTGCTGGCGGAAGGGTGCTGGACGGCTGCTGGGTGGGCAGACCTTGGGTCGCCGGCGCAGTCGTGGCGGCAGCCACGACCTGGATAGTGGATGCCGAAGGCATGCTTGTCGCCCCGGGGCCGGCCACGAGGCTCGGCAGGGCGATCCAGCCCAGGATGCCCAGAACGGCGAGCAGAGCCGGAATGGCAGCGAGAAGCGCCCAGCGGGGCAGGCGGCGTAGGGGCTCACCACAGGCAGCGCAGGTGCTGCGCAGCGCGCTGTTTACCGTACCGCACTGCCGGCAGCGAACCCGGCCGGATCGGCCGCGGGCCTTGCCACAATTAGGGCAGATGCGCTGCCGTTCTTGCATTGCCGTGCCGCAGGCGGGACACGTCCTTTCTTGTTCGTTTGCGTCCACGCTTGTCCCCTCCTCAGGATCCCGGCTCTGCCTGCGCCGAATTCGCTGCCCGTTGTCTCGCTCGAACGACGGCTTCATGCGCCCGTGATAGAAGAGCAGGTGAGCTGGCGGAGACCCGGTAAGCCGGCTGCTATCTTACCACAAAGCGCGCCTTTCGCCAAGTTCGGCGCCGGGGCGATCGATGAGTCCGAGATACCAAAACAAGGAGGCTCGAGTTGAAGGACCTAACGGACCGTGCTCTAGACCTGGCCCAAGTTCAGGGCGCAAGCTATGCCGACATTCGGGTGATCAATCGCCGGACGCAGAACATTAACGTCAAGAACGGCGTGGTCGAAGGGCTGGCGGATAACCAAAGCCAAGGCTTTGGCGTCCGGGTTGTTGTCGACGGAGCGTGGGGTTTTGCCAGCTCGGCGCTCGTCAGTGCAGCCGAAGTGGACCGGGTGACGGCCCTGGCCGTCCAAATTGCCAGGGCCAGCGTCCTGTGCAAGACGCACGACGTTCACCTTGGCCCGCCCGCGGCCCACACGGGCACCTACCGGACGCCCATGCGCATCGATCCCTGGCATGTATCCCTCGAGACCAAGATCGATCTCTTGCTCCGGGCCAACGAGGGACTGCGGGCCACCCCCGGCGTGCGCGTGGCATCGTCCTCCGTTGCTTTCTGGCGCGAGAACAAGGTCTTTGCCAACAGCGAAGGGGCGTTCCTGGAACAAGAGATCGTCGAGTCGGGAGGCGGGATCGAAGCGATGGCGGTCGATCCCCGGACGCGTGAAGTGCAGAAACGCTCGTACCCGAACTCGTTCGGGCGCGATCAGCGCCAGGAGGGCTGGGAGGGCATCCTGGCCATGGATCTCCCGGGGAACGCGCCGCGCATTGGCGAGGAGGCGGTCGCCCTGCTGGCCGCGGAGCGCTGCCCCAGTGGGGTGACCACGGTGATCCTGGGTCCCACCCAGCTGGCGCTCCAGGTCCACGAGTCGTGTGGCCACCCGATCGAGCTGGACCGGGTGTTCGGCACGGAGGCCAGCTACGCCGGAACGAGCTTCTTGACGCCCGAGAAGCTCGGCTCCTTCCGCTACGGCTCGGACGTGGTCAACCTGACCGCCGATGCGACCCTGCCGGGAGGCCTTGGGACCTTTGGCTGGGACGACGAAGGTGTGCCGGCCCAGCGCGTCCCCATCGTACGCCACGGGATTTTCGTTGGCTACCTTAGCTCGCGCGAGAGCGTCGAGCAGCTGCGCGAGAAGGTGGGCGACAGGGCGCCGGTCACCTCCGGCGGCGCGATGCGGGCCGACGGCTGGAACCGCATCCCCATTGTGCGCATGACCAACGTCAACCTGGAGCCCGGCGAGTGGGAGCTGAACGATCTCATCGCCGACACCGACGATGGCCTGTACATGGAGCTCAACCGGAGCTGGAGCATCGATGACAAGCGGCTAAACTTCCAGTTCGGCACCGAGATCGCCTACGAGATCAAGAATGGCAAGATGGGGCGCATGATCAAGAACGCGACCTACACGGGGATCACGCCTCAGTTTTGGGGGAGCTGCGATGCCATCTGCAACGCCAACCATTGGCGGGTGTGGGGCACGCCCAACTGCGGCAAGGGCCAGCCCAGCCAGGTAGCGCACACAGGTCATGGCACCGCGGCCGCCCGCTTTCGCAACGTGCGCGTCGGTGTCCTGAAGTGACGCTGGGTTTCGAAAGGGAGAACCATGCTAGGCAAAAAGCGAATTCAAGAGATAATCGATAGCATCCTCGCCCGTTCGACGGCGGACCAGACCGAGGTGGTAATCCAGGCCGGCGACAGCTACCTGACCCGCTTTGCCAACTCGACGATCCACCAGAACGTGGCCGAAACCAACGCCGATGTGCGCGTCCGCTGCGTCCTGGGCAAGCGAGTAGGCGTGGCCAGCACGAACGACCTGGACCCCCGAGCCCTCGAGCGCAGCCTGGACCATGCCCTGGCCATCGCCCGCCTCCAGCCGGAAAACCCGGAGTTCCAGTCGCTGCCCGGGCCGCTGCCCATTGCTGAGGTGGAGGCCTTTTCCGAAACCACGGCCGGCTGCTCGGCAGAGGATCGAGCCCGGAGCGTGCGCACGCTCTGCTCCGTCGCCGGTGCCGCGGGCGTGCAAGCCTTTGGCGCGCTAACCACCGCCACCGCCGAGCTGGCCGTGGCCAACTCCCTGGGCACGTCGGCCTACTTCCTCGTCACCTACGCGGACCTCAACATGGTGGCCATGAGCGACAATAGCGCCGGCTATTCCGCCGGCCTGGACCGCGATTTTGCCCGGCTGGACTTCGAGGCGCTGGGGCGTGAGGCGGTGGAGAAGTGTGTCCGCAGCCGGAATCCAAGGCCGGTGGATCCGGGCGAGTACACCGTCATTCTCGAGCCGTACGCTGCCCACGACCTGGTTCAGATGCTTAGCAGCACCGGGTTCAGCGCCACCGCCTTCCAGGAGGGCCGCAGCTTCATGGTGGGCAAGATCGGCCAGCAGGTCGTCGACGCGCGGGTGTCCATCTGGGACGACGGGTTGGATCCGGAAGGCATTCCCTGGCCCTTTGACTTCGAGGGCGTGCCGCGGCAGAAGGTGGATCTCCTGAAAGGCGGCGTGGCGAGCGGAGTCGTCTATGACTCGTACCGGGCCGGGAAGGAAGGCCGGGCCTCGACGGGCCACGCCCTGCCGGCTCCGACCCCCTTCGGGCCCCTGCCCCTCAATACCTTTTTCTCGCGCGGGGGGGCAACCGTGGAGGAGATGATCGCGAGCACCGAGCGGGGCATCTATGTCACACGCTTTCACTACACGCGCCCGGTCGAGCCCGCCCGCGTTGTTGTGACAGGCATGACGCGCGATGGCACGTTCCTGATCGAAAAGGGCGAGATCGCCCACCCGGTCAAGAACCTGCGCTTCACCCAAAGCTACCTGGAGGCGCTAAACGCCGTGGAAAGCATCGGCCGCGAGCGCCGCCTGCTGATGGGCTTTATGGGCTACGGGCGAGACAGTGTGCCGGCTTTGAAGCTCTCTCGGTTCAACTTTACCGGGGCCACCGAGTTCTAGGCCATGGCCACAGAGAGCGTCGACCAGGATCCCCTCGGAGTTCGGGCCGCTGCCGCCTTCGTGGCGGGTGCCGGCGAGCACGTCTCCATCGATCCGGTGGCCTTGGCTGTCTATTGCCGGGAGCTGGCGGCCCGCGACCTGGCGAAAGTGTCCGAGTGGGAAGCGAGCCTTCATTTTCGAGGTGACGACGAGCAGACCCTGGCCTACATCTTTGTCCTGGACACCGTCAACTTTTCCTTTTGGGGTGATCCAAAGTGGCGGCGTGAGCAGGACGGGCAGGTGCTGGACGGCTACTGGGCACTCGCCGCGGCGCTCACCGCCGAGGCCGAGGCGAACCCGCCCTTTCTCTGCGCCGACAACCTGGCCACCCTCGACACGGCCGGCCTTGACCGGGTGCTCGGCGGCAGCCCCACCATCCCCCTGCTCGCCGAGCGGGCGGCCAACCTGCGCGAGCTGGGCCGCTGGGTTGCCGGCGAGTTTGCCGGCAGGTTCGCCGCCGTCCTGGACGCCGCGGGCCACGATGCCCCGAACCTGGTGCGCCTCGTCGTCGAGGGGCTCGACTCGTTTCGCGACGAGGCGCTCTACAAGGGGCGCGTCGTGCCCTTTTACAAGAGGGCGCAGATCCTGGCCGGCGACGTGCACGGCGCCTCTGCCGGTCAGAGTTGGGGCCGGCTGGCACGCCTGCAGGCTTTGACGGCCTTTGCCGACTACAAGCTGCCCCAGATTCTGCGGCACTATGGCGTCCTGCGCTATGCTCCGGCCCTAGCCGCGGCCGTCGACGGCTTGGCACCCCTGCCACCGGGCTCGACGGAGGAGGTCGAGATTCGGGCCAACACGATCCACGCCGTCGAAGGCATTCGCCGCGAGCTGCAACGGCTCGGCCAGGATCTGACCAGCTACCAGGTGGACTGGCTGCTTTGGCTTGCCAGCCAGGATAGCGGGCAGATGAAACCCTATCACCGCACGCGCACGATCTACTACTGATGAAGATCTGGTTGGTGGAGCCCTACTACGGCGGCTCACACCAGGCCTGGGCCGACGGCTACCAGGCCCACAGCCGGCATCAGGTGAGGCTCCTCACGCTGCCGGGGCGTTTCTGGAAGTGGCGCATGGAGGGTGGGGCGGTGACCTTGGCCCGCAAGGCCACGCTCCTTTCGGAAGAGCCGGACCTCATCGTCGCCTCGGACATGCTCAACCTGCCGGTCTTTCTGGCCCTTGGCGGCGAGAGGCTGGCAGGGGTGCCCGTGGCGCTCTACTTCCACGAGAACCAGCTCACCTATCCCCTGCCGGCAGGCGAGAAGCGGGACCTGCACTATGGGTTCACGAACTTTGCCAGCGCTCTGCGGGCCGATGCGGTCTTCTTCAACTCTGCCTACCACTTGGCTGCCTTTTACGCCGAGCTTCCGCGCCTGCTCAAACACTTCCCGGACTATAACGAGCTGTGGTCCGTGGACCGGCTGCGCAAACGCTCCGAAGTGCTGCCCCTGGGGCTGGATCTGGCACGGCTGGACGCCCACCGTCCGGAACAGCCCACGGCCGGCCCGCCCCACCTTGTTTGGAACCATCGCTGGGAGTACGACAAGGATCCCGGGACCTTCTTTCAGGCGGTCTATGCCCTAGCCGGCGAGGGCATAGACTTCCGGCTTATCCTGCTGGGGGAGAGCTTTCGCAATCAGCCCGCCGAGTTCCTGGAGGCACGCGAGCGGTTGGGGCCGCGCATCGCGCACTTTGGCTACGCGGAAGACCTGGCGCAGTATGCCCGCCTCCTCTGGCAGGGTGACATCGTAGTCAGCACCGCCATCCACGAATTCTTTGGTGCGGCGGTCCTGGAGGCCTGCTACTGCGACTGTTTTCCGATCCTGCCCGCGCGGCTGTCATACCCGGAGCTGCTACCCGCGGAAAGCCACGAGGATTGCCTCTACCAGGATTTTGACGGGCTTCTGACGCGTCTACGCCGCGCGGTGGTCGACATCGGGGGCACGAGGACCCGATCCCTGCGCGAAAGAGCTGCTCAGTACGGGTGGGCCCGGCTGGCCCTGGTGTGGGATCGGCGGTTTGCTCAAGTCGCTGAGCGGGCGGGAAGCATCGGCCCCTGGGCCTGATCCTGCCTTGCCCGGCCGGGAGCGACGCGGGCAGATGGGCCTGGGCTGCTCACTCCCCGGGCGCTCGGAGGTGGGCGAACATGCTGACCAGGCGGCTGACGTCGCCCCTGGACAGGCTCTGGCGCGGGACGTGCCCTCGGATCTCGGCCGCCAGCTCGGGGGCGCGCAGGATGGGAAAGGGCAGGGCGCGGCGCACCGTATCGGGTAGCTCCAGGATCACCCGCGGGTGGCTGAACACCACCAGCCCCTCGATCCAGAGCCTCGTCCGGCGGCTGAGTTCTGGATCGGTGCGCTTGATGCAGGCCCGCAAGTAATCCACGTTGCGCTTGAGCTGGCGTGCAGGATCGCGGACGGCCTTCTCCGGCTGGGCTTGTCCGCCGCGGCTGGTCTTGAGCTGGTACCACTGCCCGTTCCGGCAATAGATCCGGCCACTGTAGTGCTTGGTCTCCAGGGCAAAGACGCCGTTGGGACCAACCACCAGGTGGTCGACGTCATCCCCGCGTCCCGGCAGCCCGAGGTTGTTCACCAGGTAGTAGCTATCGTCGAGAACGGACAGGGTGCGGACGAGCTCCTTCTGGCCTTCCAAACCGGCGTTGAGGCGAGCACGCCGTGTGCGGTTGCTTGCGTAGCGGGCCTCGCTGTAGATCAGGCCCGCCGCGGCCCCGACTGCCATCACAGCCAGGGCGAACGCCGGCCAGGATGGTTGTCCGGTCAACGCGACGAGCACGACGGCCAGGATGGTCAGGGAGCCCAGGATAAGTGCTGCCCGGCGCCAGTAGCGCCGCTGCACAACCATGCTGGCCCGCGCCAGCTCTTCGGCCACGTGGTCCTGCATGTCGATGATGTGCAAGGTCGTTCCCCTATGGCTGCCGCGACAGGACGGCGTTGGTCTTGTGGGCTGCCTGATCCAGGGCCGTCTGGGGATCGGCATAGCCCAGGGTGACTGACAGGATGGCGGTGTACAGGATGTCTTGCATCTCTGGCCCGGCCCGGATGACCGGCTCGGGCTGCCCACTACGCAAAATGCCCTTCACCTGGGTGGTGACAAAGGGATAGGCTGCCAGCGTGTCGGTCATATAGTCGAGGGCAGACAACCGGATGGGCATGGCTTCCAACCCGGAGGCCCAACGTGCTCCCTGGCGAGCGTCGGTGAACCAACGGATGAGCCGCCAGGCGGCTCGCTGTCGGGCGGCGTCGGTGGTCAGGACGACAAAGCTGCTGCCGTAGAGCAGTGTGGCCGGTTCTGCGCTGTTTGCCTGGGGCACGATGGCCTGATGCCAGCGGAAGGGCTGGACGCCGTTGTGCAGGGCACCTTGGTAGGCATCCACGTAGAGGGGGCTGTTGCCGGTTGAGGAGAAGGTGAAGGCTGCCTGGCCGTTGGCAAACGCTTCGTAGTCACCATACGTCTCCTGCGGGTGCCAGGCCAGGCCGGCGTCTATCAGGCGGCGGAGAAGGGCCAGACTCTCGACGCCTGGCGGCTCGTTGAAGGTGGCCCGGCGCGCCGTGGGATCCAGCAGCCGCCCGCCCCGGCTGTAGAGCCAGGCGCTGAAGGTTGACACGTTCTCAATGTAGGGGTAGCAGAGGACTCCCGTCTGGGCTGCCACGTCGAAACAGGCCTGCTCGAATTCTTCCCACGTGGCGGGTACGCGGTCCCAGCCTGCCTCGGCAAGGAGCGAGTCGTTGGCCCACATGCCGACGGCGTTCTGAGCGAAGGGGAAGGCCAGAACCTGCCGGCCGCTGCCGGCTAGCCGGCCGGCATCGAGCGACGCCGGTGCCAGGTCGGCCAGGTCGTTGGGCGAAAGGCCCAGTTCCATGTCGGATAGGAAGGGGTCCAGGGGAGCGAGGGCGCCGGCGGCGGCATATTCGGCGATCATGGTCGGAAAGGCCACTGCCAGGTCGGGCAGATCACCGCCCGGCAGTCCGGCGAGGATGGCGTCGTGAATGCTCGCGTAGCCGCTCCACGGAACCACCTCGACGACGATGTCCGGGTTCTCCAGCTCAAAGTCGCGGACCATCTCCGCGAGCAGCAGCCCCTGAGCGCGATCCAGGGGCAGTGGCTCCCAAAAGACGAGGGATGTAACACCCGGGGTGATGGTGGCCGTGGTGGCTGGCTCGGCGGTGGCCGTCGGGTCGACGGCAGGTTCGGTAGGTGGTGGGCCCGACCGGAGCAGTGTGCACCCGGCGAGGAGAGCGGCCAGGAGCAGTAGGGGAACGGCCAGGCCGGCGGTGCGTGCTCTCGCGAGCCTCAGCAAGAGAGGTGGTTCGGAAGCATTCTCCATCGAGCTTACACTTCTCCTCGGTGAGCGTAGCCAGGCGCGCACGGACCGGCCGTCCTGGACTGGCGCCGTCTCACTGCAGCGGCGGTGGCAATTATAGCAGAAACGGTGGGAATCGTCAAAGAGAAGTTCATCCTGAGGGGTGATGGATGTTCGAAACCAACGGAGGCGGTCCCACGGGACCGGGCGGCGGGTCAGCGCCATGTGCGCAGCATGCCGCGCATGTCCCGGCCAAAGGTCAGGAGCGGCAGCAGGTCGCGATAGGGATTCGACGGCCGGCCCAGGGCGGCCTGCAGCTCGATGGCATGGGCGTCGCCCACGTCGGGGGCGACCATGAGGGCCAGGCCGCGGTTATGGGTGCGCTGGCGCAGCACGTGGGGCACCCATTCGTAAGCATTCTTGAAACTGGCAACCATCGACACCGCACTGTAGTGGGGGATGAGGACTGTCTTGCCGCCGAACCGCTGCCAGGCGGCCTCGAAGCGCGTCTCCGTGATGCCAAAGTTGAGGCCGCGCAGGTTGCGCACCCGGCCCAGGACTTCGAACTGGTGCTCGATGTTGCCGCAGCTGTGGACGACGACCCCGCCAAACTCTTCTGACAGCCGGTTAACGTACGGCAGGCTGAAGCGCTCGTACATCTCGGGGCTCAACATGGCCAGGACGTCCTCGGACACGGTGATGCCTTGACCGTCGGGCAGGTAGACAGGCGGAAAGTGGGCCGGCAGGAACCAGTCCACCCGCCGTTGCAGCTCGTGCACGAAGCGGATGATGAGGTCGGTTACCAGGCCCAGCAAATGGTGAACCGCCTCGGGATGCTTCTTCATGGCCAGCATAAAGTCACATGAATCCCAGACGAGATATGCGGTGTCCAGCGGTCCTTGCAGGTCGGTGAGGGCGATGGGCAGCTTGCCCCGCGCGCGAGCGTTGAACAGGGAAGCGTAGGCCAGGACGTCGCCCAACAGGCCGTCGGTGGCAACGGGTTGCGCGAGGTCATAGACCCGCTCGTACGGCTCGCCGGCCTTGATCAGCGAGTGGGTCATCGGGTACTGATCGGGTGGGAAGCTTACCTGGCAGCCAAAGGCCGAGGCAAAGACGCCGATGCCCAGCTGTGGTTGGTAGCGGGCGACATAGTCGTCCCTGTAGAGCAGACGCTGGAGCCGGGCGTAAAAGCGGTTAAAGCGGCGCGTCTCGCGGTACTGGAGCTCTGCGGAACGAAACAGGGGGTCCAGGGGCCGGCGCCGGCCGGCATATTCGAGGGGTAGGGCCAGCATGGCATCGGCCGGGACGAACCACAGCGGGCGCGGCAGCTCCTCCAGCGCCCACAGCGCCTGCCAGCGGGCAATGCGTGCCTGGAGGCTGTTTGACTTCCATGTGGCGTCGGCGCTCATCTCTCCTCCGCGGGGTCCGGCCCCAAAACAGACTATAACTGAGCCCGGAAGGTTTGTCAAGCTTCTGCCCGGCACGTTTCTTGTGCCGCCCCGCATTTCATGATAGAATTGGCGGCTGTGACCAAGGAGAACTGGGCGCCGTCGCCCGTGGCCGCGGTTGTGCTGGCCGCGGGTGGCTCGAAGCGCATGGGACAGCCAAAACAGCTCTTGCCCATCGACGGACAACCGATGGTCCGTCGCGTCGTGCAGGCCGTCTGCCGGGCCGCGCTGGCGCAGGTTGTCGTCGTTGTCGGTGCCCAGGGTGAGCGTGTCGCCCAGGCCCTGGCAGACCTGGAGCTGGAGGTCGTCTACAACCCAGCCTGGGAGCAGGGCATGAGCACTTCGCTGCGCGCCGGGCTGGGCGCCTTGCGGCCCGAGATCGAAGCCGCGCTGCTGGTGCTGGCAGACCAGCCGGGGCTCACGCCCGCCGTGCTGAGCGCCCTCGTGGAGGGGTACCGCGCCTCCCGGGCGCGCATTGTCGCGCCCTTTTATCGGGGCCGGCGCGGCAACCCGGTTCTCTTTGCCCGTGCCCTGTTCGACGAGCTGGGCCAGGTCGAGGGCGACAAGGGCGGCCGGGCCCTCCTCGTCCGCTTCGAGCAGGAGGTCATGCACGTGAACCTGGATGATGGGGCGATCCTTCTCGACGTCGATACCAGACAGGACTACGAGGAATTGTGCAGCGAGAGTTGAGCCCGCCCAAGACCGCGGACGAGGTTGCGACCCGACGGGCAGTGCTCGTCGCTACCACGCTGACGTCCTTTCTGACACCCTTCATGGACTCCGGGGCCAACGTCGCCCTGCCAGAGATCAGCCGCGAGTTTGGCATGGACGCGGTGGAGCTGTCGTGGGTGCGGATGGCGTATCTGCTGGCTGCCGCCGTCTTTCTCGTGCCCTTTGGCAAGCTAGCCGACATCTATGGCCGCAAACGGGTCTATACCTTTGGCACGATCATCTTTATCCTGGCGGCGCTCGTTACCGCCTTTTCGACCTCCACGCCGATGTTTCTCGGCGGACGAGTGCTGCAGGGGCTCGGCAGCGCCTTGATCTTTGGCACCGGCGTTGCCATCCTGACGTCTGCCTTTCCTCCTGGAGATCGAGGGCGGGTGCTCGGTATCAATGTTGCCGCCGTCTACCTGGGTTTGTCGCTGGGCCCTTCCATCGGCGGGCTGCTCACTGCGCAGTTTGGCTGGCGAAGCATCTTTGTCGTCTCGGTCGCGCTGGGGGCCATTGCTCTGGCGTTCATCTGGCGCCGCCTCAAGGGTGAGTGGGCCGAGGCCAGGGGCGAGAGCTTTGATCTGCCCGGCAGCCTCATCTATGCCCTCTCCCTGGTTGCGCTGATGTTGGGCATTTCGCGGCTGCCGGATCCGGCTGCCATGGCGCTCGCCGGCGCTGGCGTGCTGGGTCTCGCTTTACTGGTTGCCTGGGAGATGCGCACCCCGGTCCCAGTGCTGGACATCCGTTTGCTGAGGTCGAACCGGACCTTTGCCTTTTC
Source organism: Anaerolineae bacterium (assembly GCA_041300865.1). Classification (GTDB taxonomy): domain Bacteria; phylum Chloroflexota; class Anaerolineae; order JAAYZQ01; family JAAYZQ01; genus JAAYZQ01. The sequence continues at coordinate 48,943 of JBFYTF010000172.1, forward strand.
CAACCTCGCGGCCTTGATCAATTACAGCGCTACCGCCGCGACCGCCTTCCTTCTGAGCCTCTACCTGCGCTATGTCCAAGGCCTAGACGCCCAGACGGCCGGCTTGGTGCTCATCGCACAGCCGGTAGTGCAAGCTGTGCTTTCGCCCTTGACTGGCACGCTTTCGGATCGCATCGAGCCCCGCATCGTCGCCTCGACCGGCATGGCCCTCACCGCTCTAGGGCTCGTCCTGCTGGTGGTCATCACCCCCACCACGCCGCTGTGGGCCATTATCCTGCGCCTGGGACTCCTGGGCCTTGGCTTTGCCCTCTTTTCCTCGCCGAACATGAACGCCATCATGGGGGCCGTCGAAAAGAGACAGTATGGCGTGGCCTCGGCCATGCTGGCCACGATGCGCTTGATGGGCCAGATGTTCAGCCAGGGCATCGTCACCCTGCTCTTTGCTCTGTACATCGGCCGGGTCGAGATCGCACCCGAAAACTATCCGCTGTTCATGACCGCCGCCCGGGCCGCGTTTGGTATCTTTGCCGTCTTGTGCGGCTTTGGCGTCCTGGCCTCCATGGCCCGGGGCAAGATCCGTTAGCCCCCCAAACTCAAGAGATGAGGCATGGCATGCAAGTCGACATCGCGTCTCGAACCCAGATCCTGCGTTCCCTTCGCCACCTGGTCGTCGACATGGATGGTGTTCTCTACCGGGGCACGGCCAAGATCCCGGGCACGCGGCAGTTCCTTGCGTTTCTGCGTGAGCAGGGCATCGGCTTTGTCCTGGCCACCAACAATGCCACCCGCACGCCTCAGCAGTTCGCGGCCAAGCTGGCGGGCATGGGCGTCGAGGTCGCGCCGGCCGAGATTCTGACCTCGGCCCAGGCGACGGCCGGCTACCTGGCCGCCATCGCCTTACCGGGCACGCGGGTGTTTATGGTGGGCATGGATGGGCTGCGCATCGCCCTCGAGGAAGCCGGTCTGAAGTTGGTGGAGCAGGACCCGGAGTACGTTGTCGTGGGTATGGATTTCTCTATCTGTTACGAGCGGCTGGCCGAGGCCACCCTCCACATCCGCGCGGGTGCCACCTTTCTCGGTACCAATCCCGACCTGACATTTCCTTCGGAGCGGGGAATTGTCCCGGGCGCAGGGGCGCTGCTGGCCCTGCTAGAGGCCGGCTCCGGCGTCAAGCCGCGCGTCATCGGCAAACCCGAGACGGCCCTCATGGAGCAGGCGATGCTGCGCCTGGGTGCCACCCGAGAGACGACGGCTGCCGTCGGAGACCGGCTGGAGACGGACATCGTGGCCGGCCAGCGCGCCGGCATCCGCACCCTGCTGGTGCTGAGCGGCGTTACCGACCGTGCCCTCCTGGCTCGCTCCGAGATCCAGCCCGACCTCACGTTCGAAGACGTGGCCGACCTGCGGGCCATCTGGAAAGAAGCCCTGTCGTGACAAAACGTATCGCGCTGTATGACCTCAGCTACCAGGAGCTGTCAGAGCTGTTGGACCTGTGGGGCGAGCCCCGGTTCCGGGCAGAGCAGGTGTGGGGCTGGCTCTACCGCTCGCTCGTCGACGACGTCGACAAGATGCGGAACTTGCCTCGGCGGCTGCGTGAGCGACTGACCGCCGAGACCGTTCTCGACCTCCTGGCCCCCCTTGCCGAACAGGAATCCCCTTCAGGCCAGACGCGCAAGGTGCTTTTTCGCCTGTCCGACGGAAACACCCTGGAGAGCGTCCTCATGCTGTACGAAGAGCGACGCACGGCCTGCATCTCTTCCCAGGTCGGCTGCAGCATGGCCTGTGCTTTCTGCGCCACGGGCCAGGGTGGCCTGGCGCGCAACCTCACTTCGGGCGAGATCGTCGCCCAGGTTCTCTACTTTGCCCGCGGACTGCGTGCCGTCGAGATCGAGCGGGCCGCGGCCGCACGCGACTATGCCCTGCTGCAGGAGCAGCACGTGACGAACGTAGTGTTCATGGGCATGGGTGAGCCGCTGGCCAATTATGCCGCCACCTGGAAGGCCATCGAAACCCTGTGCGACGAACGGGGTTATAATCTGGGAGCCCGGCGCATAACGCTGTCGACGGTGGGCCTGGTGCCTGGCATACGGCGGCTGGCCGGCGAGGGCTTGCCGGTAAACCTGGCGGTCTCGCTGCACGCCGCCGACGACGAGCTGCGCAACCGCCTGGTGCCGGTGAACCGGCGCTATCCCCTCCAGGAGCTTCTGGCCGCTATTCGGGACTATGCGGCGAAAACCGGGAGGCGCGTCACTGTCGAGTACGCGCTTATCGACGGTGTGAACGATTCGGTGGAGCAGGCCCGGCGGCTGGGTGCACTGCTGCAGGGCCTTCTGTGCCATGTGAACCTGATCCCGCTGAATCCGACGCCAGGGGTGGCCCTCCAGCCCTCCTCGCGGCAGCAGGTCGACGTGTTTCGCCACGAGCTCGAGCGGGCGGGCATCGCCGCCACCGTGCGCATGCGGCGCGGGATCGACATCGAGGCCGGTTGTGGCCAGCTGCGGCGCCGGGAGGCGGGCGAAAGCGCTCGTTAAGGCTTGCATTTTTGCCCAAAAGAATGTATGATTCTGCTTATACAAGAGGAGTGAATGCATTGGCTGGACGCGTCAAGATAGCGCCGTCGATCCTGTCCGCTGACTTTGCCAGGCTGGGGGCCGACATTGCCGAGGCTGAGGTGGCGGGTGCCGACTATATTCACGTGGACGTGATGGACGGTCACTTTGTGCCCAACATCACCATGGGACCGCCCGTAGTCAAGGCCGTTCGCCGCGTCACGGCTTTGCCCCTGGACGTGCACCTGATGATCGAGGCCCCGGAGCGGTACCTGGCCGACTTTGCTGCGGCTGGCGCGAACATCCTGACGGTTCACGTTGAGACCTGCCCCCACCTCCACCGCACCTTGGAGCAGATCAAAGAGCTGGGCTGCCGGGCCGGGGTAACCCTCAACCCCGCCACGCCGGCTGCCAGCCTGCAAGAGATTCTACCCTACGTCGATTTGGTGTTGGTCATGACCGTCAATCCTGGCTTTGGCGGGCAGCATTATATCCCGAGCATGGACGGCAAGATCCGCCAGTTGCGTGCCATGCTGGACGGCACCGGCCTCGGGGCTGAGCTTGAGGTGGATGGTGGAATCGGACCGGAAACAGCCGCGCGCGTTGTTCAGGCGGGTGCGAATGTTCTCGTGGCGGGGTCCGCGATTTTTGGGGCCAAAGAAGGCGTGCGCGCTGCCATGAACCGGATACGCAATGCGCTCTGAGGGCAAAGAGAGAACCCGTCCTCTACAGCCCTCACTGCAGAAGACGGGCTCCCGTCACAGGCGGCCCGAGCCGCCGGCAGTTTTGTCCTGCTCAGGGCGTCTGGCGCTTATTCAGGCTGCGCAGGCAGCGCGTGCAGAGGGTCATCCTCTGGGGACGGCCGTCCCTGAAGAGCGTGACCTTCTGGACATTCGGCTTCCACTGGCGCTTGGTGCGCACCATGGAGTGGCTCACGTTATGCCCAAACGATGGTGTTTTGCCGCAGATCTCGCATTTCGCCATAATTGCACCTCTCCTACATAGATAGAGCCAGCCTGGAAAGCGCTGGCCCGACGTGGTCCGGTTGGCGAGAGCTAGTTTACCACAGGCTGGGCGACAGTGCAAACCAGACAGGGTGTAGTGCGCAAAGGGGGTGCATCTTTGGTTGTTTTTATCACGTGTGGGCCAGAAAAGGCCGTGGCGTCGAACTGCGAAGTGCACGTGCAAGCGTAGGAGGACAGGGGACGATTCATGGAACAGAGCAGCCTGGGTACGATTGAGGTAACGCCAACGGCGATTGCCAGCCTGGCAAGCCAGGCCGTCCTCGAGTGTTATGGGGTGGTCGGCATGGCCGTCAAGGACCTGGCCAGCGGTATCGTCCAGATCCTTGCTCCCGCCAGCCATAGGCGCGGAGTGAACGTCCAGATCCTCGACGGCGAGATTATCATTGACCTGTACGTCGTGATCGAGTATGGCACGCGGATCGTCGTCGTCGCGCGCAACATGCAGAGCGCGGTCAAGTACACCGTGGAGCGCGCTTTGGGAGTGCCGGTGACCGCAGTGAATGTGCACGTTCAAGACCTTCGTGTGAGCGCTGATTAGGCTCTCGCAGGGCGCAGTCCGAGCCGTGACCGGGAGAGAGTGGGATCGAGAGGTTGGAGCCAGGAGGCAGCAGCATTGACAGAACATCATGATGACAGCGTTGAGCGAGAAGTCGCTCCAGCAGGACGCCGGCCGGGAGGTACCAGGCTGTCCTGCGATGGGCAGGACCTGAAACGCCTGATCGGCGCAGGTCTCGCCTGGCTGGAACGCCACCAGTCTGCCATCAACGCTCTCAATGTCTATCCCGTCCCCGACGGTGACACGGGCACCAACATGTTGCTCACCATGCAGTCGGCGTATCGAGAGATTAACGACTCTCCCGAGGTAAACGTGGGGATCATTGCCCAGAAGGTGGCTCATGGCGCGCTAATGGGGGCGCGGGGCAACTCTGGGGTCATTCTGTCACAGATCTTTCGCGGTTTTGCGCGCAGCCTCGAGAAACTGGAGGCCTTCGGCACCGTCCAACTTGCTGCAGCTCTGCGAGAGGCAGCAGCCACGGCCTACAAAGGCGTGATCAAGCCTGTGGAGGGCACCATCTTGACCGTGGCCCGGGAGGCGGCTGAAGCGGCGGTACCTGCCGCCGCTGGCAGCGACGACCTCACCTATGTGCTGGAGCGGGTGGTGCAGGCGGCCAGGGAGTCGGTGGCCCGAACCCCATCCCTGCTGCCCGTCTTGGCCGAAGCCGGGGTCATCGACGCCGGGGGCCAGGGCCTGTACATCATTTTGGAAGGATTGCTGCGCTTCACTCGGGGAGAACGTCTCAACATCGACACGGAGCTGGCCGCCGCCATGGGCCTCCAGGCCCTCCACCTGGGGAGTGAGGGCGATTACGGTTACGACATACAGTTCATCGTCCATGGGCACAACCTCGACGTCGAGGAGATCCGCGAGACCATCGCCGCCATGGGCGACTCTGCCCTGGTGGTGGGTGATTCTCGGGCTGTCAAGGTCCACGTTCACTCCCCAGAACCTGGCACGCCCATCAACTATGGCGCGAGCCTTGGCTCGCTGAGCCGGGTTATTGTCGAGAATATGCAGGAGCAGTACCAGGAGTTTGTCCTGGGCAAGGCCAAGCCCGCCGCAGCTCCCGAGCCGCCCCTGGGCATCGGCACCGTGGTCGTCGCTCCGGGCGTCGGGCTGCACACCGTCTTTAAGAGCTTGGGGGCTAGTGCCGTTGTTTCCGGCGGGCAGACGATGAACCCCAGCACCGAGGAGCTGTTGAAGGCTGTGGAGAGTGTCGGCAGCGACGAGATCATCATTTTGCCCAACAATAAGAACATTGTCATGACCGCCGAGCAGACCAAGGCGCTGTCCGAAAAGGCCGTCTCTGTTGTGCCGACCATCACGATTCCGCAGGGCATCTCTGCCCTGCTTGCTCTGAACTACCAGTCCGACCTGGAGACCAACACCCGGGTCATGAGCGAGGCTGCCAAGTGCATCCAGACGGTAGAGGTGACCACAGCCGTCCGCTCAGTGCAGGTAAACGGCATGAGCGTTCAGGAGGGTGAGATCATTGGCCTCGTGAACGGCAAGCTATCGGTGAAAGGCAACTCTCCGGCTCCCGTGGTTCTCGACGCCCTGGCCGAGGTCGAGGCGGCCGGTTACGAGATCATCACAGTGTACTACGGAGAATCGGTGACGGAGGGTGAGGCCGAGGAGTTGGCCGGGCAGATTCGCGAGCACTACCCGGAACAGGAGATCGAGCTCGTGGACGGTGGCCAACCGCACTACCACTATATCCTTTCGGCAGAATAGGTGCTCCATGGCAAACGCACGAATTGTGACCGATGTGACGGCGGACCTGGAGCCGGAGATCGTCGAGAGGCTCAAGATCGAGGTGCTCCCCGTCGAAATCCGGTTGGGCGACGAAAGGTACAGCCTGAACCAGGGCGATAGCTGGGAGCCCCTGTTCCGGCGCATGACCGACGCACCAGCCCGTGGGGCGCGGGCAACGATCTCCAGCAGCGAGTTCCAACAGACGTATGCCCGGCTGAACCGCGAGACGGAAGAGATCCTGGTGCTCGTCAGCTCGGGCAAACTGAGTGACGCCTACCACCAGGCGCGGACCGCCGCCCGTGCCTTTCTTGGACGGTGCCGCATCGTCGTCCTTGATTCGTTATCGGCTTCGTGGGGCCTGAGCCTCATGGTCAAGGCCGCCGCCGAGGCCGCGGCAGCAGGACGCTCGCTCGACGAGATTGTGCGCCTGGTACGGGGCCTGTTGCCCCACGTCTATCTTGTCTTTTTCGTCGAGCGCCTGGATTATCTGGAGCACGGGGGGCGTATCGGTCCTGCCCAGGCACTCCTTGGCACAATGCTCCAGATCAAACCGCTGCTCCTCATTGAGGATGGCGAGATCGTATCCATGGAAAAAGTGCGCACCCGGCTGCAGGCGGTCGAGAAGCTGGTGGATTTCGTGGCCGAGTTTGCGCGCGTGCAGCAGGTCGTGATCTTGAACAGCCCGGTGGACAACGAGATCAACACACTAGTCCCTGAGTTGAGGACGCAGTTGGGGATGGCTCTGCCGGGAAAAAAGTTCGAGTCGATAGAATATGATCCGGTGTTGGCCTGCCACCTGGGACCGGAGGCTCTGGGCGTTGTCGTGTACGAGGGCGCGTGATGGCCGGGGTGCGCATTGTCACGGATAGCACGTCTGACCTGCCCGCCGACCTGGCGTCGGCGTTTCGGATAGCGGTCGTTCCCTGCCAGTTGCTCTGGGGAAACCAAAGCTACCGGGATGGAGTGGACATTCGACCGCCCGAGTTCTTTCGCAGGTTGGCGTCGAGCCGCGAGCTGCCACAGACTTCGCAGCCGCCGGTCACTGCCTTTGTCGACGTTTACCAGGCACTGCTCGAAGGCGAGGGGGTGCGGGCAGTTGTCTCGCTCCACGTGGCGGGAAGCCTGAGCGGGACACTCAACAGCGCTTGGGCCGCAGCTCAGAGCCTGGCGAGGCCAGAGCGAGTAGCTGTCGTCGATTCCGGTCAGGTCTCCATGGGCCTTGGTTGGGCCGCCGTCGAGGCAGCGAGAATGGCAGGCAACGGTGCTAGCCAGGTAGACGTCGTCCAGGGGGTGCAAGCCCTGCAGCCGCGGCTGAAGACGGTGGCCATGATTGACACGCTGGAGAACCTGCATAGAGGAGGCCGCATCAACCAGGTCTCGGCCCTTTTGGGTACGGCCCTCCAGATCAAGCCTCTCGTCAGCCTGGACAGCGGCCGGCTGACGGTCTGGGCCAAGGTCCGCTCCCGAGCCAGGGCCCTCAAAGCGCTCATCGGCAGGGTGCGATCCTGGGGAGCGCTGGCCGAGCTGGCCGTCCTGCATGCGGGAGCGGAGGAGCTGGCGGTCGCCCTCGTGGCCGAATTAAGAGACCTGTATGGCGAGAGAGAGCTGAGAATTCTGCCGGCCGGCTCGGCGTTGACATCGCACCTGGGATTGGGAGCGGTGGGGGCCTGTGCCCTAGTTGCCGACGATTTATCGAGTCCCTTGGAGGGGTGATGCTCACAGCTTTTCAAAAGCTGGAAAAGATACTGAAGTTGGAGGAGAGCCAGGGTTATCGGGATCGGGCTGTCATCGGAGGATTCGCCAAGTTTGCCAGGATCTGGCAGAGCGAAGCGCACGCCGATGCCCAAAATGCCGAGCAGCAGCAGGCAGCGGGCGAGATTGCCGACTTGTTGGCCGCTTACGGCGAGGCTGACGTCGAGCGCCGGGCGCAGACGGTTCAGGACATTCTGTACCGCCTCCAAGCGGGGCCGGAGCACGAGGACGAGCAGCGCTGGCCGCCGCCTGTTAAGCCAGGCAGCATGCAGAATAAGGTAGCGGAACCGGAACCGCCGGCAGCGGCGCAGCCGCTGGGCCCCGCTCGGGTAGCGCCGGCCATTGCACCTCCCGAACGACCTGCCACGGGCCTCGATGCGCCCGTTACCACCTTGCCAGGAGTGAGCACCGCCTATGCTACCAGGCTGGAGAAACTGGGGATCTCGACCGTAGGGGATCTCCTGCATCACTACCCCCACCGTTACGACGATTATACGGCGCTCAAGTCGATCAGCCAGCTCCAGTTCGGAGAAGAAGTCACCGTCGTGGGCACGATCTGGGAGACGCGCACGCGCAGCACGCGCAGCGGCAGTGCTCTGATCACCAGCGTGATCGCCGATGCCTCCGGCACCATCGAAGCAGTGTGGTTTAACCAGCCCTACCTGGTAAAACAACTGCGGGCCGGACGACGAATCGTCCTTTCGGGCAAGGTCGACGAGCACCTGGGGCGGCTGCGCCTCCAGTCCCCTGCCTGGGAGCCCCTGGAGAAAGAGCTGATCCATACCGGCCGCCTCGTCCCTGTCTATCCTCTAACGCGCGGTATTACTTCCCGCTGGCTGCGCAAGCTGATCAAGCGGGTTGTCGATCACTGGGCAGCGCGCCTGCAAGATCACCTTCCCGAGAGTCTGCGGGCCCGCGCTGGCCTGATGGATCTCGGCAAGGCGCTGCGCCAGATCCACTTCCCCGACAGCCACGATGCGGCCGTGGAGGCCCGGCGGCGCCTATCGTTCGACGAGTTCTTTTTCATCCAGCTGGGCATGTTGCACCGGCGCCAGCAGTGGCAGAGGCAGGCCGCCGAGCCACTGCCTACAAATGACGTCCTGTTGTCCTCGTTCCTTGCCTCGCTGCCATTTCAGCTGACTGACGCTCAGCAGCGAAGCCTGGAACAGGTCTTGGCCGATATGGCCCGGCCAGAGCCGATGAGCCGGCTGTTGCAGGGCGATGTTGGCTCGGGCAAGACGGTGGTGGCCACCGCCGCAGCCCTGATGGCCGTGGCGCAGGGCAAGCAGGTGGCCCTCATGGCGCCGACCGAGATACTCGCCGAGCAGCACCATCGCACCGTGTTGGACCTTCTGGCCGCCATGGGAGAGAGTGGCCTTGGCAGACCCGTGTCTGTCGAGCTGCTGACCGGCAGCGTCTCGCGCCCCGAGCGCAGCCGGGTCTACGGGTCTCTCGCCTCGGGTCAGATCGATATCGTCGTGGGCACCCAGGCGCTCATCCAGCGCCATCTCACCTTTCACGATCTGGCCCTGGTTATCGTTGACGAGCAGCACCGCTTCGGGGTGTTGCAGCGCGGTACGCTGCGCAGCAAGGGAGACTCGCCCCACATGCTGGTCATGAGTGCCACGCCCATCCCCCGCAGCCTGGCCCTGACACTGTACGGTGATCTGGAGATCTCGGTCATCGACCAGCTGCCGCCTGGACGGCAGCCCATCGTGACGCGCTGGCTGCTCCCCAGGGAGCGCGAGCGGGCTTATACCTTTGTCCTGACCCAGGTTCAGAAGGGCTGCCAGTCATTTGTCCTCTATCCGCTCATCCAGGAGTCGGACAAGATCGAGGCCCGAGCGGCGGTCGAGGAGTACGAACGTCTGCAACAGGAGGTCTTTCCTCAGCTGCACCTGGGTTTGCTTCACGGCCGGATGAAGAGCCGGGAGAAGGACGAGGTCATGAAACGCTTTCGCGCCGGCGAGATCGACGTTCTGGTTTCGACCTCGGTCATCGAGGTCGGGATCGACGTCCCCAACGCGACCGTCATGCTCATCGAAGGGGCCGATCGCTTTGGCCTGGCCCAGCTGCACCAATTCCGCGGCAGGGTGGGCAGGGGTGAGCACCAGTCCTACTGCCTGTTGCTGTCCGATCGGGCCTCGCCCGATGATCCCGATACCAAGCAGACCTGGGAGCGGCTCAAGGCCATCGAAGCCACCCAGGATGGGTTCGTCCTTGCGGAAAAGGACCTGGAGCTCCGTGGTCCTGGTGACTTTTTCGGCGTGCGCCAGAGCGGCCTGCCTGCGCTGCGCCTCGCTAACCTAAGCAACGTCCAGGTCCTGGAAGAGGCGCGGGCCGAAGCTCTTGCTCTCTTCGATCAAGACCCGGCACTAGAACAGCCCGAGCACCGCCCGCTGGCCGAACAGGTCGCGCGCTTCTGGCAAGAAAAAGGTGAGCTCGGCTGAGAACGCGGAGGAGTCCATGCCACGAGCGATTTACCCTGGCACCTTTGATCCGGTCCACAACGGCCATCTGGACATTGCCCGGCGGGCAGCCGCGTTGTTCGACCACCTGACCATCGCCATTTACGCCAGGCCCATGAAGAGCTTGTTGTTCACTACCGAGGAGCGGAGGGCGATGTTGGATGAGGCCCTCGGCCACATTCCCAACATCTCTGTCGTCACGTACAAGCAGCTGACCGTGGACTTTGCCCGCGAGGTTGGGGCGCACGCCATCGTCCGAGGCCTAAGGGTCATCTCGGATTTTGAGCTCGAGTTCCAGATGGCCTTGACCAACAAGAAGCTGGCGCCCGAGATCGAGTTTGTCTGCCTGATGACCAGCCAGGAGTACGCCTTCTTGAGCGCGAGCACTCTGAAAGAGATTGCCATGCTGGGCGGCTGCGTCGAAGGCATGGTGCCTGAGCACGTGCGCGTCGCCCTCGAGGCCAAGTTCGATGGTGCAACTTGCGGCGAGGAGACCGACGTGCGGCTCGTTTCGCTGCGCGACTGAACGTGAGGTCGCGCGCGGATGGGTCCCGGATGTGAAAGGGGGTGGGAGCCGTGGCCAACGAGCTGTCACCACCTGCTTCGGACGACCTTTGCAGAGGAGGGGACTGGCTTTGAGCGACATTAATCATCTGATCGATCGGTTGGAGCGGTTGCTGAATGAAAGCTGGCGCATGCCTCTCAGCGCCTACCTGGTCGTGAACGAGGACGAGTTCCTGGACATCATCGACCAGATGCGCACGGCGATTCCCCGTGAGGTCAAGGAGGGCGAAAAGATCCAGCGGGAACGAGAGCGGATCGTTGCCCAGGCTGAAGAGGAGGCCGAGCGGCTTTTGCAGCTTGCCCAGGAGGACGCGGCCAAGCTAGTGGAGCAGCACGAGATCATCCGCATGGCCGACCAGCGTGCCCGGACGATCATCGAGCGTGCCCAGCGCGAGGCCGAGGTGCTGAAGGGCGAAGCCGACGAGTACGCCGGACAGGTACTGGTCTCCCTCGATAGCCAGATTGGGGTCCTGGAGGAGCAAATCGCCGGTCTCCGGACCACCGTCCGCAACGGACTGGACGCCCTTGCGCCAGCGGGCGAGGAGGAGCTGCAAGAGGCACAATAGTCGACAACCGGCCTGCGGTTCTGGCCAGGAGCCGCGCATTACGTTGCGATGAGCAGGAGCGGCATGCTCGGGGGACCGCAGAACAGCGGCGGCCGGTCCACGGCTCTCGAGCAAAGTCCGGGACGCAGCGCTCGCCCGGTTGCGTCTTTATCTTGACATCGCACAGGGTCTCGCCTATAATGGGGCGACCCTGCCCGAACAGATCGGCTAGGATATAGGAAATGCAGTATAACGTTGCCCAATTGCTGAGGGGGCCGACCGGTGCCCAGCGTCGCTACGACCTGGACCAAGACATCAGCAATCTGGACCCGGACCTGGAACCGATGAGCCCTTTAAAGGGCAAGGTCAGCCTGCTGCGCACAAGCCAGGGGGTGCTGGTTACGGGCAAGCTACGGACAGTGCTTCGCAGCCAGTGCCGAAGATGCCTGGAGCCCTGTGATGTGCAGGTGACTTTGACCCTGGAAGAGGAATTCCATCCGAGCGTCAACATTGCCGACGCGCCGGTGGATCCGATACCGGACGAGGAGTATGATGAGGCGCTCGTCATCGACGAGCACCACATTCTGGACCTGTCGGAGGTTATCCGCCAGGGTTTGTGGCTGGTAGCGCCCACCGAGGCGCTGTGCCGGCCTGACTGTGCCGGGCTTTGCCCGGACTGCGGTGGCAACCGCAACTTGGGAGAATGCCAGTGCGAGCAGGCACCCATCGACCCGCGGTGGGCAGCATTGCAGGCGCTGATACTCGACAATACGGAATCCGACGAAAGGAGCGATTGACCAGTGGGAGCACTGCCAAAGCATAAACTGGGCAAAGGGCGCAAAGGCCGGCGTCGCAGCCACGACGCACTCCAGGCCCGCAACCTGGTGCCCTGCCCGAATTGCCATGAACTTCGATTGCCCCATCAGGTTTGCCCTGCATGTGGCAACTATAAGGGCATCAAAGTCTTCGAAATCAAGCGTGACTAGGCGCCGAGCACGGGGGCGTACCCGGCGCACATGGTGCAGATGAGCAAAGGCCGTGTCATGGCGACATTCCGCGCGAATGGTAACCAGGCACACGGCCTTGTTGTGCTACCCGGCCGGTAATGTGCGCTGAAGCAGAGTGGAGGGGGTCGTGATCGATTTCTCGTTGAGCGAGGAGCTACAGGCCATCCGGGCGCGAGCGTCCAAGTTCGCCCAGGAAGAGATCCTGCCGATTGCTGCCGAATACGATCGCAAGGCAGAGGTGCCGCCTGGGATCGTGCAAAAGGCCAAGGCGGCAGGTCTCCTTAACGTGACGATTCCCAGGGAATATGGCGGCATGAGTTATGGCGCCCTGCAGAGTGCCATGATCGCCGAGGAGCTCGGCGCAGCCTGTGCCGGGATCAGTATCACCCTCATGGTCAACGGCCTGGCTCTGACCCCCATCATGCTCTTTGGCAGCGAAGAGCAGAAGGAAAAGTTCTTGCGGCCCGTGGCCGAAGGTGCCAAGTTGGCCGCGTTCTGCCTCACCGAGCGGGAGGCAGGCTCCGACGCCGGTTCGATCAAGGCGACGGCCCTGCCGGACGGCGACGACGTGTTCATCAACGGCCAGAAGTGTTTCGTCACCAGCGGTTCGCTCGCCAGTGTGCTGATCGTCTTTGCCCTGACCGAGCCGGACCGGGGTCCGCGTGGGGTCTCGGCCATCGTTGTGCCGGCTGACACGCCCGGCATCCGCGTGGTCAAGGTTGAAGACAAAATGGGGCAGCGAGCGTCCAACACGGCCGAACTGGCGTTCGAGAACGTCCGGGTACCGCAGGCCAACATCCTGGGCAAGCGGGGGCGGGGCTTTGGCATCGCCCTGGAGACCCTCGACTTCGGGCGTTCGGGGGTTGCCGCACTCAGCGTTGGTGTGGCGCGGGCCGCGCTGGAGCACGCTACGAACTATGCCAAGCAGCGCCAGCAGTTTGGGGCGCCGATCATCAACAACCAGGCGGTGGCTTTCATGCTGGCCGACATGGCCATGAAGGTTGAGGCGGCACGCCTCCTGACCTGGCAGGCGGCCTGGAACGCCGACCAGGGATTCAAGGCCACGGCCAAGTCGGCCATGGCCAAGTGTTTCGCCTCCGACACGGCCATGCAAGTGACGACCGATGCACTTCAGATCTTTGGCGGGGTCGGCTACATGAAAGATCAGCCAGTCGAGAAGCTGATGCGAGATGCCAAGCTACTCCAGATCTACGAGGGCACCAACCAGATTCAGAGGATGGTCATTGCCCGACAGCTGGGCAAGTGACGCGGGATCAGGGAGCATAGGAGAGCACTCATGGCCGACACTGCGCTGCTCTTTCCTGGACAGGGTTCCCAGGAATTGGGCATGGGCCGGGATGTGGCGGAACGCTATCCTGAAGCGCGCCGCCTGTACGAACAGGCGGACGATGTTCTGGGCTTTGCCCTCTCCCAACTGTGCTTCGCGGGCCCACGGGAGCTGCTGGATGCCACGGTTAACACGCAGCCGGCTATCTTTGTCACGAGCCTGGCAATCCTGGAGGCTTTGAAGACTGCCGGCAATCTGCCGGCAGCAGCGATGGTGGCCGGTCATAGCCTCGGCGAGCTCACGGCGCTCGTCGCGGGCGGCGCCCTGGGTTTTGAACAGGGCTTGCGCCTGGTCCGCGAGCGGGGGCGGCTCATGAGGCTGGCTGGCGAGCGCAGCCCCGGCGGAATGGCAGCGGTGCTCAAGATGGAAGACGGCGAGGTCGAACAGGCCTGCAAGGAGGCCGCAGCCGAGACGTCCAAACCGGTACAGATCGCGAACTATAACTCACCGGGACAGGTGGTGATTTCCGGCGATGCGCAGGCGCTGGAAAGGGCCATGGAGCTACTGCGCGAGCGCGGCGGAAAGAGAATCGTGCCCCTGGCGGTCAGCATCGCCGCCCACTCGCCCCTCATGGCGAGCGTGGTTCGCGAATACCGGGCGGCGGTCGATGCCACGGACTTTTGCCTGCCGGTGATACCCGTCGTGGCCAACATCAGTGCTCGCCCACTACTGACGGTGGACGAGATCCGAGATGAGCTGGCCGGGCAGTTCACCTGGCCGGTTCGCTGGACGGCCTCGGTGGAGTGGATGGCTGAGCAGGGCGTGAGGAATTTCGTCGAGATCGGCCCGAAAGAGGTGCTTGCCGGTCTGGTGCGCCGTATTAACGGGACGGTCGGAGCGCGCAGCATCGGCAGCCTGGCGGCCGTAGAGAATGCTGGCCTGGCATAGAGGCGAGGAGGGAAGCCATGCGCTTTGAGGGCAAGGTAGCCATCGTGACAGGAGGAGCGCGGGGCATCGGCCGGGCCATTGCGCTGCGGCTGGCCCAGGAGGGAGCCGCCGTGGTGGTTAACTACCTGAGCAACCAGGCCGCGGCCGACGAGGTCGTCGGCCAGATCCAAGCGGCGGGCGGCCAGGCCATAGCTGTTCAGTGCGACGTGAGCAACGTAGCACAGTCCCAGGCCCTCATCGACGGCGCGCGGGAGGCTTTTGGCCGCGTTGACGTTCTGGTGAACAATGCCGGGACAACGCGGGATACGCTCATTATGCGCATGACGGAAGAGGACTGGGACCTGGTCATCGACACCAACCTGAAAGGTTCCTTCAATTGTGTCAAGGCCGCCAGCCGCCCCATGATGAAGCAGCGCTACGGCCGCATCGTCAACATCACCTCGGTGGCGGGCCTGGATGGCAATCCGGGCCAGGCGAACTATGCGGCGGCCAAGGCCGGGCTGGTGGGCTTGACCAAGACTGTGGCCAAAGAGTTGGGCTCCCGGGGCATCACATGCAACGCCGTGGCGCCCGGTTATGTGCCCACCGATCTGACGGCCTCACTCCCGGGCGACCTGGTGCAGTTGGCCATCGATCGCGCGCCGCTGGGGCGGGCAGGCACGGCCGAAGATATCGCCGCTGCCGTCGCGTTCCTGGCATCGGACGAGGCGAGCTTTGTCACCGGCCAGGTCCTGGCCGTGGATGGCGGCCTGCTGATCTCGTGAGGGAGGAGTCGTGGAGGAAAGTCTTGGCAAGGTTACAATCGCGCCCAACGTCCTGGTAACCATCGTCCAGAAGACGACGGGCGCCACGCCGGGAGTTGACCGGCTGAGTGATAACGTGCCCGGGGTCAAGCGTTTTTTCGGCCTTCAGACGGCCGATCGCGGGGTACAGGTATGTGTGGCGGACAGCAAAGTCAGCGTCGACGTCTACCTGGTGGCGCGGCGGGGCATTGACCTGTTACAGATGGGGCGTGAGCTCCAGCTGGAGATCACGCGCGCTATCCAGGACATCGTGGGGATGAGTGTGCGAGAAGTGAACGTCCACATTGAGGATGTGGCCACAGAGTTGGTACGGCGCGTCGTCGAGCACAAAGAAAGGCCCAGATGAAGATCCGCCATCGCGCCCGTGTTCTAGCACTGCAGGCGCTGTTCGAAATCGATTGCACAGGTCACCAGCCGACCCTGGTCCTGGAGCGCCGGCTGGAGGAGAACCCGCTGCCCGACCCGGGCGAAGGGTTTGCACGCGAGCTGGTGCAGGGGGTCGAAGCCTATCGCGAGGAGCTGGACAGGCTCATCCGCCAGTATGCTCCCGAGTGGCCTGTGGACCAAATTGCCATCGTCGACCGCAACATTCTGCGGATCGCCATTTACGAAATCCTCTTTTGCGATGACACACCGACCAAGGTGGCCATCAACGAGGCGGTGGAACTTGCCAAGGAGTTTGGTAGCGACAGCTCGGGGCGGTTCGTGAACGGTGTGCTGGGATCGCTGGTGGCCAAAGAGGACATCTCTGGTAAACAATGAACATTTTTAGCAACATTGGCATTACAGAACTGATCGTCATCCTCCTGCTGGCGCTCCTGGTCGTGGGTCCCGAACGCCTGCCGGAGATGGGGCGAAAGCTGGCCAAGACGTTGCGCGACGTCCGCCGCATGTACGAGAACCTGACCAAAGACCTGGGACCGGAGCTGATGTCCCTGCAACAGACGACGCGCGAGATCCGCGAGTCGGTCGAATCCGTGCGCTCCATTCCAAAGGACATGGTCAGCTCGGTTGTGAAGGCGGCCGACTTGGACGACACGGTCAGCGAGCTGAAGGGCCTGACCGGTGAGCTGGATCAGATGGGCAAGAGCATGTCCCAGGCAAAGCAGGTTATCGCAAACCCGATGCAAGCCGCGGTGGATTCCGCGCGCGAGGTTTTGCAGCCACCCAAGCCAGAGACCGGAGAGCAGCAGCTAGAAGTGGAAACGACAGAGCAACCAAGTGAGCAAACAACGGAAACCGAGAGCGTCGCAAGCGACCAGGGGGAGCGGAGCGATGACTAGCGCCGAGATGAGCTCGCCGACGCCACCCGAGGGTGAAGCAGCCGTCATGCCCCTCATGGAGCACCTGAAAGAGCTGCGCAACCGGCTTTTCCGGGCTGCCATCGCGCTCCTCGTTACGACGTCGATCAGCTTCTTTTTTACCCAGCAAGTTCTGCTCATCTTGATCGAGCCCATGGGCGGCGCGGTGCCCCAGGCTTTGAAACCGACCGAGACGCTGGGCAACTATATGAAAGTGGCCCTGCTGTGCGGCATCATCCTCGCCATGCCGGTCATCGTCTACCAGATCGGTAGGTTTATTACGCCTGGCCTGACCAAACACGAGCGGCGGTACCTGTGGTTGCTGGTGCCCGGAGCAACCCTGTGCTTCGTGACAGGTGTGGCTTTTGCGTACTTTGTTATGTTGCCCGCCGCCATTCCGTTTCTCCAAGGCTTCATGTCCAATATCATCGAGCAGAACTGGGCCATCGGCGAGTACCTGTCATTTGTGACGTCGCTTCTCTTCTGGATCGGGTTGTCGTTCGAGCTGCCGCTGTTCGTCTATTTCCTGGCCAAGTTGGGCATCCTGGATGCGCAGACCCTAATCAAGAACTTTAAGTATGCGGTCATTGTCATCGCCATACTGTCGGCAGTCATCACGCCCACGGTTGACCCGCTCAACATGGCCCTCGTCATGGGACCCCTGCTCGTCCTGTACGGCATAGGGATTGTACTGGCCAAGCTCGCCTAATCCAGGCGGCCGGCGCTATCGCTGGTCGCCTGCCACTCAAAAGAGGGCGTCTCACCCCGACACGCCCGAATCATACAGCCGAAAACCAAAATCTTGGCAAGGGAGGTTGTCAGCATGTCAGGCATCCGTGTATTGGTTATGGGCGCGGCGGGGCGCGATTTTCACAATTTCAACACCTTCTTTCGGGAGAGGGACGAGTACAGGGTCATGGCCTTTACCGCAACCCAGATCCCCAACATCGAGGGGCGGCTCTATCCCCCTGAGCTTGCCGGGCCGCTCTACCCGGAAGGCATCCGCATCTACCCAGAAGAGGAGCTGCTGGACCTGATCGCCCAGCTCGACATCGATCAGGTCGTCTTTGCCTACTCGGACATCTCCCACGAGTACGTCATGCACAAGGCGTCCATGGTGTTGGCGGCCGGTGCCGACTTTCGGCTGATGGGCACACGTCACACGATGCTCAAGAGCACAAAGCCGGTGGTTGCCGTCTGCGCCGTGCGCACGGGCTCAGGCAAGAGCCAGACGACTCGCCACGTCAGCGACGTGCTGCAGAAAATGGGGCACAAGGTGGTCGTCGTGCGCCACCCCATGCCCTACGGCGACATCGTCGCCCAGAAGGTGCAGCGATTCGCCACCTACGATGATCTCGACCGCCACAACTGCACCATCGAAGAGCGGGAAGAGTACGAGCCCCACCTCGACCGGGGCGTGGTGGTCTATGCCGGTGTCGACTACGAGGCCATCCTCCGCGAGGCAGAAGCAGAGGCCGACATAGTCGTCTGGGATGGTGGGAACAATGATATGCCCTTCTACAAGCCCGACCTGCACATCGTCGTCGCTGATCCCCACCGAGCCGGCCACGAGCTCACCTACTACCCGGGCGAGAGCAACCTCCGCGCCGCCGACGTCGTGGTGATCAACAAGGTGGACACAGCAGACCTGGCCAACGTCAGCGCCGTGCGCGAGAACGTCCGTAAAGTGAATCCCGACGCGACTATCGTCGAAGCTGCGTCGCCGATCTTTGTCGAGGATCCGGAGGCGATCCATGGCAAGCGCGTCCTGGTCGTAGAGGACGGCCCCACGCTGACCCATGGCGAAATGGCTTATGGTGCCGGCGTGGTGGCTGCCAGGCGCCTTGGGGCTGCCGAAATCGTCGACCCGCGGCCCTATGCTGTGGGCTCGATTGCCCAGACATTCGAGAAGTATCCGACGACAGGGGCGGTTTTGCCGGCCATGGGCTATGGCGACCGCCAGATCCGCGATCTGGAAGAGACGATCAACTCCACGCCCTGCGACCTGGTCCTCATCGCCACACCCATCGATCTGCGACGCCTTGTTGACATCAAGTGCCCAGCTCAGCGCGTCAGGTACGAATTGCAGGTGATCGGCCGGCCAACGCTGGAAGATATCCTGGAATCGCGATTCAGGAAGTAGCGAGGGCAGGGCAGGGAGCCAATGGAACAGGCGGAACGCATCGTTCCGCCTGTTCCATTTCTCACAGGTTTACAATTGCAGGCTTTTGGTGTAGAATAGAGTCGCTCGCCAGCCGGCCTGCCCTCCGGGTTGACCGGAGGGGAAGCTGTGGCGCTGAGGAGGTGATGCCTATCGTCGGGGCTAGTGAGCGTGCAGTCAACTATTGTGACCTATTGTCCCTTGCCAGTGTTGCCTGGCCATTCACAAGGAGGCAAGTTATGTCACGAAAAGTCGCCATTGTGGGCATCGGGTACACCAGTTTTCGCCCCCTCACACCTGAGGTCTCGTACAAGGAGCTGATGTTCGAGGCAGCTGTCAAAGCGTACCACGATGCCGGCATAGATCCCCGCAGGGACATCCAGAGCCTGGTCACCGTCGCAGAGGACTTTTACGAGGGCACGAGCATCTTTGACGAATACGTGCCCGATCAGCTGGGCGGCATCCTCAAGCCGAACGTGACTGTGCCCGGCGACGGTATCCACGGCCTGGCGACAGCCTACATGCAGGTCGCCAGCGGCATCGTCGACATTGCAGCCGTCGAAGCCCATAGCAAAGCATCGAACATCTTGACGCTGCCATATATCACAGCTTACGCCATGGACCCTGTCCTCAATCGCCCGCTGGGTGCGAACCCAACCTTCATTGCCGGTATGGAGATGAACCGCTACCTGTGGGCCAGCGGCACAAGCCGTGAGGAATGCGCCCGAGTGGTGGCCAAGAACAAGCGTAACGCTCTCTATAACCCAGCCGCAGCGTACGGCGCTCTAGTAGATGCTCAAGACCTCCTGCATTCCGAGATGGTTTCCTATCCCCTGGCGGCCGGCGACATCAGCTCCCACGTCGACGGTGCGATCGTCCTGGTGCTGGCTGCCGAGGACAGGGCCGACAGCCTCAGCGAGCTCCCCATCTGGATCCGAGGTATCGGCTGGTGCAACGACGCCTACAGCCTGGAGACGCGAGCATGGGGCCGGGCTATCTACGCCGAGGAGGCGGGCCGCATGGCCTACCGTATGGCGGGTATCCGCAGCCCCATGGAAGAGATCGACTTTGCCGAGGTCGACGACACCTATTCCTACAAGGAGCTGCAGCATCTAGAGGCCCTCGGCTTTTGCCCCATGGGCCAGGCCGCCCAGCTGACAACCGATGGGGCCACCGACGTCGGTGGTATCCTGCCGGTCAACGTCTCGGGTGGCAGCCTCGGGTGCGGCCATCTCCTTGACGCCTCGGGCCTACGCGCCGTCGTCGAGGTGGTGATGCAGCTGCGTGGCGAAGCGGGGCCGCGGCAGCTCACCGAGGTCGAAACCGGGCTGGCGTTCGGCTGGCGTGGCGTGCCGACTACAAGCGGCGCCGCTGTCATCCTGAGCAACTGAGGAGGCGAACCATGGGAATGCGTAAAGTTGCCGTAGTGGGTGCCGGCATGACCAAGTTTGTCCGCCGGGCTCAGGAGACGGGTAAGGAGCTGTCCTTCGAGGCCTCCAGAATGGCCCTCCAGTCCTGCGAGCTGACCCTGGACCAGGTCGATTGTGTCGTTCACGGCACGGCGCCCGATGCCTTTGACGGCGTGCATATGAAAGGCGAGTACCTTTCGGACGGATCCGGAGCCTGGCGTAAACCATACACCCGCTGCTACGTCGGCGGTGGCACCGGCGTGTACGCCCCGATCCACGGTTGGTACCACGTGGCCTCAGGTCTGTTCGACGTCTGCCTGGTGGTCTGCGAGGAAAAGATGTCGTCCTGCCAGCCCCATCCGCAGGGCGCGTTTCTGACGATTTTCGACCATACCATTGAGCGGCCCCTCGGCCCGAATCTCCTGTGGATCTTTGCCATGGAGATGAACCGTTACATGCATACCTATGGGCTGCGCAAGGAGGACATCGCCCTCGTCTCTGTCAAGAACAAGCGCAACGCTGCCGGCCATCCCTGCAGCCTCCTGGGCGATGCCAACATCACCCTGGACGACGTCTTGAACTCCGAGGTACTGGCCTGGCCGGTGCAGAGGTTGGACGTCAGCCCAGTGACCGACGGGGCGGTGGCCCTGGTCCTTGCCGCTGAGCACGTGGCGCGGCGCATCACCAACAAGCCGGTGTGGATCGAGGGTGTGGGCTGGAACCTGGACACAACTTACTGGACCAACCGCGATCTGTGCTACCCACGGTACGTGGAAAACGCTGCCCGCATGGCCTATGACATGGCAGGCATCACCGAGCCGCGGAAACAGATCAACATCGCCGAGGCCTATGATCCCTTTGATTACAAGGAGCTGCACCACCTGGAGGGGCTGATGCTCTTCCCGCCGGGCAAGGCACCTGAGGCAACGGCGTTGGGTGTCACCGAACGCGATGGCGATCTGCCCGTGTGCCCCAGCGGCGGCCTGCTGGGCGTCGGGAATCCCATTGCCGCGGCCGGCTTGATGAAGGTCGCCGAGCTGTTCTGGCAGCTCCGCGGCGAGGCGGGCGCCCGGCAGGTTCCCGGCCAACCGCGCCGGGGTGTGGCGCAGGCCTGGGGCGACCTGATGCAGGTTGGCACCGTTGTCGTCATGGGCATCTGAGTGCAGGAGATGAGCAAATGACAGTCAAGATCAAGGAATTCCCGGGCGTCCCCTTGAGAGAGTCCGATTTCCAGGAGGGGCGCACCCTGTTCACCGAGTGGGAGCCGAACGCCCGCTATGCCTGGGACACTGGCATCGCCATCGGCCGCTACCTGCACGAGCTCAAAGCCGGGCACCTGGTGGGCGTCCGCTGCGACAAATGCCGTCGCATCGTGATCCCACCGCGCAGCTTTTGCGAATGGTGCTTCAAGCCCATGGACGGGTGGGTTCCCCTGCCCGACACCGGCACGGTAAACACGTTTTCCCTGTGCTACGTCACCTGGGACATGCAGGTCTTGCAGGAGCCCCAAATCCCGGCCGTGATCGACATCGACGGCACCAAGCCTACGGTCGGCATTATGCACCTGCTGGGTGAGGTGAGCCCCGACGATGTCAGCATTGGGATGCGAGTGCAGGCTGTGTGGAGGCCGCCCGAGGAGCGAGAAGGCTCGATCCTCGATATCCGCTACTTCAGGCCGATCTAGGGGAGGCCAACCATGACGATTGTAGAAAAGGTCGACAAGCTGCACGAGGCGCTGGCCTGGAAGGGTGATATTCCGATACGTAGCCGCTACACCGCGGGCGTAGCGGGTGAGAGGTTCTTTCGTGAGATCAAGGACAACGCTCGGTTCATGGGCACGCGCTGTGATGCCTGCGATCTGGTCTATGTGCCGGCAGTCATGTTCTGCGAGCGCTGCTTCTCGCAGCTGGACGAATGGCTCGAAGTGCCGAGCCAGGGCACGGTGTTCACCTACACGGTACTGCACCGCGACCTCGACGACAAGCCTCTCGTCCCGCCGGCCATCCTGGCCCACGTCAAGCTCTATGGCACAGATGGTGGGCTGGTGCACTACCTGGGCGAGGTAGATCCCGAGGAGGTCGAGATCGGCATGGAGGTCGAGGCGGTCTTCAAGGAGCCGGCCGAGCGACAGGGTACGATCCTGGATGTAGCCTACTTCCGGCCGGTCGAGGGCTGACGAACCCACGCCCGGCAGCGTTGCTGGGCGTGAAGCGCTGGCAGCCGGTCTCCGGAGCGTGCCAGACCGACATCGGATGGGCAGCGGACGGACAGTACACGCAATGAATCTTGGCGGAGGTTAGACGGTTCATGGAAGATCGGTACACGTCGTGGGAGAGGCTGCTCCAGGAATTGAGTCCGGAGCAGCGCGAACGGGTGCGGGCCTTTGCCGAGTACCTGCTGGCCGGCCCTCCGCCCAAGAACGAAGCGGTGACGGACGGCCCGGGGCCGGATGCGAAGGTCACCCTGCGCGAAGTTACTTCCGAGACGTTTCACGAGGTTTGCCGGCTGAGCGATACGCTCACGCCGCCGAAAAAGTTCATGGTAGCGCTCAACGCCGTGTCCATTGCCGAGGCCCACTTTGAGCCCAAGGCCTGGTACCGCGCCATCTATGCGGATGAAACGCCGGTAGGTTTCCTGATGCTGTATGATGACCCGGAGAAGGCGAACTACTTTCTCTGGCGTCTTATGATCGCCGAGCCGCATCATGGCAAGGGCTTTGGCCGGCGGGCAATCGAGCTCCTGGTAGACTATGTGCGGCCTCGGCCGGGGGCCGCGGCGCTGGAAACCAGCTGCGGCCAGGGCGCCGGTAGTCCCGAGGGCTTTTATTTGGCGCTGGGTTTTGTCCGCAACGGCAAGATGCACGGCAACGAAGTGGGCTTGACCCTGGAACTGTGAGGCAGCGGATGACAGAGCCATGGGACCGGCTGCAACCCGGCGACGTCGCTGTTCTGGGTTTGCCCTCGGACGAGCATTCGTCGTTCCTCAGGGGATCGGCCCTGGCCCCGGCGCGTATCCGCCAGGTCCTTTACTCGGGCGCTTCCAACCTGAGCGCCGAGAACGGCATCGACCTGGGCAGTGAGACCCGCTTCCACGACCTCGGGGACCTCGATTTCGAGGGCGTGGACACCTTCCAGGCCATCGAGGCGTCGGTCCGGCAGGTCTTGGCCCGCGGTGCAGCCCTGCTCTCGCTGGGAGGGGACCACGCTCTCACTTATCCCCTCGTCAAGGCCTATGCCGCCGTCCATGGCCCCCTCGACATCCTGCACCTCGACGCGCATCCTGATCTCTATGACGTGTTGGACGGCGACCGCTACTCGCACGCCTGTCCCTTTGCCCGTATCATGGAGGTCGGCCTGGCGCGCCGGCTGGTGCAGGTCGGGATCCGGACCATGAACGCGCACCAGCGAGAGCAGGCCACGCGCTTCGGCGTGGAAGTGCACGACATGCGGCACTGGCGGCCCGGCTTCCGGCCCGACTTCGCGGGGCCCATTTACCTCTCGCTGGACATGGACGTCCTGGATCCGGCCTTTGTGCCTGGCGTGTCCCATCACGAAGCCGGTGGGCTCTCGACCCGCGAGCTGTTGGCGCTCATCCACGGGCTGGGCGTGCCCATCCTTGGCGCCGATATCGTGGAGTTCAACCCGGTGCGCGATCCGGTCGGCGTGACGGCTGCGGCGGCTGCCAAACTACTGAAGGAAGTGGCTGCCTGCATGCTAGAGCGGGGTCCCGAGAGCGACGAGGGGCACTGGCTGCGCTTGGGTGATTGCAAAAGATTGACCGAGCCAAGGAAAAGGTGACAAGCCTATGGCAAGCATGGAAGAGATTGTCGAACAACTGGAGTCGCTTTCGGCCGAGAACCTGGCGGAGCTCCAACGGTTCATTGCTTACCTGGCCTGGAAGCAGCAAGGGGCAGTGGAGGCACCAGCCGGCCGGCTTTGGGCTTTTGACTTTGTGGAGCACTTTCGCCGCGCCATCGTCTCGGCCGATCAGGACCCGGCCGGCATGGAAGTGCAGGTAGGCGAGGCGACCAGCGATGGGGATCAGCGCATGGCGCTCTGGCAGCATCCTCCCGTCCGCGGCTCGTCGCACGTGGAGTACCACGTGCCCGTTCCGGCCAACGTGCGAAACCTGAGACTACGCTTCGCGACAGGCCTGCGCGACGGCTCGCATCTGACGGAGGGCAACGTCGTCGCCTTTCGCATCTTTTGCAACGAGTGGCGGATCTGGAGCGACACGCAGCAGGCCGTCAAATGGCGCGACCACGAGCTCATCATGCCCAGCCTGCACGGCGACGTAGCCCGCATCCAGTTCGTGACCGATGGTCTGGGAAATCACCGTTGGGCATGGGCGGCGTGGGCTGAGCCGAGGCTGGTGGGCGACCTCGAGGGCTAGTCCCGGCCGCCGCCGCATTGAAGCAGGAGGAGGAATCCGATCGTGGATTTTCAGCTTGGTGAAGAACAACGCATGGTTCGGGACATGGTGCGCGACCTTGCGGCCAAAGAGATCGCGCCACGGGCTGCCGAGGTAGACAGGACGGAAGAGTTCCCAGCGGACAACATCCAGAAGATGGGCGAGCTGGGCCTGCTGGGGTTGCCGTATCCCGAGGAGTATGGAGGCGGAGGCGGCGATTATCTCAGCTACGCCATCGCCGTGGAGGAGATTGCCCGTGCGTGCGGCTCCACGGCCCTGATCTATGCTGCCCACGTTTCCCTGGGCTGTGGCCCCATTTACAACTTTGGCACGGAGGCGCAGAAGCAGAAGTGGCTGCCCCGGCTGTGCAGCGGCGAGGGCCTGGGGGCTTTTGGCCTCACCGAGCCGGAGGCCGGTTCTGACGCCGGCTCCACGCGAACCGTAGCCGTACGCGACGGTGACTCCTATGTGATCAACGGCAGCAAGATGTGGATCACCTCCGGTGCGATCGCCGATGTGGTAACCTGCACAGCCAAGACTGACCCGGCCGCGGGCACGCGCGGCATCTCCTGCTTTCTCGTGGAACGGGGCACGCCGGGCTTTATTCCGGGCAAAAACGAGCCAAAGATGGGCCTCAAGGGCTCGGTGACCTCGGCCCTGTCGCTCGAGAACTGCCGGGTGCCGGCGGAGAACCTGCTGGGCAAGGAGGGAGAGGGCTTTCGCCAGATGCTCATCACCCTGGACGCGGGGCGCATCAGCATCGGCGCCATGGCCCTGGGCCTGGCGCAGGCCGCTCTTGACGAAGCCATTCGCTACTCCAAAGAGCGGGTGCAATTCGGCCAGCCCATCGCCAAATTCCAGGCAATCCAGTGGATGATCGCCGACATGGCCACCGAGATCGACGCCGCGCGGCTCATGGTGTATCGCGCCGCGGCTCTGAAAGACGCCCACCAGCCCTTTAGCAAGGAGGCGGCAATGGCCAAGCTCTACGCCTCGGAGGTGGCCGAACGGGCGGGCTTCAAAGCCATCCAGATCCACGGCGGCTATGGCTACAGCCGCGAGTATCCTGTGGAGCGCATCTATCGGGACCAGCGACTGTGTACCATCGGAGAGGGAACAAGCGAGATCCAGCGGTTGGTGATAGCCCGGGCAGTCTTGTAGATTTCGGACGCGGCGGCACCGACGAGCAGGGCGTTGGGACCTGCGTCCACCGCGTTCGCAGCCGGCCTTCTGGCAGTGTGGCAGGGGAGGAATACGCATGGTGGAATGCCATCCACTGGTTGATTTAGCACGGAGGAGCATCGCGGCCTACGTGTCCAATGGCACGCGGATCCCGGTGCCCGCCGAGCTGTCGCCGGAGATGCAGCAGGAAGCGGGTGCTTTCGTCAGCATCCATCGTTTGGGAGAGCTGCGGGGATGCATCGGCACCATCCAGCCGACGCGGGGCACTGTGGCGGAGGAGGTCATTGAGAACGCTATCGCGGCAGCTACGTGCGATCCCCGCTTCTCGCCCATCACCCCGCGGGAGCTGGCCGGTCTGGAGATCAAGGTCGACGTGCTGGACAAACCGGAGCTTGTAGAGAGTCTGGCAGAGCTTGATCCCAGGCGCTACGGCCTCATCGTGCAGTCGAAAAGAGAGCCGTGGAAGCGAGGCCTGCTGTTGCCCGACCTGGAAGGTATTGACACGGTGGAGAAGCAGGTCCATTGGACGCGCTACCACAAGGCCGGCATTTGCGATCCTGACGAGCCGGTGCTTATGTACCGCTTCGAGGTCCACCGCTACAAGTGATGCGCCGGATCAGCCTCCCCGTGGCGACGTGACTAGCACAACGCCAGAGCGAGCCGGAACTCGGATACCGGGCAAGGTCGCCTGTGCGACCGTCACATCACTCCCTGCCGCCGAAACCTGAACGGCACCGTCTTGCCACGCATCGTGCAGGCGCGTGCCGTCTGCCAGGCCCGCGACGGGCACGTCAAGGGTTACCGGCTGTCGTTTGCTGTTAATGACAGTGACCACGATCTCGTCCCCTAGGCGCCGGCTATAGGCAATCACTCCCTGGTCGTTAAATAGCCACGAAAAGTCGCCGCGGCGCAGAGCTGCGTAGGCTTTGCGCAAGCCAATGCAGCGTTTCACGTACGCCCGCAGCTCCTGGTCCCACAGAGCTTCATCCCAAGGAAATGCCCCCCTGCAGCCCGGATCGTGTCCACCCTCCATGCCGATCTCGTCGCCATAGTAGATGCTGGGCGCGCCGGGGTGGGTCATCTGGAATAGGGTCGACAGGCGGTAGGCGGAATCGTCGCCGCGGGCCAGCGTCTTGAATCGGGGCGTGTCGTGGCTGCCCAGCAGGTTGAACTGGACCTCCGTGATGGGCCGGGGATAAAGATCCAGGATTCTCTCGATGTTGGCCGCGAATTCTTTGGCGTCCAGAGTGGCGATGCTGTGGTAACCCGAGCGCGCCACCTCGGCCTTGAGCAGGTTGTCGCCCACGAAAAAACCGAGGCAGGCGCGGGAGAGCAGATAGTTCATGACCGCATCGCACTGGTCGCCGGTGAGCCAGCGGATGGCGTCGTGCCAGATCTCGCCCACGATGTAGGCCGCGGGATCGACGGCCTTGACGCGCCGGCGAAACTCGCGCCAGAACTCGTCGTCGTCGACCTCGGCCATCACGTCTAGGCGCCAGCCATCGATGCCAAAGTCTACCCAGAAGGTTGACACATCCCACAGAAATTCGCGCACCGCAGGCGTCTCGATCTTGAGCTTGGGCAGCGCCGGCAGGTCCCACCAGGCCACGTAGCCCTGCTGGCCCTTGGGCGCAAAGTAGGGGCGGAGCGGGTACTGCTTGACATAGAACCAATCGACGTACGGTGAGGCCGGCCCGTTCTCCACGATGTGGTTGAACTGGAAGAATCCACGGCTGGCATGGTTAAAGACGCCGTCCAGCATGACGCGCATGCCGTGGCGATGTGCCTCGTCGAGGAGCGTCCGCAGTGCGGCGTTGCCGCCCAGGATCGGATCGACCTGGTAATAGTCGTGGGTGTGGTACCTGTGGTTGGCCGCCGAAGCGAAGATGGGGTTAAAGTAGAGGGCGTTCACGCCCAGGTCCTGCAGATAATCGAGGTGCTCGACCACCCCCAGGAGATCACCGCCCTTGAAGCCATGGGGCGTTGGAGGGCTGTCCCAGGGCTCGAGGTTGGAGGGTTTTGCTACCCGATCGCTCTTGGCAAAGCGATCGGGAAAGATCTGATAAAAGATCGCGTCCCGAGCCCACCCTGGCGTTTCACACACAGGCCCTTCAGATGCCGTCATGCTGTCTTGCCTCCTAGTCTGGTCTTGCCTGAGCCCAGGTAGAACCAGGCCATTCTAGCATAGAGCTCGGGGGCCGTCAAGGCAGTGCCAAACACTGCCCCTTAGAGCCGCTGCGGCGCGTTGACATCTGCGGGCACATGGGGTACAATCGGGGGAGCCTACAGGGCGAGGTGATGCCATGGTTGGTCGAGATCGCGCGCTGCAGCTTTTGCACCAGGTTTTGGCCCTGGTTCCTGCCGATCAGGCCGAGGCCACCCTCCTCGTCCAAGACCATGCCCTGACCCGTTTTGCCAACAATAGCATTCACCAGAACGTGGCGAAGCAGAACGCGCGATTGGCAGTTCGCGCCGTGGTCGACGGCCGGGTGGGTGGCGCGGTGACCAACCTGCTGGACGACGACGCCCAACGGCGAGTCGCGGAGCAGGCAGCGGCCATCGCCCGCCTGCAGGCACCGGATCCCGAATTTCTGGGTCTGCCCGCCGGCCGGGCGTGGCGAGAAGCGGTCACCTTCTACGAGGCGACGGCGGCCACGACGGCCGGCCAGCGCGCGGACGCGGTCGGCGTCGTCGTGGATGCGGCCTCGCGCCTGGGCTTCCAGGCTACCGGTGCTTTTGCCACGGAGATGGGGGAGCTAGCCATCGCCAACACCGCCGGCGTGGCAGCCTTTGCACCCCTCACCCTCGCCTCGCTGCGAACCGTCGTCGACGCCGGGCATGGCCAAGACATCGGTGTGCACACCGGCTACGCAGATGCCATCAGCCGCGATACCGGCCAGATCGATCCCCAAGCTGTTGCGGCCCGGGCCGTCGAAAAGTGCGCCCAGAACCGTGATCCACAGCTTCTACCTGCCGGCCGCTACGTCACCATCCTGGAAGAGATAGCCGTGGCCGATTTGCTGCACTTCCTGGCGCGCCTGGGACTTAGCGCCCAGGCGGTGCAAGAGGGTCGCAGCTTTGCCGCCGGCAAGATGGGGCAGCCGGTCTGCGGCGAAAACCTGACACTGTGGGACGATGCGGCCGATTCCCGGGGACTGGCCCTACCCTTTGACTGGGAGGGCGTGCCTGCCGAGCGCCTGGAGCTGATCTCCTCGGGGGTTCTCCGTGGCCTGGCCCACGACTCGCGCTCGGCGGCCAAGGAAGGGCGCCCCTCCACGGGCCACGCCATGTCAAAGCTTTTCGACCGTTGGAGCCCGTGGCCGGCGCCCACCCACATGTTCATCGCCCCGGGCGACGTCGCCCGCGAGGCCCTGGTTGCCGGCGTGGAGCACGGCGTCCTCATCACCCGCTTTCACTACACCCACTGCCCCGAGCCCCAGCGGCTCGTCGCCACAGGTACCACGCGCGACGGCACCTTTCTCGTTAAGGATGGACGCATTGCCGGTGCCATCCGCAATTTGCGTTTCACGCAAAGCGTCCTCGAGACCTTGGCCAACATCGAGGCTGTGAGCAGTACCGCCGAGCTGCACCGGGACTGGTGGGGGAGTGCGGCGCACCACGTGCCCGCCATGCGTGTCCGGGGCTTTAACCTGGCCGGCGAAGCGGGCTAGTCGAGGGCCACGTGCCCGCGGGGAGAGAAAACGATGGACAGATTGGAAGGCATTGTCGAGGAGATCCGCGCCGAGTTCGAAAGCAAGAGCTCGGTCCGCGACAGCGCCCTGCAGCGCTCCCGGACGCTCATCCGCCACTGCGCCAACGCCATTCGCGCCACGCACCGGGGCGATTTTGACGAGGCCCAGGAACGGCTGCAGACGGCCAAGGCGGCCGCCCAGGAAATGACCTCCGACCTGGCCGCCTATGCCGATCTGTATCAGGCCGGCTATACCCAGGACGCCCTCAAGGAGTACGTCGAGGCCCAGGTGGTCTACGCGCTCATCCGCGGCAGCGAGCTGCCGTCACCCAATGAGCTGGGGGTCGAGTCGGCTGCCTATCTGAAAGGCCTGGCCGAGGCGGCCAGCGAGATGCGGCGCCACGCCCTGGAGCTCATGCGCCACAACCGCCTGGAGCGGGCCGAGGAGATCATGGGCATCATGGATGACATCTATGCCCTGTTGATGACCATGGACTTTCCCGACGCCATCACCGCGGGCCTGCGCCGCACGACCGACATGCTGCGCGGTGTCGTCGAGCGCACCCGGGGCGACCTGACGACGGCAATTGGGCAGGAGATGATGCGCCAGGCCTTGCGTGACTTTGAGGCGCGGATCGGCATGGAAGGTGGCGCGTGAGCCGCGACGACGACGTCATCCGGGCCAGCGAGGTCGGGCAGTACGCCTTCTGTGCTCGCGCGTGGTGGCTGGCCCGCGTCAAGGGTCGCCGCTCCACTAACCTGGCTGCCCTCGAGCGGGGGACTGCGCGGCACCGGGCCCACGGCCGAGCAGTGCAAAGTTATCACTTGCTGCGCTGGGCTGCCCTGGCCCTCTTCCTGCTGGCTGCCGCATTCCTCCTGACCTGGCTTATCGTGGCCCTGCGCGGTTGAGCCCGTGGGCTGGCTTGTTTTCCTGGCCCTGGCCCTGGCCCTGGCCCTCGCCGGCCTGTGGCTCTTCTGGCGGGCGAGGCTGCAGCGACAGCAGGCCGGACTGCCGCCCGGCCGGCTGGTCTATGTCGATACCGGCGCCTGGAACCGCTGCGACCGCTCGCTGTTTTCAAACGAGCACCGCCTTGCCGGCCGCCCGGACTATCTCGTCGTCTCCAGGGAAGGGGTCGTCCCTGTCGAAGTTAAATCGGGGCCGGCGCCGGCGGCCCCGTACGCCGCCCACGTCCTACAGCTCGCCGCTTACTGCCTCCTGGTCGAAGGCCAAGAAGGCTCGCGCCCAACCCACGGCATCCTGAAGTACGACGACCGCGCCTTCGAGATCGAATACACGCCGGAGCTCCGGGAACGGCTCCTGGCGACTCTCGAGGCGATGCGCGCCGATCTGCAAGCCGGCGACGTGGATCGCAGCCACCGGGAGGCGGGCCGCTGTCGCGGCTGTGGTCAGCGCACCGCCTGCGACCGGCGCCTGACCTGACCCTATCCCCCGCCTCGAACCTCGACGCCGCGGAAGCGGGCCGGAGCCGCGCCGTGGGCCACGTGGGCAACCTGCATCGGCTCACCCTTGGCGCAGCTGGGCAGCCCCCACAACCTCCAGACGCGCTCGTTGCACACCGCGTCGCAGCTGTTCCAGAAGCGGGGTGTGCGGTCGGTGTAGCTGCCGTCGCGCAGCAGGCGCCCCAGGCGGCCACCCTCGATCTCGTAGGCCACCTCAGCCCCAAAGTGAAAGTTGAGGCGCTTGTCGTCCAGGCTCCAGCTCTTGGGTGTGTCCAGGAAAAGGCCCCCTTCCGTATCGGCCAGCAGCTCTTCCCCACTCCAGGAACCGGGTTCCAGGCTGATGTTGGTCATGCGGATGAGGGGCAGGTGGCTCCAGCCGTCGGCGCGCATCGTGCCGTTGCTGAAGGGCAGCGGGGGCACGGGGCAGGCAGGGGAGTGGTGGTGGGCCAGCCACCACGCCGTCTCGCGCGAGGTGAGATAGTTGACGAAACGACCCTCCTTGATCACTGGAAAGGCCTCGGCAGGTGTACCCTCGTCGTCCCAGCCAAATGTGCCCAGACCACCAGGCTGGGTCGCATCGGCCGTGATGTTGATCAGGGGCGAGCCATACTGGAGGAGGCCGAGCTGGTCGACTGTCATAAAGCTCGTGCCCGCGTAGGAAGCCTCGCTGCCTAACGCCCGGTCCAGCTCAATCGGGTGACCGCAGCTTTCATGGACCTGGAGGGCCAGGAGCGAGCTGCCCAGGACGATCGACCGCGGGCCGGAGGGACAGACCGGTGCCATCAGCAGAGCCTCAGCCTCGTCGGCACAGCGCTCCGCCTGGGCCGGCAGGTCCAGGGAGAGGATGAACTCGTAGCCCCCCTGGGCGTGGTTCTCGAAACTGCGCCTCTGGAACGTGCTGTCCTGGCCCACGGCCGTGGCCACGGTGCCGCCGCCGTTTTCGACGATGACCTGTTCCAGGCTGCAGC
Source organism: Anaerolineae bacterium (assembly GCA_041300865.1). Taxonomy (GTDB): domain Bacteria; phylum Chloroflexota; class Anaerolineae; order JAAYZQ01; family JAAYZQ01; genus JAAYZQ01. Next base: position 80,789 of record JBFYTF010000172.1, read on the forward strand.
CCTCGCTGGAGACGAACCACTTGTGCTCGCGGAAGAGGTTCATGTGCGCCTGGGCCACACGCACTGACGGCCGCTGCATCGCCTCGCAGCAGGTCACCAACAGCGCTAATCGGTGCTCCAGCGGCACGGCAAACGGATCTTGCTCCATGGGGGTGGTATAGCTGCCCACCTCGCCTGGGCGGGAGGGAAGCCAGGCAGCAGAGGTCTGCACCCGAGCGCTGGCAGCAGCGATGTCGAGGGCTCGGCTCACCGCGGCCGCCAAAGCATCCCCTCCCAGCTCGTTCGTCGCCGCCAGCCCCCAGGCCCCCTGAGAAAGAACCCGGACGCTCAGCCCCAGGTCTTCGACGGTGGCGATTCGCTCCGGCAGGCCGTTTTTGACCTGCAGATCCTCCACGCGCCGCTCGACGACGCGCACGTCTGCATAGTCGGCGCCACGTTCCACAGCCTCGTCCAGCGCGTTGAGGGCAATTCGCTGCATGACAGACCTCCCTGGCGATCGCATCGACGGCACCTGCAGCCCATTGTAGCAGAAATCCTGCCGGCACGCAACACGGCGTTCGCCGAAAAGTGGGCAGATCGCCTATCCGCAATCCTCCCCGCTTTCTGGGAACCCCGGCTTCTAGCCGGCCCCAGCGGCTTCCTGGGAACCCCGGCTTCTAGCCGGCCCTCCCCGGCCCTCCCTGGACTCCCCGCAGCAGTGGGGCGGCAGTCTTGCTGCGGTCAGGCAGGAACGGCCGCCAAAACCCTTGTCGCGGCGGGCCGTGAGGGAGCATGCCGTCTTGATCTCGCGCATGGTACACGAAGAGCATCGCGAGTTCGGTACTCATTTCGCGCCCCCCTGGCCGCTGCTAGGAGGGCGCGACAGCAAATTGACGGCCAGGGCAAAGTGTGCTAAACTCGCAGGGACTCTCCGCGGGAGAGAGCATGGGAGGGGCACGGACGCCCGGACGGCAGACAAGCGGCTGTTGCTCCTGTCCCGCGAAAAGAAGGTCGCGAAGGGCCTCGTCCGAGTTCGGGGCGGCCGGCGAGGCTTGAATCACGTCCGCAACCAGGGGTTATGTCTGAAGATCATTTAGAACGTCTGCAAAAGTTTCTGGCCCGAGCCGGTGTGGCCTCCCGTCGCCAGTCCGAAGAGCTCATACGCGAGGGAAGGGTGGCGGTCAATGGTCGAGTTGTCACGGAGTTGGGCACCAAGGTTGACCCGACTCGCGACCAGGTGCGAGTGGACGGCCAGCCCGTCCGGCTGGCCCAGCAGCACGTCTACATCGTGCTCAATAAGCCACGCGGAGTACTGTCCACCATGCAGGACTCGCGAGGGCGCCGCGCCCTCGCAGACCTGGTACCGGTGCCGGCGCGGTTGTACCCGGTGGGTCGCCTGGATGCGACGAGCGAGGGGTTGATCCTCCTCACAGATGACGGTGAGCTGGCCAACATCCTCACCCACCCACGCTATGGCCACGACAAAGAGTATCGCGTCCTGGTTAACGGCCGCCCTTCTGACGAGACGCTCGAGACATGGCGGCATGGCCTGATTTTGGAGGGCAAAAAGACCGCACCGGCCCGCGTGGAGGTCCTCGGCGCGCGGAAGGATACGACGTTGCTGCGCGTGGTCATGCGCGAAGGGCGCAAGCGCCAGCTCCGGCGTGTGGCCGAGACGCTGGGCCACCCGGTGCTGGAGCTGACCCGGACGCGCCTTGGGCCGTTGGACTTGGGCATGCTGGACGCGGGGCAGTGGCGATACCTCACTCCGAAAGAGATCAAAAGCCTGGTCGCTCTCAAGCAGCGGGCGCCAAAGGGAAAGAGCTCGCGAAAACGCCGAAAAGGGTGATGATCCGACAAACAATGGGAGCAAGGAGGCACCATCGTAATGTGTATGTCCATCATCGCCATTGACGGCCCGGCGGCCTCGGGCAAGAGCACCATTGGCCGCCTGCTTGCCGAGCAACTGGGATACATCTACCTCGACACCGGGGTGATGTACCGGGCGGTCACCTGGGCTGCGCTGGTGCGGGATGTCCCCATCCAGGACGAGGAAGGGGTGTCTGGGCTGGCCGGGGCATTGCGCATCGACGTCCTGCGTCCCACGGTCGATGACGGCCGCCAGTGCACGGTCCTGGTCGATGGGCAGGACGTGACCCCGGAGCTGCGGCGCCCGGAGGTGGACCGCGGCGTGTCGCCGGTGTCAGCCTATGCCGGTGTGCGGGCGGCTCTCACCGAGGAGCAGCGCCGCATGGGCTGCGCAGGTAGGATCGTCATGGTCGGGCGGGACATCGGCACCGTTGTCTTGCCCCAGGCCGATCTGAAGATCTACCTCGATGCTGCCCTTGAGGAGCGCGCCGGCCGGCGCTATCGCGAAATACTGGCGCGCGGTGAGAGCGCCGTGCTGTCCGAGGTTCTCGACGCGGTGCGGCGCCGTGACGAAATCGACAGCAGCCGCTCCCTGGCCCCCCTCCAGCCGGCCGAGGATGCAGTGGTGATCGACACCACCCTCCTTTCCGTGGAGCAGGTCATGGAGCGAGCGTTGGCTCTGGTGAACAGCCGGCCTTGTGCCTGACAAAGGGGCACAGCAAACCGAGGGCGAGGATGCCTGGGATCTTCCCGGGCATTTTTGATATTTGTGACAGAGCAAAGAATGTCGAAACCTGGCGGAGTTATTGAGTCTGTGGCGCCGGGCAGCGCCGGCGAGGAGCTGGGCCTGAGGCCCGGGGATGTGCTGCTGGCTATCAACAGTCAGCCCGTCCGCGATGTCATCGACGTCCAGTTCTACGGCGCCGAAGAGTACCTCGAGCTCGTCGTGGACCGCGAGGGGGAGGAATGGCTGCTGGCAGGGGAGCGTGACTACGGCCAGGAGCTTGGCCTGTCCTTCGTCTATCCCACCTTTGACGGCGATGTCCGGCGCTGTGCCAACAACTGCGACTTTTGCTTTGTAAAGCAAAACGCGCCTGGAATGCGCAAGTCTCTGTACGTGAAGGACGACGACTATCGCTATTCCTTTCTCTTTGGCAACTTTGTGACGTTGACCAACCTGACTTCCGCGGACTGGGCTCGGCTGGAGGAGCAGCGCCTCAGCCCGCTCTACGTCTCGGTGCACGCTACAGAGCTGGAGCTGCGGCGCCGGTTCCTGTCGCGGCAGTCGGCTCCCGACGTCATGGATCAGCTCCGGCGTCTGGCCGAGTTGAACGTCGAGGTGCACACCCAGGTGGTGCTGGTGCCGGGCCTCAACGATGGCGAGCACCTGGCGCGCACGGTCCGCGACCTGGAAAGGCTGCGAGGGCGTCCCGTGCTTTCGGTGGGCGTCGTGCCCATCGGCCTCACCGGGTATCACACCGGGCCGTGCCGCACCTACACGGCGGACGAGTCACGGAGCGTGCTGGACCAGTTGCAGCCCTGGCGCGAGGCGAACCGCAAACGTTGGCGCTCGACCTTTGTGTATCCTTCCGACGAGTGGTACCTCGTGGCCGGCCGCGGCGTGCCGCCTGCGCGCGCCTACGATGGCTTTCCCCAGTTGGAGAACGGCGTTGGCATGGTGCGCCGCCTGCTTGACGAGTGGCAGGCGCTGAAAGTCGTGCTGCGCGGCGAGGGGCTCCGGCCGGCGACACTCGCCTGTGGGACGCTCATTAGCCCCGTGCTGCAGGGAATCGTGGACGAGCTCAACAAGCTGGTGGACGCGAATTGGCGCCTGGCGCCCGTTGTGAACGAGCACTTCGGGCGGGTAACGACTGTTTCAGGGCTATTGACCGGCCACGACGTGGTGGCCGCCCTGCGCGGCGAGCCGTTGGGCGAGATGGTTCTACTGCCTCGGGCCATGTTCACCGGGCGGTATGGTGCCGGCTCGGCTCCGCCGGGCACCACCCTCGACGAGATGCACATCTCGGACATCGAGGCGCAGCTGGGCTTGCCGGTGCGGATGGCGGGCACGCTCGGGGAAGCCCTGGACGCCGGCGCCAAATAACAGCGCCAAGGACTTTTGCTCTAGCCTCCTGGAACCAGGAGAGACAGGGCGCGGGCCCGCTGCCGCCTCTGCGGGAAGGGAGGAGGGCTATGGTGAGGTTTGACAAGTATGGATAGAGAGCAACGACCGGAACGGGCTGAACGATTTGAAAACGGCCTGCGCCAGAAGCGGCAGAACCTGGCCGTCTGGCTGGCGACCGCGCCCGCCAGGGACAAGGAGATCCACCTGGGACCGGCCAGTGAGCAGCAGGTGCGGGACCACCTGCACGTAGTTGACGGGGCCCTGGAACAAGCCGCGGATGGGATGCTGGGCGTGTGCACGATCTGCGACGACTGGGTCGATGAGGCGCTCCTAGAGATGGACTACACAGCCCAGGTCTGCCTGGACCATTTTACCCAGGCGGAGGTTCGGCAGTTGGAGCGCGAGCTGGAGATGTCCAGCGTGGTCCAACGCGCCCTGCTGCCCCAAAGGGTACCCGAGGTGCCCGGGATGCAGCTGGCCGCGTTCAGCCAGGCAGCACAGATAGTCAGTGGCGACTTTTTTGATTTCCTGCGATTCGACGGAGGGTCCCACGGCCTGGCCATCGCCGATGTCGCCGGCCATGGCGTATCTGCCAGCCTGATCATGGCCAGCATCCAGACGGCCCTGCGCACTTTTGCGCCCACAGCCGGCAGCCCTGCCCAGGTGCTGCGCGACGTCAACCGGCTGTTTGCCCATAACATCCGGTTCGACACCTTTGTAACGCTCTTCCTGGGGGCCTACGATCCGGCGACGCGGACTCTGACCTACTCCAACTCCGGCCACAACGCGCCGTTGCTCGTCCGGCACGCCCAAGGGAGCGGCCCGGAGGTCGTGCACCTGGGTCCCACCGGTGCCGCCATCGGCCTTATCGAGAATCCCCAACTGAGGGAAGAAACGGTGCAGCTCTTCTCAGGCGACGTGCTGCTGCTCTACACCGACGGCATTGTCGAAGCCTTCAATCCGGCCGGCGAGGAATACGGGCTTGAGAGGCTCATCGGGCTTTTGACGCGCGACGGGAGCCTGCCGCCCCAGGAACTGATCCAGCTGCTGTGGCGCGACCTCTCGGCTTTTGTCCGCGGCCGGCCCGTGACGGACGATGTGACCGTTATCGCCTGCCGGCTGCAGTAGCTGTTCGCCGCCAGTCCAGGGACTCGCTGTGGCCTGCTACCGGTAGTCCTCGCGCACTGGGTGCCATGCGTCGATAGCGCGACAGGGCTCGTCAAGGACCACGGCACTGTGAGGGACACCGGGCGGGATTAGGGCACCGTCGCCGGCCCGCAGCACCCGCTTCTCGCCGTCTAGGACAAAAGCCAGAGCGCCCGAGACGATCCAGGTGATCTGTTGATGGGGATGGTGGTGCTCGGGGATGACGGCGCCCGGCTCAAAGTCAAAAAAGGTGAGCATGACACCCTCAAGGTAGGCCGCCCGGCGCTGGACGCCGGGTAGTGCATCCGTCACCGGTAGCTCGTCGGTCGCAAAATAAGGCATCTCTTCCTCCTCCTTGCGTGTCGGCGCACTTGCTCCTGCGACCGGCCGATCCCCAGGGCAGCCTTCGCCGGCGAACTGCGGGCGCTGCCTGGACAGGTGCGTCGCACCTAGCGCAGGTTATCCTGGAACTCGATCTGGCCGCGGAGCATCTTGTGCACCTCGCATTGGCGGGCCGAGTTGTAGAGGATGGCCTGTTCGCGGCGCGAAAGGCCGGGACCCAGATCAAGGTTTGTCACAAAGCGGGTGCTGGCCCCCAGCCCCACGAACTCGGTCACTCCCTGCACCGTGGCTCCCAGTTGTGTGACCTCGATCCCCTTGCTGGCGGCGACCGCCGCCATGGTCAGGACCATTCAGGACCCGAGGGCGGCGGCCACGAGCTCCAGGGGGCAGAAGCCGGACCCGGGGCGCCCGGCACTCGTTCGCTGGTCGGCCTCGAAGGAGCGCTCGCCGGCGGTGATGCGCACCCTTTCGCCACCCAGGTAGGTGGTCGTCACCAGGTTCTCCAGGACTATGTCGCTCATCAGCTTGTGGCCCTCCGTTTCTCGGGCCAGCCGTGCCGTCGGCCGCGCGCGGTGTGCCCCTACCAGTTAGCCGCAGCAGGCCGGAAAGAAGCGGCGCCGGGGCAGTGACCGGCGCCGCGAATACCTGTCAGAGTCAGGGCCGGGGCTCCAGCGCCATGCGCAACACGAACCTCGACCTGTATCCTCTGTGCCCTACCTGGCCGGCTTGAGCCACCGCACGCTGTTGGAACGGCATTGCGGACAGGTCCGCTCCATGTTGGCGCTGTAGTAGCCGTGCCAGCGGTGCCCGCAGCGTACACACGCAAACTCGGCGTCCTGCTTCTCGTCCGACTCTTTCGGGTTGCGCGGTGCGGGTACCTTGGCCTGCGACAACCGGTTCCGGGTCTCTTCGATCTCCGGGACCGAAACCGACTCGCGCTTCTTCTCGGCTTCTTTCATGATCGTCTGCCAGCGGGCGCCTTCGGCGGCCGAGCACCACTCCAAGAGCAGGCGCTCAGGGCGCAGCCCGGCTTTCTCCAGGCCGTCCCACAGCCCGTCCAGGCGGCGAACTGTGCTGCGGTTGGCGTCGATATAGTGGCAGTCGACATAGTGGCAGCCGGAAACGAGCACCACGGGCGCGCCCTTTCTGAAGGCATACCACACAAATTCGGGGTTCACCCGGCCGGAGCACATCGTGCGGATGATGCGTGCGTTGGGAGGGTACGCCATTCGGCCTACGCCGGCGGTGTCGGCGCCGGCATACGAGCACCAGTTGCAGGCAAAGGTCACCACCTTGTCCTGGGGATCCTCTTCCAGAATGGCGTCGAGCTGGGCGTACACTGCCTGGTCGGTAAAGTGCCGCATCTGGATGGCCGAGAACTTGCACTCGGCGGCGCAGGTCCCACAGCCGGAGCAGGCGGCGCTGGTGATGCGCGCCGTCGATTTCTTTTCCCACTGGATAGCCCCAAAGGGGCACACGTCGGCGCACTGGCCGCACATCTTGCACAGCTCCTCGTCCACCACGGCGGTGATGGCTTCCACGGCGAACTTGCTCTTGTTCAGCAGAATCGAGGCCCGGGAGGCCGCGGCACTGGCCTGGGTGACGCTTTCGCGCACGTCCTTGGGACTCTCGGCTGCCCCGGCGATATAGATGCCCTTGGTCGGCGTGTCCACCGGCCGGAGCTTGGGATGGGCCTCCTTCAGAAAACCGCTTGGTGCGCGCGACAGGCTGACCATCTGGCGGATGGCCTCCGTGTCCGTCGCCGGCGTGGCACCTACCGACAGCACGAGCATGTCCACCTCGTGGCTCTCGAGGCGGTTGGCCATCGTATTCTCGACCGTGACCCATAGGTTGCCGGTGGCCGGATCCTCGCGCACTTCACCCGGGATGCCCCGGATGTAGCGCACGCCGTTGCTCTTGCTGCGCATGAGCAACTCTTCGAAGCCCTTGCCGAAGGCGCGCAGGTCCATGTAAAAGACCGTGATCTCGGTGTCCGGATAGTTGTCCTTGATGTACTGCGCGGCCTTGACCGTGTTCATGCAGCAGATGTTGGAGCAGTAGGCGTTACCGCGCGCCGGGTCCTGGCTGCGCGAGCCAACACATTGGACAAACCCCACGCGCTTGGGCCGCTCCAGATCCGTCGGCCGGCCGAAGTGGCCCTCGAGAGGCCCACCGGTGGAGATAAGGCGCTCCAGCTCCATGCTGGTCACGACGTTGAGATAGCGGGTGTAGCCATATTCGTCCAGGCCGGCCGGATCGTAGACGTTCATGCCGGTGGCGACGATGATGCTGCCCACCTCCAGGTTCAAAACCTGGTCCTGCATGTCAAAGTCGATGCACTTTTTCTCGCAGGCTTCGATGCATTTGCCGCAGGCGATGGGGTTCTGTCCCAGGCATTCATCGCCTGCCACGACATAGGCGGAAGGCACGGCCTGGGGGAAGGGGATATGGATCGCCTTACGGGTGCCGAGGCCCATCTGAAATTCGTCAGGCACGACCACCGGGCACACGGTGGCACAGTCGCCGCAGGAGGTGCAGTCATCCTCGTTTACAAATCGCGCCTTCTTGCGCACCCTCACCCTGAAATTGCCGACGTAGCCAGACACGTCCTCTACTTCCGAGTAGGCCAGGAGCTTGATTTTGGGATGTCGACCGACATCCATCATTTTTGGCCCGAGAATTCATATGCTGCACTCTATGTCGGGATAGACCTTGTCCAGCTGGGCCATGATGCCCCCGATGGACGCCTTTTTCTCCACCAGGTAGACGGGGTGACCCGCATCGGCAAGGTCCAGGGCCGCCTGGATGCCTGCCACGCCGCCGCCGACCACGAGGGCAGCATCGGTAACCGCGATCTGCTCCTCGTCCTGGGGGTAGAGCCACCGGGCGCGCGAGACGGCCACCTTGACAATGTCCTTGGCCTTGCGCGTGGCCGCCGCGCGGTTACCGGGCGTCACCCAGGAGCAATGCTCTCGAATGTTGGCCATCTCCAGGAGGTAGGGATTCAAACCTGCTCCCTGGATGCACTGACGGAAGATCGGCTCGTAGGAGGCCGGTGAGCAGGAAGCGACGACCACCCGGTTCAGGTTGTGCTCGTAGATGGCGCGCTGGATCTCCTGCTGGCCGGGATCAGCGCAGGTATACTTGTTGCGGATGGCGGCAACGACGTTGGGCAAGGTACCGGCGTAAGCGCGCACCGCTTCCGTGTCCACCGCCCCGGCAATGTTCGATCCGCAGTCGCACACGAACACGCCGATGCGCAAACTGTCTGCAGGCAATGTGACCTCCTTCTCTTCGCTATTCTCCCTGACGGCGCTGCCACTGCTCGAAGCGATGGCCCCGCATATAGTCCTTGTCTCTGGCCGCCTGCCGGTTGCGACTGGCCGCCTCGACCGCCTCGCGGACAGACCTGCGGAACTCTTCCGAGACAAACTGCTCTTTACGGAAAAAGTCAAAGGCATGGAGATCGCGGAAGGCCTTGCGCTGCAGTTCCATGGTCCCATGCCCGCTGATCATGATCACGGAAGTGAAGGGGTGATCGCGGCTGATCTCGGCCAGGAGGCGCATGCCCTCTTCGTTGCTCTCGTCGGTCTCGACCAGGCGAATGTCGAGAATGGCCAGGTCCGGAGCTGAGGCCTTGGCCAGGTAGGCACGTGCCTCTTCTGCGCCGGCCACCGACTCGACGTCATGCCCCTCGCGCTGCAGGATGCCCTGCAGCAGATCCCGCCAGTCGGCGAAATCCTCGACGATCAGAATCTTGCCTCGCATTCCCTCTCCTTCTGGCCATTACCCCGGTCGCAAGGGGGATGGCCCGGCAAGTGGATCGTGAAGGCCGTGCCGGTGCCCGCTTCGCTGCGGCAGGCGATGGTCCCCCCATGCTGCTCGATAAACGTGCGCACCCACCACAGGCCAAAGCCCAGGCCTTCGGCCGTCGACTTGAACATTTTCCAGATGTCGGCCATGTCTCCCGGCGAGATGCCCGTGCCCGTATCTTCGATTTCGATCACTACCCAGCATCCGTCACGGTCCTCGCACACTTGGCTGCGTACCGACAAGCGCTTCTGGGCGCGATGGGCCATCGCACGCCGGGCATTGAGGATGAGCTCCAGGAAAATATCCAGGAGCAATAGATTGCTTTCTACGGTCGGTAGCCCAGTGCCCAGTTCGCGCTTGACCTCCATGTCGGGTGGCAGGCCCGCCGTCTGCAGCGCCTCGTTCAGCATCCGGTTGACGTCCAGCTGCAGCCTGGGGCCTGCCTCCTGAAAGGGCCGAAAAAGAGCGCTGGCCATTTTCAGGATGAACTGGCTGTTGCGCTCGATGCGCGTCAGGTTGGCTTCGATCCAGGCCCGCTCGCCTGGGGGCAGTTCCAGCCCGGCCAGGCTGCTGCGGATCTCGCCGGCGCTGGCTGGCACAATACCGATCAAATTGTTGATACGGTGGGCCAGGGCGGTAGCCGCCTGGCCCATGACGGCCCACTTCTCGGCGGCAACCCGCCGCGCTTGCTCGCTCTGTAGTGCCTGGTGAACCGCTTGGAGCTTCTGATGCTGCGTAGCATTCTGGATGGCAATGACGGCTTCCTGGGCCAGAGCCTCCAACAGCTCCACGTCCTGGGCGTCAAAGGCCGCCAGCCGGGCGCTCTCCAGAAGCAATACGCCTAGAACTTGGCCGTCTGGCTCACCCTCAGCCGGCCCACCGGCCAGGGGCACGGCGACGCTGGAGCGCATATCCTGAAAGAGAACCACATACTGCGGGTCGTGTTGGGCATCGGAGCACAAGTAGGATCGCCGGTTCTGCACGACCCAGCCCGTGATGCCGTGGCCGACCCGGAAAAGTGCGGCACGCACCTCGGGCGTCCAACCCTCGCCCAGGAACGCCTTTAGCTCCAGGTCACCCGTGTCCGGATTCAGCAGGCGCAGCGAACCGTGCTCGGCGCCCACTAGGTGAACCGCCTTTTCCAGGATCAGGCTCAGGACCCTGTCTAATCGCAGGCTGGAGGTGAGAGCGATGTCGACGTCGTGCAGGGCTCGGAACTGGGCAGTCATCCGCGCCAGCCGCTCGGACTGACGCGTGTCCGCCGGCCCGACGCCACCGGCCGGTGTGTCCTCCTGCGCCTCTCGCGACATCATGCCGTTGACCCCTGCCATGCCCTGCTGCCTTTACAGCGCTTGCGCCACAAGCGTGGCCAGGTCGCGAATCTCGATCGCAATGCCGTTCGCCACAGCCGGATCCTGCTGGGCGCATCTAAAATGGATCTGGCACTTGTGGCAGGCAGTGACCAGCAAACCGGCGCCCGTGGCCCGCGCCTCGTGCAGCCGCTCGACCTGGATGTTCTTGCTCAGCTGGCCACAGCTGGTCCAGCAGCTCGTGCCACAGCAGAGGCTGGCGTTCCGTGCGCGGTCCATCTCGACGAGGTCGTGGCCCAGTGCCGTAATCACCGCTCGCGGGGCGTCATAGACGCCCAGGTGCCGGCCCAGGCGGCAGGGGTCCTGGTACGTCACCCGCTGCGCCCCGCCTACCTGGCCGAACTCCAGGCCACTCGCGGCCATTAGCTCGCTCAGGTGCAGGACCTGCAGTCCGTGGTCCCCGACAAGCTGTGGGTAGTCGATCTTGAGCGTGCGGGCACACTCGGGGCAGGTGGTGACCACGCGCCTGGCCCCACTGGCTTTGAGCAGCTCGAGGTTGAGGGCCGCCAGGGCGTGAAAAGTGGCTCCGCCTCCCTCCCAGAGCTGGTCGTGGCCGCAGCAGCGCTCGTCGGCCAGAACCTGAGGTTGAATACCAAGGTGGTTCAGGATCCTGACCGCAGCTTGGGCGATCTGCACCCCCTCCACGCCGAGATTGGCAAAGAGGGCGTCGTAGTAGGGCAGGCAGCCGGCGAAATAGATCGTGTCGGAGCTGTCCGACACCTGGAGGTCGTCACGCAGCCAGCCGAGGCGGTCCTGGCGCAGCCCAGGCCTGGCCATCATCCGGCCCCACGTCTCGATGGTCTGGCCATGGGTGCAGTCACCCCTGCGCCCATCGTCGCGGGCCACGGCACGGGCATCGCGGATGAACTCCGAGAAATGGACGTCGGAGGGGCACAGCTCGCTGCAGCGCTTGCACGTGAGGCATGACCAGAAGAGCAGGTCATCCAGGAGCTCGTCATCGCGGCCCTCGATGGCCTTTTCCATAAGCAGCCGTGGGCTGGTGTAGCTTCTTGCCTCCCAGCGCGTGATGGGGCACACGGCGCTGCATTTCCCGCACTCCATGCAGTACCAGGCTCGGTTCTTGTTGATAGCGTCCCGCAGTTGATCCATCATTGTCCCCGATCCCCGTGTCCCTGTTCGACTATGCCTAGTCCCGCGACGAAGGCCTGTACCTTGTCCTGGAACGCCTCTCCCTGGCCGGCACCCGCCCAGTCCAGTTTTAGCTGGTGCTCGCCGTAGCCCAGCAGCCGGGCCAGGCTTCTGGCCTCGGCAAAAAGCTCTTCGGCCCGGCGGTTGCCGAACTCGAAGCGGCACTCACCCGGCGGGCAGCCGAGCAGCAGCACGCCATCCGCTCCCTTCTCAAAGGCCTTGAGCACAGTGCCGGGGCTGAGCTGGCCCAGGCACATGACCTTCAGCGGGTGAACAGTGGGCGAGACCTCCCGTCGCTCGGCTCCCGCAGTCTCCAGCGCGCTGTACGCATTCCAGTTGCAGGTCAGGACCACGACCTTGAGATCTGGCATCTCTATTCCCCCTCCGCGACGGGGTCACGGTGTCCGGCCAACAGCTGTTCGAGCATGGCCTCTAGCTGGGCCTCTGTCGAGTAGCCGCCGCTGATGGCGCCCGACGGGCAATGGGCGACACACGTGCCGCAGCCTGTACAGATAGCCGGATCGATCCAGGACGTGCGCTGTGGCTCTTGCCCCACCAGCTGCGGGGCGCCGAACTCGCAGACGGCAACGCACGTGGCACAGGCACGACAGCGGGCAGCGTCGACCCGCGCCGCTGTGGGCCGGGGATGTGCGGCGGCACTTCCCAGCCAGGCAGCCACCCGTGCTGCGGCGGCGGGGCCTACGATCTCGGCCTCAGCCGACGGATCACAAACCAGGATTCCGGGGCGGTGATTTTCTACCCCTCCTCCCTGGCTGTTGATCCTCGGTCGAAGTCCTTCCTGGCCCGAGGAGCAGGCGGAGAGCAGGCCGTCCAGCTCGGCGCCGTCGGCGGGCGCCAGGACCAGGGCCACGCCCTGCCGGGTGACGCCGTTGCGCGTGACCACGTACCGGCCACCGCTGCGCTGCACTTCGAACCCCCCTGCGTCCTCGAGCATAGCAGGCGCTTCCATGCGGCTGACAGCGATCGCCTGCGCTTTCAGAGCCTGCTGGCAGCTCCTGGCTGCTGGCCCATTGCCCAGAACCACGGCGCTCTTCTCCGCCAGCGGCACGTCCAGCGGGCTGCGCTTTGCAAGCTGCACGCGGGCCACTGCGGCCGCGACCAGAGCCGTAGCCTTGCTCGTCGCCGCTGCCGGATCCCCAGGGTGAGCCCACGCGCACTGCTCGCGAATGTTGACAAACTCGTAGACCGCCCGCCCTGCTGTCTGGCCAAAGATGCCTAGGTTGTCCTTGCAGCGCACGCGCTGGTAGGTGCAGCTATAGCACACCTGATCGATGGCGCAGCAGGAACAAGCGGCCAGGACGACCCGGTCCAGACGCTGGGCCTCGACCTGGGCGGCAATGGTGTGCGCGGCTTCGGGGGAGCAGGAGAAGCTAAGGACCTGGCTGTGGACAACGCCCGGCCAGGCTGCCGCCCGGCTGCTCAGGAGCGCGGTGTCCACCGTCTCCGATATCTCGCCGCCGCACTGGCAGACAAACACGCCCGTTCGGCTGGCGTCCGCCGGCAGGATCTGCTCCCTGGTCGCGGCGACAAGACCTGCCTGGCGCAGCCCTGAGAGGTCGCCCATGGCCCGCGCCGCCGCAGCCGAACCCAGCAGCGGGCTCTCGGGCGCGGCACGGTAGCAGCCGGGCGCTTCGACCAGCGGCAGCCGGTCAAAGCCCGCAGGATCGGCGGCGTAAATGATGGCGCCGACCTGGAGTGCTACCGTCTGGGGAGCGTGCTCATGGACGATGGCGCCTGGCTTGCAGGCGTGGACACAGGCGAGGCATTCACTACATGGGCCACAGGCCAGACAGCGCTGCGCCTCGAGCACGGCTTGCTCTGCCGTGTACCCGGTCTCTACTTCGGCGTAACTGCCCAGGCGCTGATCCATGGAGATCGTGGGCACGGCCAGGCGGGGCCTCGGCTGCCGCTCCTCGGTGCCGAGCTCTCGCCGGGCGATGGGCAGCTTCTCGGCTTCCACCCAGACCTCGGCCACCTGGCCGCTGCGGAGGTAGGCATCGATCTCGGCGGCGGCCTTTTTGGCCATGCCAATGGCTTCGATAACTGCCATCTTGTCCTGCGTGACGGCATCACCGGCGGCAAAGATCCCCGGCCGGTTGGTCACAAAGCCTCCGTTTGCCAGCCCGATGCGCTCGGCGCGGGTAATGGTCAGCCCGTGCCCCTGGCCCAGGCCGTCCAGATCGGGTGCCTGCCCGATGGCTAACACGATGAGGTCCAGGTCAAACACCTGCTTGCTGCCCGGGATGGGCACCGGCCGCCGCCGCCCACTGGCGTCGGGCTCGCCCAGCTGCATTCGCTGGCACTCCAGCCCTGTTACCCCTCTCTCCCCATCGCCCAAGACCCGCGTGGGCGCGACCAGGTACTCAATGGCCACTCCTTCTTCCTCGGCATCCAGGATCTCTTCGGGGGTGGCCGGCATTTCGGCCCGGGTGCGGCGATAGAGAATACGTACATCCTCGACGCCCAGGCGCCGCAGAGAGCGCGACACATCCACGGCGGTGTTGCCACCGCCCAGGACTGCCGCGCGCGTCGCCGGCCCCCGGCGTAGGACTCCTTCGAGGGCCGCCCGGTATTCGGGGTTCCGTAGCTGCTGAGAAAGGCTGATGATCTTTAGCAGCTCGATGCCGTGCACCACTCCGGGCAGCTCCTCGCCCGGTATGCGAAGCGAGTGGCTGCGATGGGCGCCAATGGCCAGGCACACGGCGTTGTAGCCGGAGGCCAGGAGGTCGTCGAGGCTGTGTTCGCCGCCGGGGCCAATGGCCGTGTTGAGGCGGACGTCAATTCCCAGCTCCGAGATGCGGCGGTACTCGCCGGCGATGACGTCCCGCGGTAGGCGGTACTCGGGGATGCCCACGGCCATCATGCCGCCGATGACCGGCAGCCGGTCAAAGACGGTGACGCCGTAACCCTGCCTAGCCAGCCGCTCGGCGACGGTCATCCCTGCCGGTCCGGCGCCCACGACGGCCACGCGCTGACCCCTGGCGGCTGCTTGTGAGCCGTTGCCCGCTGCGTTGCTGCCGGCGCGTGGCGCTGGCGAATCGTCGCTCCGGCCCTGCTGCAGGTCCCAGTCGGCCAGGAATCGCTTCAAGGGGCGAATGGCGACCGCCTGTTCCAGCTCCGCGCGGCGGCAGTTCAGCTCGCAGGGGTGGGTGCAGACCCGGCCGCAGATCCCAGGGAAGGGGATGGCCTCGCGGATGAGGTCAATGGCCTCCTGGAACCGGCCCTGCGCGGTGAGGGCCACGTAGCCCTGCACGTGAATACCGCCCGGACATGCGGCGGAGCAGGGCGCTCGGCCCTCCTTGTCGATGGCCGCACACCCGAGCTGGGCGCCCGGCTGCAGGTAGATGGCCTTGCGACCTGTGCCGGGTACGGTCACCGGGCAGACCTCGACGCAATCGCCGCAGGCGGTGCACTTGGACAGGTCGACGTAACGCGGATCCTGGACTAACTCGAGCGTCCAGCCTCCTGCCTGGCTCTCGACCCTCTGGACCCTGGTGCCGGTCCAGGTTGTGACGTTCGGGTGTTTGGCCAGCTCCAGCAGGCGTGCGTTTAGCAGTTGCGGAGGACTGCCGCCAGCCGCCTGGCCCCCCTCGAGAAATGGGGCAGGCTCGACTAGGTGGACCGGGATGCCCGAACTGGCCAGGTCAAAGGCCGCCTGAAGTCCGGCCGCACTCCCGCCAATGATCAAAGCGCCTTTGCTCAACTCGTCCCTCCTCGCGCAAGGAGCAGCAGGTCCTGCTGCCTGCTATTCGTTCCTTGCTGCTACTTCCAATCCCCTCTGGAAGCCGATGTCAAAGGCCTTCATGTTTACCTCGACGGTCTTGGCTGGGACCGACTCAGCGACCGCCTGGCGCATGGCCGCTTCGCTGACGGCACCGATGGCCGCCGTCCAGAAACCGAGCATCACGGTGTTGGCCGCCCGGTTGTTGCCCAGCTCTTCCGCGATCCTGGTGGCGGGCATACCGTGCGTCTGGATGTCGCTGCGGTGCTCTGCGGGCAAGCTGACGAGCCCATCGTCCAGCAGCAGGATTCCGCTTGGCGCCAGGGTGGGCACGTACTTGGCGTAGGCACCTTGCGACATGATGATCATGCTCGTCGGCTCGATGAGGTGGGGGTGGTGAATTGGGTCAGTCGAAAGGACTACCTGAGAGCCGGCAGCGCCGCCCCGGGCCTCGGGCCCGTAGCTCTGCGTGAAACACACCTGCAGCCCATCATAGATGGCACCCGCCTCGCCGATGATCTTGCCGGCGCTGATGATACCCTGCCCGCCAAAACCGCCCAGCTGCACCTCGGTACGTGGCAGAGGTTCCGTCCGCTTCGGCAAGTCGGGCCGGTCGTCGAGGGCCTTTTTCTCTGCGAGCCACCATTTTTCACCCTTGGCCCGCAGCGTGTCGAGGGCGGTCTGCAGGTCCGGCTTGCGGTCATCTACAAACTCGCCCTCTACGATCTCGGTGATGAGTCCACTGCCGTCGACGGCGATGCCCGCATCCTTCGGATGGATGCCGTGGGTAATGCGCCCCACCTGTTGGTAGTGTTTCATCACCTCCAGGCCGCGCCGCCGCAGCTGCTGCGGGTCCAGCCCTGTGCCTTCGCGGTTCCAGCGCGCGTAGGCTGTCGAACAGGGAGCAATGACCTCTATGAAGCCAAAGCCGGGATGCTGCAGTGCCTCGCGCAGGGTCCACTCCAGGCGACGGGCGTGGAGAACGGTCCAGCGGGCCACAAAAGAGGCGCCGCTAGCCGCGGCCAGGTAGGGCAGGTTGAACGGGTATTCAAAGTTGCCGTATTGGCTGGTCACGGCCCGGGCCTCGTGAGGGGTGGTGGCACTCACCTGGCCGCCCGTCATGCCATAGTTAAAGTTGTTAACGCAGATGACCGTCAGGTTTAGGTTGCGGCGCGCGGCGTGTATGAAATGGTTGCCGCCGATGCCGGCGATGTCTCCGTCACCCGAGAGCACGACGACTTTGAGCTCGGGGTTCGCGAGCTTGAGTCCTGTGGCAAAGGGCAGGGCCCGGCCGTGGGTCGTGTGGAAGGAATCCAGCCGCACGTAGCCCGCGATGCGCCCTGTGCAGCCGATACCCGAAACAACCGCGACCTTGTCCAGGTCCCAACTCCGGTTCTTTTCCAGCCACTGTAGTGCGCTGATGAACGTGGTCAGTGCCGTTCCCAAGCCGCAGCCCTGGCACCAAATGTGAGGCAGGCGCTCGCCGCGGAGGAGGGTGTCCATGGGATGCAGGCCGGTGACCCAGTCGCTCTGGTCCGGGGGCTCGTAGCCCAGGTGCTTCAGACGTTCGCTGCGATGCATCTCTTCTTCGGGCATGGCCTATTCCTCCTCGAACCCATCCAGGGGACTCGCGGCCCGGTGGTGCCTTTCGTCCGCCTGGACCTCTCGTCCGGCCGCCTGGCGGATGGCGTTCAGCACCTGGTGTGCTTCCAGTATGTCCCCGCCGGGGCGGTGCACGCCAACTACCAGGGCTTGGCCGCCAGCGCAGCGCTCCACTTCGCGCACCATCTGCCCCATGTTGATCTCGGGCACGACAAAGGCGCGCACCTGCTTGGCGAGTTTGCGAATGGTCTCATCGGGGAAGGGCCAGGCCGTGATGAGGCGCAAATAGCCCACGCGGATGCCCTCCCGGCGTGCCTCCTCGATGGGCCACAGCGACGTCCGGGCCGAGATGCCGTACGAAACGACCACCACTTCGGCGTCCTCCAGGTTTCTGCCATTGACCTGGATGATATCGTCGCGGTGCATGCGGATCTTGTTGACCAGCCGCTCGACGTTCCATTCCTGTGCCTGGGCATTCATGGCCGGGTAACCGCGCTCGTCGTGCGTGAGCCCGGTGACGTGGATGCGATAGCCCTCTCCAGCAGCGACCATGGGCGAGATGTAGCCATTGCCGTCGGCCGTGTGGCGGTCGCGAAAGACTCGGAAGTGGTCCGGCTCCAAGTCTCCCTTGCGTACTTGGCGGCGCTCGACGATCTCGATCTCTTCGGGCGGGGGAATGATCACCTTCTCCGTCATGTGGCCCACTTCGGCGTCGGCCATGACCAGTACCGGCAGTCGGTACTTCTCCGAGAGGTTAAAGGCGCGGATGGTCAGATCAAAGAACTCCTGGGGTGAACTGGGGCAGAGGGCAATGACTTCGTAATCGCCATGGGAGCCCCACCGCGCCTGCATCATGTCCTGCTGGCCCACCAGCGTCGGCAAGCCTGTCGACGGCCCGCCGCGCTGAACGTTGACCAGGACACAGGGCGTCTCCAGCATAATGCCCAGGCCCAGGTTTTCCATCATCAGCGAAAAACCGGGCCCGCTGGTAGCGGTCATCGACTTGACGCCGGCCCAGGAGCCGCCCAGGATCGCGTTCATGGAGGCCAGCTCGTCTTCCATCTGGATATAGACGCCACCCACCTGGGGCAGGCGCACCGACATGCGCTCTGCAATCTCGGTAGCGGGAGTGATGGGATAGCCGGCGAAGAAGCGACAGCCGGCCAGGATGGCACCTTCCGCCGCGGCGTGATCGCCCAACATAAAGTGCGCGCCGGTCAGCAACCCTCTATGCTCGCTCATCGCTTCACCTCGATCCTGTGGACAGGCTCGACGCGCTCCGGTGCATGCGTGCCACCGTCCTCGACATAGATGGCAAAATCAGGGCAGAGCAGGGCGCAGAGGCCGCAATTTACACAGTCCGAATCATCGGTGAGCACCGGGGGATGGTAGCCTTTCGCATTGCTCTGCTCCGACATGACCAGCACCTGGCGCGGGCAGAACTCGACACAAAAGCCGCATCCTTTGCATCGTTCGTCGATAATGTGCACGATGCCCTGGGGAACCCGGACGCGACTGAGATCTAGTGGTTGTCTCCAATACGTCACAGTCCCTCCTAAATTCCACTTCGAATTGGCAACCGGCAGCGCCGTTGCTCGGCGCCCGCGTACCGGCCCGCTGCTGGAGGACGTCGCCCCCGCGATCCAGTATAGCAACGAGGCACGCGGGTGTCAAGATTCTGTCACAGAGTCGTTTGGAACAAACAGGACAGGATCTACTTGCCGCTTTCAAGCCTTTCCGGCGACCAAGTCTGCGATTTCGCCCGGGTGGCGGGCCACTCGGACGCCGACATTTTCAAAGGCGGCAATCTTTTCGGCCGCCGTGCCCTCACCGCCCTCGATGATGGCTCCGGCGTGGCCCATGCGCTTGCCGGGGGGCGCTGTCTGGCCAGCGATAAAGGCCGTGACCGGCTTGCTCATGTGCCGGGCAATGAACTCGGCCGCTCGCTGTTCATCGGTTCCTCCGATCTCGCCAATGAGAACCACCTGGCTCGTCTGAGGATCCTCTTCAAAAAGCTTGAGCACATCGATAAAGTCGGTGCCGATGATGGGATCGCCACCAATCCCGATGGCCGTGGACTGTCCCATGCCCCGCTCCGATAGGGCATACACCACTTCGTAGGTCAATGTGCCACTGCGCGAAACGAGGCCTACGGGGCCCGGCCGGTGGATGTGACCCGGCATGATGCCGACCTTGGCCTCGTTGGGGGTTATGAGCCCGGGACAGTTCGGGCCAATGAGGCGCGTTGGCAGGCAGTCGATGTATGCCCGGACCTTGATCATATCCAGGACGGGGATGCCCTCGGTGATGCAGACAATGACCTCGATGCCGGCATCCGCGGCTTCCAGGATCGAATCGGGTGCAAAGCGGGCGGGCACGTACGAAATGGCAGCGTTGGCACCTGTCGCTTCGACCGCTTCGCGCACTGTATCAAAAACCGGCACGCCGGCCACCCAGCCGCCGCCCTTACCCGGCGTGACCCCGGCGACCACCTTGGTGCCATACTCCAACATCTGCCGTGTGTGGAACTCGCCCTCCCGGCCGGTAATGCCCTGCACGACCAAGCGCGTGTTCTCGTCAACCAGGATGCTCATCTGGACACCCTCCCCTGCGCCGCGGCAACGGCTTTTTCGGCGGCTGCCGTCAACGTGTCGGCGGTCATCATTTGCGCTTCGGCGAGGATGCGCCGGCCCTCGGTTTCGTTTGTGCCGACCAGGCGGGCAACCATTGGCACGTCGCTCTGCAAGCCGCTCAGGGCCTCGAGAATGCCCTTGGCCACCTCATCGCAGCGGGTGATGCCGCCAAAGATGTTAAAGAGAACTGCCCTGACGTTCTGATCGGAAAGGATAATGCGCAGGGCGGCCGCAACCTTGTCGGCCTGTGCCCCTCCACCGATGTCGAGAAAGTTCGCCGGCTCCCCGCCGTGGAGCTTGATGATGTCCATGGTAGCCATCGCTAGGCCGGCGCCGTTGACCATGCAGCCGATTTCGCCGTCGAGTTTCACGTAGCTCAACCCGTGGCGGCGTGCTTCCTGCTCTTCGGGCGACTCCTCGTCGGCATCCCTCATCTCGGCCAGCTCAAAGTGGCGAAAGAGGGCGTTGTCGTCCAGCAATATCTTGCCGTCGACGGCCAGCAGCTTGCCTTCGCCCGTGATAACCAGGGGGTTGATCTCGGCCAGGGAGGCATCCGAGTCGACAAAGGTCTGGTATAGGCCCTGGGCGATCTTGACAAAGGCCGGGACGAGGTCCTTTGGCAGCCCAATTGAAAACGCCAGCTCGCGTCCCTGATACTGCTGCAGTCCGAAGGACGGGTCGATGCCGACGCGGAAAATGCGCTCGGGTGTTACGCGAGCGACCTCTTCGATCTCTACCCCTCCTTCGGAGGAAGCTATCATGACCGGCTGGTGCTGCGCCCGGTCGATAACGATCCCCAAGTAGATCTCGGTGGCGATGTCGGCAGCTTCGTCGACCAGGACCTTCTTGACCGTCAGACCCTTGATGTTCATGCCCAGGATCTGATCGGCGATATCCTCCGCTTCGTCCGGGGTGTTGGCCAGGCGAATGCCCCCTGCCTTGCCACGGCCTCCAACAAGAACCTGCGACTTGATAACCACGCGCTTCCCCAAGCGAGCTGCGATGCGGCGTGCCTCTTCTGGTGTGGTCGCCACGTCACCCTGGGGAATGGGTACGCCGTAACGCGCAAAAACGCGCTTCGATTGGTACTCGTGCAGTTTCAAGGTCCCCTCCTGTAGTACAAGCCGGAAAAACAACAGGGAGCCAAGCATGCCGCGGCTCTTCCGGCCACTGGCCGAGCGGCATTGCTAGCTCCCCTACTCCTTGGGCGGGTTCACGGTGTGCCCAGACACGTTTTGCATGGGTGCTCCGCCTCTTGGCGAATCGGTACCGGGGCTATTATAGCATGCTGGGTCGGGCGAGGCAAAGTAACAGCGGGGGTTGGCGCAGCACCGCGGCCACCCCCGCCGCTTTCCTACTCTCTTTTGAACAGCACGGGCAGAAACAGGCGCGCCTCCACCCAGGCATAGGCTTCCAGTGTCGTGGACCCACCCGCGCCATCCTCGAGTTGGGCGCGGTTGAGGATGTAGTGTGCCGCCGCCGCGGGCTGGAGCGCGACCGGCAGACGAACGATGACTGTCGCTCCTGGCTCGATGGATCCGGTCCAAAACACGGCCTGATCCGTGTCGCTGATCGCGCCGCTGCTGGCCCAGGCGCTGCCGGGCTGGTAATAAGCGCGCTGCGGAACTGGATCGACCAGGCTCGCCTGGGCGGCGCGCGGACCGTCGTTGTGCAGCGTGAAGGTGTAGGTCATCGCCTGGCTGGGTGTGGGGCTGGAAGGGCTGGCGGTCAACGTAGACGAGGACAGGTTAGGTGCGTCGACCCGGCTGGCTGCCGCCAGCTTGACCACCAGGCCGCTCTCGTCGCGCAACTGCGCCCGGTTGGTCACCGCCGTGCCGTCGGGCAAGGGGCTGTCCAACTGCAGGCGGTAGCGAATGGTGACTACCGCCCCGCTAGCCAGGGCGCCGGCCCAGGTGATGCGATTTGCGGAGGATTCGTACGCGGCTGGGCCCTCCAGGCTGCCGGGCACATAGGTGGTGTTGAGGGGTACCGGGTTCACGAGGGAGGCGGTGAGCAGCGGCAGAGGTCCTGTGTTCTGGATCTGGAGGTCGTAACTGAGCTGCTCGCCTTCACTGGCGCCCGGCCGGTCGACGGTCATGGTCGAGTCGCCGAGGGGTGACATCCACCCTGCGGTGCGGCTCATCACCTCGGCCAGGCCGCCGGCGTCAAAGGCCTCCATGGAGAAGGCAAAAAAGGCGGTCTTCCAGTGTGTGCTCGTCAGGCTCAGGGCGGCAGGCTGGCCATGCTGTCCCCAGAAGGCGGGACGCGCCTCAGGTGCGGCCTTCAAAGCATCGCTCCAATTCTTGAAGGGGTAGGACAGGGCGCGCTGTACCATGCCGTCGCCGACGGGGCTGCCCACCGCGCCGGTCACCGCCGTAGAAGAGAGGCTTTCGGTATAGTTCGCCGCGCCGAGGTAGGTTTCGGCAAAGTCCGAGTTGGCGGAAAGCAAATAGTCCTGGCTCGAAAGCAGCAGCCTCCCACCGCCTTGCAGGTAGGCTGCCAGGTGTACTTCGTCCGAGGGTGCCAGGGGCGAGTACCAATCGTAGCCTGTGAACCAGATGACGATGCGGTAGGCCTGCAGGTCTTCCAGGCTGGGGCTCGACAGGCCGAGAATCGGGCTGTGGCCCGCCCGCCAGTAGTCGTACGGTAGGCGGTTGGTTTCCAGGGCCGCCCGATACCTGTCAGAGAAATCTTCCCAGATGTGGTCGTCCACGAGCAGGATCGGTGCCGGGGCTTTGGTCCGGAATGTCGCCTGGGCAACCTGGGCCGGATCGTTGGACGAGTGAGCTGTCAGGGTCACCACGTCGCTGGTGTTCCAGGTAACTCCCGCCGGCACTTCCACCTCCAGGCGCAGGGTCTGCGTCTGGCAGGGGCTCAGCTCCAGGCTCTCGGTCACCGGCATGTCGTCGAGGTGCGCATCCCATAGGGTCGTGCGCCAGTCGGAAGGGCCGAGCTCCAGGGCAAAGCGGTCGGGCCTTGCCCCCTCGTTGCGCAGCTCGACGGTGTAGGTGACGGTCGTCGTGTCGCCCCGCCAGACCTGCTCCTGCTCGGGTGGATCGAGTTGGACGGCCGTCGCGGGGGGTGGGGATGCCAGCCAGGCCAGCGAGCGGCTCAACACTTCGGCTCGGTCTGCCCTGGTGCCCAGCCCTTCCAGGCCGGCGGCCAGATACACGGCCCGGTACGACTGGCACCCGCTGCAGCGCAGCGCCGCACCGCCGACGTCCACGTACTCCCCGACGAGGGAAGCATCCCGGGTGTCAACCAGCGCGATGGCGTCGGGGAAGAGCTGGTTCTGGGCGCTGTCGGGCCCGTTGATAGTCAATGCCATGCCGTCCAGCAGCTCGCCAGGCAGCCCGACCAGCTCATTGCGCCCGGCGTCATCGAGAACGGCAACCGCTTTCAACAGTTCCGGGAAATATTTCCGGCCGCCCGTGATGTCCAGGCCACCATCCCAGTAGCCCACGTCCTGACCGGTGAGAAACACCTTGCCGCCGCTGCTCAAGTAACCGCTGATGACTTCTGCGGCCCCGATCAGCCCCGGCGAGTCAAAGGGTGCTGACCAGACCGTGATCTCGTACGGCGCCAGGTCTGCCAGGTCGGGGACGTCGACGGCCAGATCCCGGACCTGCCACGTATCATAGACGTAGCCGGCGTCGTCGAGGCCCTCCTCAAAATAGCGTACTTTGCTGCTATAGTACCAGCCCCCGCTGTCGAGGAGGAGCAGGGTCGGCGCCGGCACAAGGGCCAGGTCCAACGCCTTCGCCTCGCCGGCAGTGACCAACAGGTCAGGAACCGTCCAGAGCCGGTAGCCGTTTAGGGCGGCCCGGATGGAGAATGTGCCGGCGGGCAGCGAAAGGCGATAGCGACCGGTCGTCGGGTCGCTAAAGGTTTCGGCTGGCGTGTCGACAGCCCAGATCCTGGCGGCCAAAGGAGCGCCCGTCTCGGCGTCACGCACAGTACCCTGCACGGTACCAGAGGGCAGGGGCACGAGGATCAGGTCGAGCCGCAAGATAACGTCCGCCTTTATCGACACGCCAGCTGTGGTCCGCGGTGCGTGTCCGAAGGCTTCTGCCGTCAGATCATAGGTTCCGGGCGGCAGGGCCAGCCAGTAGCGGCCGGCCTCATCGCTCTGCACCGTCCCCCACACCTCTCCCTCGTGGTTGTAGGCGGTGATCTGGGCGGAGGGCAAGGGAGTGCCGTCCTGGCTCTTGACCGCACCGGTCACGAACCCAGCCTGCATCGCGACCGCGGCGGCCCGGTAGGCGTCGATCCTTCCCCAGCCCGTGTCGTTGTTCGGGATGGTGTTGCCCAGCGGCAGGGCCGTGGACTCGAGAATGGCCTCGAGGCCATCCACGCTCAGCGTTGAATCTGCCTGGAGCAAGAGGGCGGCAGTCCCCGCGACATGAGGGGCGGCCATGGACGTGCCGCGGTAGGTGCCATAGATGCCCCCAGGAAGGCTGGACCGGATGGAGGTGCCGGGAGCCGCCACTTCGGGCTTGATCTCACCCCACGGCGAGGGGCCGCGGCTGCTGAAACTGGCGACGACGTCCAAGTCATCGGTGGCGCCGACGGCAATGGACTCTGGGTAGCTTGCAGGGCTGGCTACGGTGGCAACCGCGGAGCCCTCATTGCCTGCGGCAAAGACGGGAATGATGCCTGCTACACGCAGGGCCTGTACGTCCTGGCGAAAGACCTCTTCCGAGCCGTCGGCATTGCCCCAGGAGCCGTTGAACACGTCGGGGGCCAGGTCCGGGTCGCCCGCAGGGGCGAGGATCCACTGGAAGGCGGCGTGGATCCAGCTGTCGTAGCCATAACCGGCGTCATCCAGCGTCTTCACGGCGATCCACCTGGCGCCTGGGGCAACGCCGATGGACCGCCCTTCAGAATCCTGCCCGCCCACCGCCGTGCCCGTCACGTGGGTGCCGTGCCCATTGCCGTCTACCGGATAGAGCGCGCCTGCATCGGTGGTGCAGAACCAATTGCCCAGGTGGTTAACTACCCCCTCCGCCTTGTAGCCGCGATAGCGCTCCACCAGGGCGGGGTGCAGCCAGTCGACCCCCGTGTCGACGACGGCGACGGTCACACCGCTGCCGTCCAGCCCCAGCGTTTGCCACGCGAGGTCGGCACGCACGTGGGCCACGTTCCATTCGACCGCACCGGGCTCCGTCTCAGCCGGGCCCAGATCCGGATCCATGGGCTCTACCCAGCGAATCAAGCGGTCGCTGCGAATGAGGCTTACCTCGGGCTGTGCGGCGACGGTGAGCAGTGTGTTGACGTCGCCGGTGACGGCCACTGCATTAATGACCCAGAGCGACCGCACTTCCTGCACCTGCCCGACGCTCTGCCGTGCCCGGAGCAGGGCCAGAAGGTCCGCTTGGCTTTCCACGGCGGTGGCCTGCAGCTGAGCCACTAGCTGCTGTCGACTGTCGCCACGGCTGGCGGTCGCAGGCAAGGAGGACAGATCGACCTGTGAGGCAAGCTCGGCGATGAAACGAAGCTGGTCGCCGGATTCACCCTCGAGCACCTCCTTGAGGAGCGCGGGCTCCACCCGGGTCCGGAGTGCATCCAGGGTCTCAGGCGGCCAGCCAGGCGCCGGGGAGGGAGGCTCCTGACCGGCCAGGCTGGTTGTAGCCTGCAGGATGAGTACCAGGAGCAACAGTATACCCGTTGCCACCACGAGCGAGAAGCGAGGTTTCAGCATCGGCACAGCACTCCATAAGGTTAGGCCCAACGCTGGGCGGTTCAGTACTCGACGGGGGAGGGGAGCGGTTGATGACCCAGGCACAGGAGCGCGTTATCACGCCTGGCCGGCGGCGACGTTGCCGCAGCCAGGCCGGGGCATTCGTCTACAAGTTGATGGCCCCCAGGTCGAGGATCTCACCTTCCAGGACATCATAGATAATCGGTCGGTTGTTCTCGCTGATGGCCACCGCGCTCTCCGGCTCAGTTCCAATGACAACAACGTACTTGCCCGGAGGGATGTTCGCCAAGTGAAAGGTGCCATCGGGCGAAATGGGAGTACTGGGATGAATGGAGGGCTCGAGGACAAAGATCCCCTCGTCGTTTTCGTCGCCCACAAAGGGCGCAAAGAAGATGGTCAGCTCTTGGCCCTCCCAGCCGGCCGGTCTCGAGGCCACGAGCCCTTGCGCTCCGCCAAAGCCGGCGGCCGGCGTTGCGGGTAGCGATGTGGCCGTGGGCAGCGGGCTTTCCATGAGCTCGGTGGTAGCAGTGGCTTCGGGTGAAGGCACGGGAGTGGGGTTGGTGACGGTAGTGGGTTCGACGGCGTTCGGCGTGCCACAAGCCGCCAGGCCGAGGATCAAACTCAGGGCCAGCAAGAGCGGGCCGATAGGCAAGATTCGGGAGCGCTGCATTACACTTTACCTCAACTATGGTTTGAACAAAAGAAAAGGGAGTGGGGCTGCTAGGCACCCCCACTCCCCTCAGCTTAGACGATCTTAGGGGACGACCATCCCATTGTAGTCTTCCGCGAGGACGTCTGCGCCGGCGGTTTTCTGCACACGGACCACCACGATGACCGGCTGGCCGTTCGTGCTCGAGACCTCAATGGCACCACCGAAGGGGTTGACGCCAAAGTCGGTGTTGCTGCCCGAGGCCAGCTGCCAGTTGGTGTTGGCCTTGATCATCGAGCCGATGGTCAGGGGGTGCGTTGCCTTCAGCAGGCCGTCGGCACCGTAGTACCGGACCTCGACGGTGGCATCCGCGCCGCCGATGTTCATGATGGCCACGTAGGACCGCTCGCCCAGGGTTGGGTCGGCTTTCCAGCGGATATAGGGCGCCGCGACCTTGGTCCCACCGCCGGACTGGCCGACGAACGCGGTCTCGGTCAGGGTCACGCCACTGACCTTGCCCATGGCGATGAGCGGCACAGAGTTGGTGCTGCGGATGACGGCCGAGCCAACAACACCCTCCAGGTCGCCGTCATTCGCCACGTATTGGCACGGGTTGGCGCTGATCTTGTTGCCCACCGGGATGCTCAGGCTGGGGGTGGTGTAGACCAGTGCGCCGGCCGTGTTGTAGAAATCGATGGCGACGCTGGCCTGGGACGCACCGACGTTCTGGATGGCATAGTAGGATGTCTGCTGCCCGGCGCCGAAGGCGCGGCACATCATGCTGGCCATGTAGATCGTCGTCGCACCCGCATCAGCCGGCAGTCCCTCAAAGGCCTTGGCAGCGCGCCCGGCATCCGCAGTTTCCTGCGCCGAGGCGACAACCGCACCACCGGGGGCCGAGATCGTGGCCGACCCGCTAAAGCCGGCACCGAGGGCGGCAGCCATGTCAGCGGCCGTCACGATCTTGGAAGACTGGGGCTGGATGGCATACGTCTGCTCAAATGCGGCAGTGGCGCTGCCCGTGGCAAAGACGCTCAGCGTCGCATTCACAGCCACGTCACCGACGTTCTGGATGCCGATGGTGCTGGTGCTGTACCCGAACCTCTGGTAGAGGACCGTCGGGATGAAAAAGTCCGAGGACGCCATCGCCGGATCGAAGGCGGTGTACAGGGGCCGGGCATAGTTGGTGTCGGGGCCGGTCTGAGCAATGTTGACGGCCGTGGCGATCACGGGCACGTCAGACTCGAGAACTGCACCGCCCTTGAACGGATCGGTGATGCCCGCCACGTTCCCGATAAAGAGCGAGCCGGCCTTGTGGCCCAACAACACGATGGGATCCGCGGTCACCGGGGTGCTGCTGCCCTCGGCATAGTAGTGGATCCACAGGTTGCCCCCGGTGGCATCAGGCGTGTAGTACGTGATGGACGTGCTCCATGCCTGGCTCGTTGCAGATTGTGCCAACGCCGCCTGGGGGACTAGGCTGACGATCAACAACAGTGCGATCGCCGTGACGATAGATACCTTCTTCATCGACATCCTCCTTCTCTCTGTATAGTCGCATTGTGGTCTCGATTCCACTGCTGCCATTCTACCTGGGATCGGCCGCCAGATCAATAGCTACTTCGGGTAGGAGTGGCCCAGATTGGCCTCCACGACGATAATCCTTTTGGGCTATTGGGGCTCTTGCACGCCCATAAGCCCTTTGTACAGGCGCTCATGCTCGGCGGCAACAGTCGCGATGGAAAAGCGCCTCACGTGCTGCCGGGCCCTCGCGGCTAGAGCCTGTGCCTGCTCCCAGTCGCCCAGCATCGCCACAACTCCCCGGGCCAGCGCCGCGGCATCGCCCGGGGGAACTAGGCGCCCGGTGCTTCCCTCCTGTATCAACTCGCGGCTGCCGGAGACGTCGGTGGCGACGACCGGCACGCCGGCCGCCATGCTTTCCAGGATCACCGTCGGTAGCCCTTCCCAGAGCGAGGAAGAGACAAACAGATCCATGGCGGCCAGCAGCTGTTCCACGTCCTGCCTGGGCCCGGTAATGTGCACCGCCTGCCCCAGCCCCAGCTCGGCGGTGCGTGCCCGCAGCTCGTCCGCCAGCTCTCCATCACCCACGATCAAGAGCTGAGCGGACGGCACCTGGACCACGATCAGCTTCATGGCCTCAAGCAGAAAGTCGTATCCCTTCTGGACCGTCAGCCGTCCCACCGTTCCCAGCAGGGGTGAGTCCGGCGCCACGTGGAACTCGGCGCGCTTGTCCTCCCGGGCAGCGAAACGGGCAGGCGAATCGAAGCGCTGCAGGTCGATGGCATTGTAGAGGCACGGGCTCTCTTTGCCAAGCAGCCGTGCCAGCCAGCGGCGGTCCAGGTTGGCGGCTACCTGGCGGGAGATGCCAATCTCCCGCTGGAACAACAGGGGGTAGAGCAGGTTGGTAAGCATCAGGCGCCGGACCGGACGCTTTGGCCACTCCAGCTCGTTGTGCACGGTGCGCACTAGCTGCCGCGCATCCAGCGTGCGGGCGAGGAGCAAGGCGAGGCCATCGCCGAACTCGGAGTGGCTGTGGATGATGTCCACCCGTTGGCCGGCCAGCTCTCGCTGGATGCCCCGCCAACTGTCGATGAAGCTGCGATAAGGATGTGCCGGATCCATGGTCGCTGCCAAGAAGGCATGGATGCCCTCCCTTTTCAGCGTAGCTTGCCACTGTTCCTCGTAGGGCGCCCGGAAGCGCCACAGGCCGCACAGCACCGGCTCCACCTGGCTGCCGCCCAGGGCACGGCACAGCTCGATGCCGAATCGCTCGATGCCGCCCAGGGGCCCTTCGACCGCGAAACCGGCGACGATCTCCAGGACCCGGATGGGATTCACGGCTGCCCGCCTTCTGCGTTGGACTCGGACAGGCGCCGGAAATCGGCCGCTACCAACTCGCCCGCTCGCGAGGCCCAGGTGTGCAGTGGAGGCAGTGCGTCGGCAATTTGGTGCCGGAGCTCTGCCCTCTGGTCCCAGGCCCTCTCCAGGAGGGCTGCCAGCTTCTGCGGCTCAACCTCGTCGATATCCACGACCCAGGGCTCAAGGCCGAGCATGCGCAGCACACCCCGGGTCTTGTATTGATAGCCGATGGCAACGACCGGTACACCCTCGGTCAGGGCAAAGATGTTCGAGTGGAGCCGGGTGCCGAGGAACAGATCCATTTGCCCGTATGCGGCACGCAGCAACCCGGGAGGGACCTGGCGGTCGAGCAGCACCACCGGGCTGACCAGGTCACCCAGCCGGGCGAGCAACCGCCGGGCCGGAACCCGATCGTCTTCGGCCTGCGTGGGGCCCTGGACCTGAGCAAAGAGCACCACGCCGCCGCCGTGGGCAGCCACAAAGGCCCTGATGGCCGCTTCCACAGCCTCTTCGTAGGTCCCCTGCCCGGCGAAGGAGCGGCTTTGCGCGCCCCAGTGGATCAAAGTGACCCCCAGCCAGGGACGAGGGCTCTGCTCGTCCAGGCCTGCCTCCTGCAAAAGCGCCAGAGCTTCCCGGCCTTCGCTGCTCCGCCGGGCGGTAAAGGCCAGGTCCGGCAGAAGTTGGCCTGCGGACTCGCGCATCTGCCAGCTCGCCAACACCGAGGCAGAGATCGGATCGCGGACCAGGAGCAGGCGCAGCCGCGAGAGCACCCGGCGGGCCAGGACCTGTTCCCAACGGCGGTGGAGCGGTCCCAGGGTCTGGGGGAGGGTGTAGACGGGCTTGTCCGCCAGGCAGGCATAGTAGATGCTGAAGAGGGACAGGAGGAAGGGCAGGCCGATGCGGCCGCTGCTGTAGAGAAAGTTCCCCGCCGTGCTGACCACGAGGTCGGCCTCGAAGTAGGCTTCGAGCAGGGCACGACGTTGTGCGGAGAGAAAGAGGCTCCCGGGCCGGCCGCCGAGGCGGTAGCGCGCCAGGGCCAGCAGGCTCTGGACAACAAGCCCGGGCAGGGCGGTCCAGCGCCAGGGAGCCGACGCCGCACCGTGTTGGATGGGCTTGACCCAGGAGGTGAAGGACGAGACCACGCGGCCCGGGCCGGCGTAACTCGGGGGATCGTTCATGGCCAGGGTAAACTGGGCGCCGGGGAACTGCGCCTCCAATTGGCACAGGGCGTGTTCGATCAGCGCGTGGTCTCCGGCGTTGCACGCGGAGTGCACGTTGATCAGTAGGATTTTGGCGTTCTCTGGCTCTTGACCCATAGCAGGAATAACCCCAGGTGACCCAGCAGCAGGACAAGCTCGCTGACCAGGTAGACCCGCGCCACGCCCCTGACGCCCAAGCTATGCACGACAAGCAGGTTGAGCACGACGTTCACCACCGCGGACACACCCTGTACCCCCACTCGTGCGGACTGCCAGCCGACGGCCACGAGCAGCGCCGCCAGGGCGATGGTGGGGCAGCGCATGGCCAGGACGCCACTCAGGACGGCCAGCACCTCCGCAGAGCTTTCAAACTCGGGGCCATACAGCAGCGTGACCAGCGGCTCGGCGGCCCACCTCAGCCCCGCCGCGAGGGCAACGCCGACCACCAACATGCCGACCACCAACCAGGTGGCGGTGCGCGCCGTCCAGGCCCTGTCCTGTTTATAACCCCGGCTCAGAAGTGGGACCATGACCTCGTAGACGGCCACGGGGATCAGGAACAGCGTGTTGGTCAGTGTCAGAGCCGGAGCATAGATACCCGCCGCCGATTTCCCCAGCGCGTTGCCCACGATGGCCAAATCCGCCCGGCCGTACACCACGGCGAATGCGCTGGAGGCGGCGAAAGGCAGCGTCCCGCGCAGGACGGGGCGCATCGCGCCCGGCCGGAAGCGTATGCCCAGCTCTCGCCAGACGAGCAGGCCGGAGGCCACGGCAGCCAGGGCGGCGGCGACGAGCCTCGCTGCCATGTAGGCGGACGGTGCCTGCGAGCCCATTCCGGCGAGGAACAGGCATATGGCGAGGAAGGCCCCTTGCGAGACGATCATCAACAGCGAGGTGAGCTGGTTTCGCATCCGGGCCTTGAACACACTCCAGATGAGCCTGGCCACCTCTTCGAGCCAGAGAGCCAGTGAGGCAAGCACGACCAGGTTCAGCGGAAAGGACGACGGGTTGAGATAAGGCGTGACAATCCATAGGCCCGCCATCCAACCGGCGCCCAGCAGCACTGTCAGCCAGAAGGACGAGCTAAACCATGTATCCAGGTGCTCGCGGTCGCCGCCTCCTTTGTACAGCAGCCAGTGTTCCAGGCCGAGAGAGCACAGGATGGCAACCAGGCCCACGAGGGCGATGGTGGCCGAATATTGGCCATAAGCATCGGGACCGACCTGGCGCGCGACGACGATCAGAATCAGGGCCGAGAGCCCGCGCGACAGGGCTGTCCCCGAAAGCAGAGCGGCGATATTGCCCAGCACTTGCTTCCGCGAAAAAGTGGTCACTCGATGTACCCCAGGGCTCGCAGACGGGACGCGGTCGCAGGGTCCATCTCGGCCTGCGCGCCGCCAGCGCCGATCCTGACCTCGCCCACTTCATCCCGCCAGCGGCTGAGCCTGGCCTGCAGCTCCCTGACCACCTCCGGCTGCCGCGCAGCCAGGTCGCTCTCTTCGCCCGGATCCTCCCGCCAGGCATAGAGCTCGGCCTGCCCGTCGCTGCTGACGATGAGCTTGTGCTCGTCGTCTCGCAAAGCCGTGAATCCTCGCTGCGGGACGTCCTGCGGTTGGAGGCCGAAACGGCGCAGAAGGGCCGAGTGTGGCACGCGGGGCGCACCGTATTGGGCGATGGCAAAGGGCCGGGCTTCGGGCGACAGCGGCGGCAGGGGCCGACTTGGTGCGGGCTGCGCCGCCACTCCGGCCAGGGCCAGGATGGTGGCAAAGATGTCCATCATCTGCACCTGCCCCGCAACCCGGGCGCCCGCCGCAAAGAGAGGCGGGTAGCGGATGACCAGAGGCACCCGGATGAGGGTGTCATACACGCCGTATTGGTGGCTGAGCAGCCCGTGCTCCCCCAGGCTTTCGCCGTGGTCGGCGGTGACGATTACCGCGGTCTGGTCCAGGGATTCATCCTGCTCCAGTGCCCGGATCAGTTCGCCGAGATGCCAGTCGTTGTAGGCCACCTCGGCAATGTAGAGATCGCGCCAGGCGGCCAGCTTTTCCACCGAAAGCCGCTCCACCCCGGCCATGTGGCGCCAGGCGAGCCGCGTCTGGTCTTCCTTGAGCAGTTCTCGTGCCGCATCCATGTTCCGGACGAAGCGGCGCCTCCAGGTCGCCGGCGGCTTGTACTCGAGGTGGGCCTCCATGTAGTGCACAAAGGCGAACCAGGGACTTGCCTGGGCTCGCGTCCAGAGCCGGAAGGGCCGCAGAATGCGCCTGGCGCCATAGTCGCGCCGGAAGGCCCACAAGCTGTTGTACGCGGTGTTGGCGATGTTCCTGGCGGGGTTTCCCTGCGACCATCGCGACAGGAGCGCCCGGACCCTGCTGCTGTCGCGGTGCACCTCGTCGAGGACCGCCACTTCGTTCACGTCCTCCGCCGTCTGCAGGATCTGCCACAGCTTGTAAAAGTGCTGAAATCCCCGGCCCAGGCCAAAGGCAGTGCTCATCCAGCTGTTACCGCTGATGGCAAAGGACGCGTAGCCCTCTTCTGAGAGGATGGAAGCCAGGGAAGGTACCGACGGAGGGAGCCTGCGCTGCTCGTAGATGCCAAGCTGGTTGGGATAATAGCCGGTGAACAGCGAGGCAAAGGAGGGCAGGGTCCAGGGAGCGGGCGCAATTGCCTGCTCGTAGAGCGTGCCCTCAGCTGCCAGGCGGTCGAGGCTGGGTGTAGTCGGTTGTGAGGCGCCGTAGCACGAGCACGCGTCGGCGCGGGTCGCATCCAGGACGACGAGGAGGATATTGGGTTTTGTCATAAAAGCCCCTGGCGGCCCGCGCCCGACAAACGCTCGTGGCCGCGAGACATGGCCCCGGTCTCCGGGGTGTGATCGGCGATGGCA
This sequence comes from Anaerolineae bacterium, assembly GCA_041300865.1. Lineage (GTDB taxonomy): Bacteria > Chloroflexota > Anaerolineae > JAAYZQ01 > JAAYZQ01 > JAAYZQ01. The sequence continues at coordinate 113,869 of JBFYTF010000172.1, forward strand.
CCGCGGCTGCGCACCTCCTTACCGGCGAGGCACTCCAGGTCGTAGACCTGCACGGTGTACTCGTAGCTTGTACGCGCCTCGAACTCCCGCACCAGGCAGCCGGACGCGAACAACTGCTCGTAGAAGAGCAGCTTGTCGGCATAGCGTGCCGGGTCCTTTCTGTACTGTGTCAAATAGTAGTGATGCACCAAGATATACTCGAATCCCTCGTTCCAATACGCGGCCATGGACTTATCGGGTGGGGTTCCTGACTGGACGTGCAGGACAAAGGGGCTCTGGGCGACGCCACGATACATCGGCTCCACGACGAGCCCTGTGCCGTCGGGCAAGTTTTGCAGCGCCCACTCGAAAGCCAGAACCCGGGGGCTGGGGGCCGCCCGCTGCCAGGTGAGGAGTGACACCTGGTAGAGCGGCAAAGCCAGGGCGACAACCGCCAGGGACGCCACGATGGCCTGGCCGGCGGCCGGACGGGCAAACCGCTCGCTGAGCCAGCGGGCCAGGGTGATGAGCCCGAAGGCGGCGAGTATGGCCAGCACGGGCAAGATCGCCAGTAGCCATCTCTCCCAATGCAGGGAAAAGAGGCTGATGGCGGCCAGGTACAGGACCAGGAACGCCAGGAGGAGCCAGCCTTTCTTGCTCTTTTGACGAACGACCAGGCCCGCGCCGAGCGCTGCCAACAGGCCGTGCAGCCAGCTGACGTTTTTTGGTATCGCCGCGGCCAGGTACCATCTCAGGTTGCCCAGCGGCGACAGCCCGTCAAAGCCCAACTGCGCGTCCCTCGACTCGTGGCTCAAGTTCTCGACGGTGGTGCGAAAGTCGAGCAGGGCAAACGGCGTGAAAAGGGCCAGGGCGGTCAGGGTCGCGCCCACCGACAGGGCGAGCTGACCGAGAAGTGCCTTCCGGGCGGCAGCCGGACTTCCCTCTCTTCTTTGGAGCAGGTCGGCGAGGATCAGAATGGGCAGCAAGGAGAGAAGAAAGTAGCGGCTCGCCCCGGCCAGGCTAATGGCCGTGGCGGCCAGAAGCTTGCTGCCCACCGACGGCCGGTCGTAGTAGTTCAGGCAGGCCCACAGGCTGAGGATGCAGAAAAAGGTGCCGCTAGCGTCGGTGCGCACAAACTGGCTCCAGAAGATGGGCCAGGGATACGCGGCAAAGAATAGGACGGCCAGCAGCCCCACGCCGGCGCCAAAGGCCCTCTTGCCGCTGAGGTAGACCACGGGCAGGCTCAGCAGGGCATAGAGCACCGACAGGCTGCGGCCTGCAAGGTAAAACACAGGCCAGTGGTTCTGGAAGTTCAGCTGGAGGTTCGGATCGGACTGGAACAGCATGCCCCGATAGCGCACGAAGTTGAGGACGTGGAACATGGCGGCGAGAGGATAGATCGTTGTCGAGCCCGGGTTGCCAAACCATCGCGGATTCAGGTCGCCCTCCGCTGCCATGCGCACCGCCGGCACAACAAAGAGCTGCTCGTCGCCGGCGGGCATGTAGGGCAGCTCCTTGGAGATGCCCACCAGGCAGAGAACCAGGTACAGGAGGGTGATGGCCAGGAGGACGGCGGCCGTTTTCCTAGTCACGGCGGCGCTTCCCCTTGATGCCGGGCGCGGTCTCGTACAGGCGGATAATCTCCGGGGCCAGTGAGGTCCAATAGTATGCCTCTCGTTGCCGGCCGGCTCCCGCGGACAGGCTCGCCGCCAAGTCCGGGTCGGCCAGCAACCGGTCGAGGCCTTCGGCTAGGGCCGAGGCGTTGCCGGGCGCCACGAGCACGCCTGCCTGCCCGCCGGCCAGGGTCTCGCGGCGGTCACCCACGTCGCCCGTGACGACAGGGATGCCCATGGCCAGGCTCTCTACGATCTTCAGCGGCGCGCGAGCCCGCGAGACGAGGTCGTCGCGCACCGGATCGACGGTACACGTTGCCAGCGAGATCGCCGCCGGGACCACGCTCGCGGGCACCCAGCCGGCAAAACGCACTGCGTCCTCCAGCCCGAGCGCCGCTGCCTGGCCCTGGAGCCGCGCCCTGTCCTCACCCCCGCCGGCAATGAGGAGCACAGCCCGGCGGTGACGGGGCAGCAGCTGGGCAAAGGCCTCCAGCAAGAGGTCGATGGCGTGCCCGGTCAGGCTGAGGCTGCCAACGTAGGCCACGACCGGCCGGCCCTCCAGGCCCCAACGGTGGCGCAGCGCCTCCACCTCGTCCGGCCGAGGTGGAGCGAAACGGTCCCGGTCGATGCCGTTGGGCACGAAGGCCATCCTCTCGGGGGCGACACCCTGGCGCAAGTAGCGCTCCGCGGTGAATCGTGTGTTCACCGTCAGTCCTGTGGCAAAGCGGGGCAGGCCATCTTCGAAGAGGACGACGGCGCGACGCAGCCAGGCATGGGCAAAGCGGTTGCTCTCGGCCTCGTAGTCGTCGCAGTCGAGGTAGAGATCCCGGCCGCGCAGCAGGCGCCCGCCGGCCAACGCGGCCAGCCCGTTAACCGGCTGTGGCTTGCCGACGTGGACCAGATCGCACGGCAGCCTGGCCGCCTCAACCAACATCCGCACTGTGGCGGCCAGTGTGACCCGCAACAGAGCAGGCGTGGAGAAATAGAACTTTTCACTGCCCACTTTCCGCACGTTCATCTGGCCCACATAACGGACCTGGACTCCGTCCCGTTCGAACCGGCGCGGAGTCCTGCGCTGCAGGTCGTGGTGCAGCGCCAACAGCGTGACCTGGTGCCCGCAGCCCACAAGGGCTTTCGCCATGGGCAGGTAACGCAGCCCGGCCGGGCTCTCCAGGCTGGCAGTGGTCATCAAGACGATGTTCATGTCCGGGCCAGCTCCTCGATGGTGGCTTCCATCCGCTCCCAGGAAAAGCGCTCCCGCCTTGATTGGATGTTGGCCCGCATGCCGGGGCCCAGGTCCCGCCGGTAAAAGTCCAGGATACCGGCCGCTAGCTCCTCGCTGCTGCAGGGCGCCGTCAGCAGGCCGGTCAAGCCATCTTCCACCACCTCGGGCAACCCGCCGACTCTCGTGGTCAAGACTGGGAGCCCGTGACCAAAGGCGAGGGGCACGATGGCGCTTTGCGTTGCGTCGACGTAGGGCAGAACCATAAGGTCTGCCGCAGCCAGGTAGGGCTCCAGCTCCTCATCGGGCACGTAGCGGTTGGCTATTGTCACCCGCTCTCGCAAGCCCAACCGCTCGATCTGTTGCAGGTAGGGCGCCGGGTCGTCCCAGAACTCGCCGGCGACCACCAAGTGGACATCCAGGTCGCCGAGGACGCGGGGCAGAGCGTCGATCAGATAGGTAAGGCCCTTGTACTGGCGCACAAAGCCGAAAAACAGGAGGACACGTGCACCCTCGTCCAAGCCCAGCGTGGCTCGCGCCTGACCCGGCGACAGCCCCCTGCCCGCCAGCTTCTCGTAGCTCGGCAGCACCGTACGACGAACTCTCGCGCCGGGCAGCAGCCGCTCCAGATCCAGGCGGTCTCGCTCCGAGTGGACGACAAACGCGTCGCCTTGCCCGAGCACCCAACGCGCCAGGCGCCCGCTGCTCCATGTTGCCTCGTGAGGCAGCACGTTATGGCAGACAAACAGCACCCGTGCATTGGACCAGCGCCGGGCATAGTGGGCGATCGTCCAGAGCGTGGGGGCCCAAAACGGATGCCACCATTGGATCACGAGGACGTCGGGGGCCAGGGACTGGATCCGCCGGGCAGCCGTGAACCACGTCCGGGGCGACAGGGGGTCGATGATCCGCTCGGCGGCCACGGTCTGAGGCTGCTTGCTGGGGTCCCGGTCCGTGTGCCCGGGGAAGAGCCAGGCCGGGTACTGCCGCCGGAAGGTAAGGAGGTGCACCTGGTGCCGTTCGGTGAGCTGCTGGCCGAGCAGGGTGGTGTAGTGGGCGATGCCGCCGCGAAAGGGATAGGTGGGACCTATGAGCACGCAGTTCATCGCTTGCTTGCCGCTTTGCGGGCGGCTCATTCCTTCCTGTCCCGCTCGCGGTCGAGTTCCATGCGGCGGAGTCGATAGAGCGTCTCCTCCAGGATCCTGCGATTGAAACGGATGAGATCGGCCATGAGGCCGATGAGACACACCTGGAAGCCGACGATGGACAGAATTGCGGCCAGGATCAGCGACTGCAGATTGCCCGTTGCCCCTCCCCGGGTCACAAACAAATAGAGAAAGCGCAGGCCAAGAAACACCCCGGCGGCGATCATCACCGTTCCAACACCCAGGAAGACGCGCAGGGGGCGGTAGAGGCCGTACGTGCGCAGGATGATCAGGCTCGACTGGGTCAGGTACTCGGGCAGGCTGCGGATGAGGCGCGAGGGCCGGGTCTGCGGATTGGTGCGCACCGGCACGTAGGCGATGGCCATCTCGCAGGCGCCCGCCTGGATGAGTGACTCTAGCGTGTAAGAGTACTTGCTCAGGATCAGGGTGCGCAGGGCGGCTTCGCGGGTGAGTGCCCGGAAGCCGCTGGTGGCGTCGGGGACGTCGATGCCGGCTGCCTGCTGCACTACCCAACTCCCAAAGCGCTGCAGGCCTCTCTTGATTGGGGTAAAGTGGGCGATGGTGGCTACCCCCCGGTCTCCGACGACGATGTCAGCCTGGCCGGCCATGACGGGCGCCACCAGGCGCTCTACGTCTTCACCCCGGTACTGGTTGTCGCCGTCGGTGTTGACGATGATGTCGGCATCGAAGCCCAGGGCGCTTTCGAGTCCAGTCAGAAAGGCTTTGGTCAGGCCCCGGTTGCGGTGAAGGCGCACCACGTGATCGACGCCGAGCGCTTCCGCCAACTCGGCCGTCCCATCCGTGCTCCCATCGTCCACGACCAACACCTCGATGCGGTCGATCCCCGGCAGCGTGCGCGGCAGGTCCTGGAGGGTTCGAGGCAAGGTGTCTGCTTCGTTAAAGCACGGAATCTGGATTACGAGTTTCATACCGTTGTCCCTCTTGGCCTCCCGCGGTTCTCGCCGCACGCTATCCTACCACGACCCGTGCCCGATGCCAAATCCTTGCGCGGGCCGTACTGGACTAGCCGTTGTCGGGCGCGTCGACGCGGTAGAGCTCTTCCCGTTCCCGGACATGCTGGGCCAGGTTGGCACAGCGGTCCGCCAGGGGCGCGCCGCGGCACGCTGCGGATCTGCTCCAGCGGCACGCCGTTCTCGAGTACCACGAAACGTTCGGCGGGGAATCCGCCGCGGCGGGGCAGCGCACGGAAAAGTCGGGGGGCGAGGGGTAGTCCTCGTTGGTCACCAGCAGCGTGACGTCATGTGCCTGGCTCACAGTGCGGGCAAACTCCCAGTAGCGGATGGCGGGTCCCATCCGCTGCTCATCCAGGGGCAGGGGCGAGATCAGCAGGATGTCAGCCAAGCCCGTCCCCTGAGCCCTGCCCCTTTGGCCCCGATTCCACGTCTGTGGAGCACGTGCTGCTCTGTGCCAGAGTTTGTCATCACGGCAGTGATTATAGCATCCCCGGCAGCACTTTCCAAATGGCCTTCCGAACACGGCACCCACCTGTTGCGGCTGCTCCTTGGCACTGACTCGCACTTGTGCTATAATGCCGTCTGCGTTCCGGCAGGCAGGCGGAGCGGTGCCACGATTGTCTGCCCAGTGGATCTGCCTGTTTGCTTGTGCCCTGAGCGGATGTACGGACCAAGGACCTTGGAGGGTGTCTTGCAGAAAACTATGGCCTTGTGCGTGGCCGCCGCATTGCTGGCCTACGCCGTCCTGGGCTGTACCCCGCGGCTGAGCTCCACGCCGGTGCCTGCTTCTGCCGTGCCGGTCACGATGGCTGCCGCCGCCGCTTCGCCCACGGCCACTTCCCCGGCAACTCGCACGGCCCGGCCGCTGCCCACGGCGACGCCTCTTCCGACCCGCACGGCCCGGCCGCTGCCCACGGCGACGCCTCTTCCGACCGGCACGGCTCGGCCGCTGGCCACGGCGCTCCCCTCTCCCTCCCCGGTGCCGCCCGCCTCGATCTTTGGCATGCACATGGACAAAGTCTCGGCCGGCAGCGGGCTCGACCTGGCCGTCGATGCCGGATTGCACTGGGTGCGCTTCCTGACGCTGGAGTGGGACAAGATTGAGCCGGTGCGCACCGATCCACCCACCTACCACTGGGAGGCCGTGGACGAGGCCGGCCTCCTCGAGGCTGCCGGGCGGGGGCTAGAAGTCATTGCCCTGGTGCAATTCACCCCGGAATGGGCGCAGGCGGTCCCTGGCTCGTTCTGTGGTCCCGTCGACACCCAGGCCCTGCCGGATCTGGGCCGCTTTCTGCGGGATGCCGTGGCCCGCTACAGCCCTCCTCCCTACAACGTGCGCTATTGGGAACTGGGCAACGAGCCCGATGTGGACCCGAGCCTCGTCCCGGCTCGTTCAGTGTTTGGTTGCTGGGGAAACCTCGCCGACGAGTATTACGGCGGGCGCGAGTATGCCGAAATGCTCAAAGTTGCTTATCCTGCCATCAAGGCCCAGGACGAGAGGGCCTTGGTGCTCAACGGCGGCCTGCTCCTGGACCGGCCCTCGGGGGGCAATGACTCCCACCCTCGTTTCCTGGAGGGCATCCTCGAAGGTGGGGGCGGCGACTATTTCGATATCTTGAGCTTTCACGCCTACAGCTACTACCGCGCCGCTACCGGCCAGATTGGCATCCCTGCCTGGCCCGGCTCGCCGACTGTCATGCCGGCCAAAGCGGCCTTCATCCGTGAGCTACTTGCGCGCTATGGACATGGCGACAAGCCACTCATGAACACCGAGTCTGCCCTGATGTGCGGCGAGGCCAGCCCCGAATGCCTGGAGGCACAGGCTGCCTATCCGGCCCGCAGCTATGCGGAAGCCGCGGCCCTCGGGTTAGTGGCCCAGATCCATTACGCCTGGATCAACGAGCACTGGCGGTACACCGGCCTGGTGCTGCCCGATCTGGAGCCCAAGCCCGCGTACTATGGCTACAAGGTGGCTTCTTCCTTCCTGGCGGGGGCTGCCTACCGCAGCCCGGCGGCGGGGTATCCCGCCGGAGTCGAGGGCGCGACCTTTGCTGCGCTGGGGGCGCTGGTAGACGTCGTCTGGTCGCAGGACGGACGGCCGCGGGAAGTTGATCTGCCCAAAAACGCGTCCGTCTTTGACCACTACGGCCGGCCTGTCTCGGCCGATAGCTCCCTCGTCCTCGACGGCGATCCCATCTATATCGTCCGGCAAGACGGGTAATCTCCGCGGCGAGGGTCCTATTCGTCTTTCGCCGTGAGCCTGCGCGCCACCTGCCAGATCAGAACCAGCAGGAGCACGGTGTAGACGACGGCCAAGCCCACGTAAAAGCCCTTGGTACCCAGGATGTACGGCCGGCCCTGGGTCAGACGGTTCAGGAGCAGACCGATTTTGTCCCGCGTGCGGAGGGAATAGCGCGTCTGGAAGACCAGGTTGCCCGTGACCTGCTGGCCGTCGATATAGGCGCCGGCACCGTCCAGTACCGATGCCGGGCCGTAGACGACCCGGACGGCCTCGTCCGGCCGCGACACCGGCGATTCCAGGAAGAAGTAGAACGTCTGCCCCTCCGAGTCACGCACCGGCTCGAACTCGAAGGCGTACGGTACACCGGCAGTGATCTGACCGGGGTCGATCGTCTCCGTCCAGAGGTCAGAGGTGGCATCCACCCCCGCCCGTAGGTGAAAGGTGAGCGGCTCCGCGGCACCCGTCGCCGGGGGCTGGAGTGCTACCTCGATACGGTACAGGCCGGGCAGGGGCGCAGTCCAGGCCTGGCCCACTTGCGTGCTGCCCACCAGCTCCGGAGACAGGTCACCGCCCGCCGAGTTGCCCCAAGGCGGGGCCGTGAGACGATCGAGGCCGGACTTGGCGACGACGAGCAGCGCGACCAGCCACACCGCCAGCAGTGGCGTCACCACTACCGCGGCCAGGCTGGTCAGGGTCTCTCGTTTCGGCGGTACATCGTCATCCATAGTGGCTGCCGGCCTGTCTGAGCCTGGCCCAACTCCTTTCTCCCCGGATGGCAAGAGTCTGCACAACGCGTGGTGCCCCCGTGGAGTTTGCCTTCACAGCATAGATTATAGCAGTCGTGGCAACACTTTCCAAATGGCCTGGCGAGCGTGTCGCCCACCAGGCTGCGGGTGCTCCTTGGCACGCGCAGGCACTTGTGCTATAATGCCGTCTACGTTCCGGCAGGCAGCCGGAGCGGCGGCAGGAGGCGTTTTCCTCCTGCACCATGAACTGCGACCTTGAGGGCAAGCTGCAATCGTGAATGGCACTTGGGCCGGCCAGTGTGCCTGCTTGTGGAATAGCGAGGAAATCGGTGCGAGGGTGAAGCGGAACTCGCACCTGAGCCCGGATATCACCTGCTGCCGCCAGCTGTGGATGGTTTATCCCGCCGCACCGTTCTGCCTCGGTGCGCGTTTGCTGAAGGGCTACCCTCTGTACGTCGCGCGCTTGGCAGCGGCTGTGCCGGCAAGCCTCGCCGGCTGGCCGCGGTCACGGTAGCGCAAGTCCCCGAGGTCGACGTGCTGCACCGTCGCGGCACCGCTGCTTCCTGGGTCCAGGGCCGCGACATCCCCGGACCGTGGCGCCCGCTGGCCTGGGTGGGCAGCCTGGGCCTTGGGCTGGGCTTCTACATGCTCGTGGCCCGACGCCTGCACATCCCCTATCACTCGTTCCAGGACGTTGTAGCCACACCGGCCTTTGACAACCACGCCGAGCTACAGGATCTAGCCCTTTATCTGCTGGCTCTGGTCCTGGTGCCGCTGATAATGGCCGCAGGTTATGTTCTGTGGCTGGGCCTCGTTGCGCTGCTCAGTACCCAGCGCGAGCCTGTGGCGCGGTGGAGCCCACCGCTGGCGACGCTCGTCCTCCTGCTGTCCTGGCTGGGGGTCCTGGCCTGGGGGCCGCCCGTCCTGGCCTCGGCGCTCTTGCTGGGGGGCGGCGTGCTGGTGATCGTTGAGGGGCTGGAGATTGCACGGGCTCGTCTCGCGCACAGCCTGCTGCCGGCGGCCGGCCTGCCCAGCCCGGCGCTGCAGGGGGCGGTGGCGCTTCTCGGTCTGGGCGTGGGGGTCGCACTACTCGTCGGTCCCCGGCCAGTGCTGCCGTTCGCTGTGCCCGCGGTCGGCGTTGGGGCGTGTGCAATGGGCCTGTGGGCCACCTGGCTGGCTATATCCTATGGCCTGGCCCGCGCCTGGCAAAAGGAATGGCGCACGCTGGGCCAGGCCCTGGCTTGTGCCTGCCTACCCCTGTCCCTGTTCTTTGTCCGGGGCCTACTGTGGTGGGAAGTCTGGCAGGCCGGGACCCGGGTGGCGAGCCACGGCTCGCCCTGTGGTCCGGCCCTCCTGGGCACCGTGGCCCTGGTCGGCGTTGGAGTGGTGGCCTGGGTGGCTCTGGCGGCAGTGCGCCGGGGCACAGAAGTCCAGGGACGGGTTTTCTGGGGCTGGTTCTGGTGGCTGGCTGTGCCCCTGCTGTTGTATGCCCTGCGTTACAGCCCCAACATCCACGGACCGCTGGACCTCTTTCACGAGGGGGAACGCCTGGCCCCCGCTCACGCGCTGATGAATGGCCGCGTGGCCTATCGTGATATCGTTTTCGTTCACGGTTTTGGCCGGGACCCGGGCGTTGCCCTGGTGGCCTTTCGCCTCATGGGCGTTACGGTCGAATCGTTGCGCATGATGGAACACTGGCTCCAGCCCCTGGCCTTTGTGGCCACCTACTACCTGGTGCTGGTGAGCGTGGGCGGCGGTTGGGCGCTTGCCTATGCGTTCTTGGTCTTGACGCGTTTCTTTCCCATCTTTTACGACTGGCGGATCCTGCCCACGATGGCTGCCTTGGCCTGCCTGGTGCTGGGTCTGCAGCGGCGACATGGGCTGGGTTGGCCCCTGGCGGCAGGGCTGCTCACCTTTCTAGGCATGGCCGTGGCTTTTGACCTGGGCACCGTGGCTCTGGCTTGCGGCCTGGCCTTGGGCGTCGCCCTCGCATTGTTCCGGTGGCGCCCGTTCGGGCTCCGCCCCCTCCTGGCCTACACCCTGCCCCTGGCCGCCGGCACCTTGGGTCTCTGGCTGTGGGCCGAGCCAGCCGGTGCCTGGGACGCCTTGCTGGCCTGGCACGCCCAGATTCTGGATGTTTACCGCGACTGGAACGGAATGCCGTTCCCTACCTCGGCCACGAGCCTGGCAGAGCTCGTGGAACGCTTTCTTTCACCCCTGGCCAGTGTTCTGGCCCTCGTGGTGTTATTGATGGCCGCCGTCCGCAACAAGTGGCAGCCCTGGACCTGGGCAGTGCTGGTGCTGCTGGTCGCCAACGTGACCCTGTTCAACCGAGGAGTGGTCGGCGGTTACGAGCAGGGCACGGCTCTGTTCACGGCCTCGCATTTCGGCCCCCTTTTGCTTCTTCAGCTCGGCTCGTTCCCCGCTGCGCGGCGCCGCGTGGGCACCGCCCTGATTGTCCTGGTGGCCCTCACCCTCGTCGTGTCACCGACCTGGTTCTCCCTGGTTGGGCTCAGCCCTGGACAGTTTCTGGTCAGCCTGCACCTGCGGAACCGGCTCGTGGTACCCGACACTTGGGTGCAGTCGGGTGTGGAGAGGATCGGCGCCATCTATCTGCCCCGTGAGCAGGAGGAGTCGCTGGCCGAGATCACCGCGCTCTTACAGGGGAGCACGTTCTGGGATCAGACCGATCAGGGCGCGCTCTATTTTCTCAGCGACGGCGCCGGACCAAGCCGTTTTTACACCACGCACCACGTTATCAACAGCGACAATCAACGCGAGGTGATCCGCGACCTGTCGGAGGCTCCGCCTGAACGGGTCCTCTATTGCTCCGGCACAGGCTGGGACGCTATCGCGGGCATCGATCGGACGTTGCGCAGCTTCCTTGTGTCCGAGTATCTGCTCCTGAACTACCACCCCACTGCCCAGGTAGGTGGCTTTACCGTGCTGGAGCCCGGCCCTGTACTGCCCTCCGAACCACCGCTGGAGTTCCCCGTAGACCTGGGGTACGTGCCGCTCCTGTGGGGCCAGGACCGGCTGGGGGACCTGGAAGCTCTGGGGCCCGTGAACGAGATTGCCTGGTCCTTCGAGTCAGAATCTGATGTTGAGGACTGGCACGCTAGTGGCAGCGCACTCGTGGCCCTTGTCGACGAAGAAGGCTGGCACCTCCGCGCGGCTGCGGGTGGTGTCAGCCTCGAAAACAGCTCCCTTGTCGTCGATCCACCGCATGTTACCTATCTGGCCCTGGGCCTGCAGGTGGACGCGTCGTGCCCCGGGTCTGGAGTGGCCCGGCTCTATTGGAGGGCGCCTTCTGGCGACTGGGCTGAGGCACGCAGCGTCGTGTTTCGGCTGCAGGGAGATGGGCAAGAGCACGTCTACCTGGTGCGCCTGGCCTCCTTCCCTGCCTGGACGTGGAGCAAGCCCATCCAGGGCCTACGGCTCGACCTTTCCGGCTGCCCGGCCCTGGATACCACCCTGCATTCTGTTGAGCTGTTCCACGTCCAGGAATGGTAGCGTCTTTTTCGCCGTAAGTGCCCCAGCTGGACGAGGAGAGCAACCGCCAAAAAGGGGAGTGGGCGATGAGGTTGGTCAGGGCTCAGGGTAAAGATACACTGGGCTGGATCCCACACTCACAGTGGTTTCTCCGTCCGTTCGCCCGTCTGTGCCGTCGTACACCCAGCTCTCGACCCCATACTTGTCGACCACAAGCACGAGCTTTGCCGGCAGGGCGAGCGGATAGATCTGCCCGTCGCTGGTCCAGGCCACGGTGAATCGTTTCTGCCTGTCGGGTGCGAGAAACAGGTAGGCTTCCATGGCATCCGTGCCCTTCTCTTCGGTCGACAGCGCTCCAAGGTACCTGGTATTGCCCAACCGCGCGGCGGTGGTCTGGTAGGCGTAGAAGGCCAGTTTGCGGGTCAGGTCGGCCTCCAACAGGCCCGTCTTCCAGGGTCCCGTTTCCTCGTCGACGAGCATGAACCAGGATAGGCCTACGAGGTCAGCAGCCATCGCCTGAGCGTAGACGATGAGCACGTAGCGGCTCTGGATTTCGTCTGTGCCCGTGTTGACGTTTTCCACACCCGCCTCGGTGCACATCACCGGCTTGTTCAGGCCATACGAGGCCAGCTTGTTGCGAAGATAGACGGTCTTGCCGATGAGGCCAGGCCCAAAGGGCGCCCACTTTTCGGCAAAGGCCGTGGGGTAGTAGTGAAAGTTGAGCACGTCAAAGTAAGCGCTTCCACCGTGCTCTAGCACGCGATCTAGGAACTCGGGCACAAACGGTCCGCCCTCTGCTTCCCAGATTTCGTAGGGCGTCGCCCAGAAATCGAATGCAAGACCACCCAGGAGCACTTGGACCTCGGGGTCTACCTGCTTGATGGGTTGGTAGACCGCCGCCAACATCTCGGCGTAGGCCTCCGCGTGGTAGCCCCAGTAGCCTAGAGCCGCGGCCCAGAGGTGATCTCCATTGTCCGGCTCGTTGTAAAACTCCCATAGCTTGACGTCGTAGGGCGGGGCGCTGTACCGGTCGACGGCGGCGACTACAAATTCGACGAACTCGCTGAGGGGCACCTTGTCGATGGGGCCACCGGGGTACGTGGCCGCCCAGCCCGGATTGCCCTCGATCGTGAGAATCAAATCCATGCTGCTGGCCCTCATTTGCGCCAGCGCCTGCTCGTAGACAGGGGACCACTGAAATTCGCTTGGGCCGGTGTTTACGGGCTCCACCGATGCCCATTTCAATGGAATGCGGACCCGCGCCACTCCCGCCTCGGCTGCTTCGGCGACCTCGGTATCGGTGCCGGCGTACATCTGGATCCCGAAACGGGAATCCGCGTAGGCGCGGTAGGAATGCTGCACAAGCGGGAGAAAGATCGACTGCGTCGGTGTCTGCGCCGGCTCAACCTCGACGGGGAGCGAAACGGAGAAGAGAGAGCGTGCCTGCGAGGCAGGAAGCAGCCCGGCTAGGAGCAGGGCCACTGCCAGCGACCAGAATCGCCGGCTCGGGCTCCCTCGCCTGGAAGGCAAAGCCCCGTGCTTCTTGCGCGGGCAAGCTGCATATTTCACCCTGGTTTCTGTGGTCTCCATTGTTCTTAAACGAGCATCCGGATTGTTGCGAGGGAGCCATTATAGCAGTCATGCAGGCAACCGGCAAATGCTAAGGATCACTAATCGGAGACGCAGAAGAAACTAGAGGCAGCCAAGTCGCCTGGCAGGCGCAGGTAACCGAGATGTCATGGTGGCCACCTGGAATGCCAGAGATCAGCAGGCCGTCGACGGTCATTTCCACAGCGGGCTGCGCCAGCCGCCCCCCATCCCAGATGGGGATGCCGTCCATGATCACTTGGGCATCGAGGCGATGAACGGGCAGCAGGACATCACCCGCCGTGTCCTGTGGGCTCCACACACGCAAATCCAGTTGCCCGCAGCCTGGAAGCTGCCACTCGATGGCGAGGAGGCCGTTGTCCATGGGCACAGAGCCGTGAGCGTGTCGGAGCCCGCCGGGATGCGGCGCGACTCGCCACGTAGCGGGATCCAGGACCAGGCCCCCCAGGACGTGGCTGGACAAAAACCAGCTCGGCGAAGCGCCCCAGGCATGGGATAGGCTGTGGCCCCGGGTCTGTCTCGGCGTGTACAGCTCCCACCAGGTCGTGGCTCCCTGGGCCAGCATCTCGCCGTATCGCCCGCGAATCAGGGCCAGGGCAGTTGGGGTGGCGCCGCCCACCGCTAGGCCCTCAAGGACCGAGGACAGCCCAAGTGGTTCGGTGGCGGACACGCCCTCCGGGCTGAAAAAGGGCACGAGTTTCCGGCTAAGGGCGGCAACCGTCGAGGCACGGCGCTCGGCTGGCACCACCCCGTAGCGCAGAGCCCACGCCTGGGCATGCAGCGTGGGGCCTACCACTACCCCGTCCAGGCGGCTGGTGGCATAGCAACCGTCTTCGGGCAAAAAGAGCAGATCGTTGATGCGCTGCCGGACGGTGGCGCTCTTGTCCCGGTAGTACTGTGCCCGGGTATCATCTCCCATCGCCAGGGCCATCTCTCCCAATTGCCACAGGACGGAGGAATACTGGGCGTTCAAAGCCGTCGACTCGCCGCTCCTGCTGCTCGCCGCCGACCAGTCGACGAGAGCCGACTGGGACCAATGCGCCGGGGGCACGTTCATGAGCCCCGAAGCATCCTCGTAGCTGGCCAGGAAGCTGGCGAGCCTTTCGGCGGCCGGATACAGTTCGAGGACTGGCCCAAGGTCCTGGCTCTGCGTCCAGTAGAGGTAAAGTCCCTCCATCCAGAGCATCCCGAAATCCAACATGAACCCGCCAGGCCAATTCGGCGCCATTCCGGGCGGTCTGCCGTCCTCGTCGATGGCGTCTGCCATCTGGCGCAGACCGCGGCGCAGCAGGGCCAGGTCGCCAAAAGCAGCGCGGTTGGCATAGTAGGCGATCATGGCGTCGCCCCACCACTGGCCCCGCTCTCGCCAGGGAGTGTCCGTGTAGGCATCGGCCATGTTGACCCGCACGGTGTCGACTCCGGTCTGCCAGATGGTGTCGAGGAGGGGATCGGAAGAAGCAAACGTGCCAAGCTGCTCCACCGGGTAGAGCTCTTCCCGGATGTGGACCTGTTGCAGCCGGACCGGGCCGGGGCCCCACACCTGGAGGAGCAGGTAGCGTCCTGCCCGGGCATCCAGAGTAGTGAGCCAACGCGGTGTGCCATCGAGGATCCACGAGTCGACCTGGCTCCAGAGATTCGAGCTCAGGGAACCGGGGTCGGGCAGCGGCCGGCCCTCCGTCAGGCGCTCGTCCAACCCGGCGTCGATCATCGTGCCTGCCGGCCCCTCCACTTCCAGGCTGATCCGGCCATGCAGGGTGCGCCCAAAGTCGAGGACCACGTAACGAGGCACGCTGGCCGTGGGCAAAACCACGTTGGCCCCGCCCTCTTCCAGGCTGACCTGCGCAGCCTCGTCCCCACCGGGCACGGGGTTCGCGAGCAAGGTCCGACGTCCTGGATCATGGCTGGGCGGCAGGCCAGAAAGCGCCGAGATTTGCAGATCCTGTTGCGCTATGGCTAGGACCCGCCCTCCAACCGGCGTGCAGATCGCCGGGGCGAATGCATCGCCTGTGCCGTTCGCCTGGGGCTCGCTCCGGTGTGTTACGCAGGTACCATCGCCGGGCACATCGATCGCTAGGCTGTGCTCTCCTGCTGCGACCCAGGCTGATGCCAGCAGGACGTCGGGGCGCCGCGGATCGCTGAGGGCGGTCCAGGTCACGGGTGGGCCGGCATCAACGGACACCGCGCCAACTTCTAACGCTTCGAGGCGCAGCCAGGTAGGCCGGGTAGCAGTCACCGCCAGGCTGTAGGTAGCGGTCGCCGTCCCTTCGGGCGCATTGAGCTCGACGAGCTGCCAGCCTGGCGACAGCAGCCCACTCTCCACGAGGGCGATGGGCAAGCGGGCTACCTCGTCCAGTGCGGGAATCGTTCGGGGGCCGAGGGCCGGAAAAGGAGTTGGCAGGATTTCCAGCGCAAGGGACCAGCTAGCGTCGTCAAAGGCCGGCTGCGCCCAACCGGCCGGCAGCAGCCGCAGGTCCAGGATCTCCATGGGACCGATGAGCTGCAGCTCTGAGACCGGCGCTGCTTGGCTGTCCCAGGCCGGGGAAACGGTGGCCTTCCAACCGGGCCCTGTGGCAGTTACCGTCTGCCACCCGGTGCCGTTCCAACCTTGTACTCTTGCCTGCAGGGCGGGGCGCAGCGATTCGGAGCGGCGGACATTGGGCGCGTACTGGACGAGAACTGCCAGGAGGTGTGAGCCGGGGGACAGGTCGCCGAGCGCCAGGCTATCGAACTCTTGCCGCACCCGCGAAAACCTCGCTGGTCCACGGCCCAGCCACTGGCCGTCCAGCCACACTTCATAGCGCGTATCGGCAATGATCGAAAGGTGCAGATCGACCAATCCCGCGGGCAGGTCAAAGGGGCTGCGGAAGAGCGCCACGGCTCCCGGGTTTGTATCGCCCGGGGGCCAGACAGGGCTGCCGCCGAGGACGGCCTGGGCGCTGTCGCGCGGGGCAGCCGCGGCCGGCTTGGCCAGGCCGGCGAGGGGTGGCAGGGCCCCGTCGGCAAGCAGCGCTACCACGACTGCCAGGGCGAGAGAAGCAGGGAGCCGGCCGTGCGTCCGGCGGACGCGCGCCGAAACTGATGTCGTCCTGGTCCGGCGGGGGGGAGTTGCTGATTCGACCATTTGACAGACCTCAGCACTGTGTGCTAGAATGTCCGGCATGCTCCAAGGAGGTGCCTGACATGAAGCCTAACCGCCACCGCCTGTCGTGGTCCGTCTGGCTGCTGTTGATCCTGACCATCCTGCTGTCCTCGTTTTTGCTGCCGGGACCGTTGCCCGGTAAAGCAGCTGCACCTGTGCAGATGCACCTGTCCTATCTACCATCCGTCGTCTTTGACACCGGCTACCCACGGCCCTTTGGCACCGAATGGATGCAGTCGTCTACGTTAGTATCGAGCTATACTCAGCATGCCCAAGACCTCGGCTTGAGCTCGATCCGGCTGTACCGCGTGAGTTGGCGGGCCGTCCAGCCCGTTGAAAGTGGCCCTTATGACTGGTCCGTCCTGCGCACGCTCGAGGCCGAACTCGTGGCAGCGCGGCAAGCCGGCCTCGTGCCAATGGTCGTCGTCCATCATAGTCCTACGTGGGCGACGATCAACGAACCTTTCGTGACCGACTGCGGCGCCATCCGCACAGACAAGTTCCAGGCCTTTGCGAATTTCATGTCTGCCCTCGTCACGCGCTACAAGCAGCCGCAGTTCGACGTCCACTATTGGGAGCTGGGCAACGAGCCCGACGTCGATCCGACCCTCGTGCCCCCCGACCAGGTCTTCGGCTGCTGGGGTGACATCGACGACCCTTACTATGGCGGACGCCACTATGGCGAGATGCTGAAGGTGGTTACGCCCTCCATCAAGGCGGCGGATCCCAAGGCCAAGGTCATCATCGGCGGCCTATTGCTCGACGCGCCGGTTCCCCTGCCCGGAGAGGGTAATCCTCAACGCTTTTTTGAGGGCATCCTCGTGACCGGCGCGGCTCCGTACCTGGACATCGTGGCCTATCATTCATATCCTTCTTACACGGGCCGGCTCCATGACTATGACCTCGCGAACCAGGAGTGGTTAGCGTGGGGCGGCTGGACGCTCGGTAAGGCGCGGTTCCTGCGTGCAGCCATGGCTTCCTTCGGTGTTTCGAAACCCGTCATGCTGAACGAAACGGCCCTGGGCTGCAACTCCGACTGGTATGCCTGCGACCCTCCTCCTATCGAGTTTTTTCAAGCACAGGCCAATTATCTGGTCCGCGTCTTTACCCGCGCCCGCAGCGAGGATATTCAGGGTCTTTCCTGGTACACTCTGAATGGACCGGGTTGGCGAAGCACCGGCCTTCTGGACGAGAACGGAGTCCCGCGGCCGGCCTATTGGGCCTACCAACAGCTTGCATCGCAGCTCAATCGCAGCCTGTACGAGGGCACCGTCACTTACGGCTCGGACGTCGAGGCCTACAGCTTTGTACGGGCCAAGGAGCGCGTGCATGTCGCCTGGTCCCTCGATTATACTGCCGATACCATAAGCGTATCCCAATCCTCATTCCTGGCGGCCTATGACCGCGACGGCACGGCTCTGTCGCCCGTGGCCTCGGGCACATCCTACCAGTTCAGCGTGGGCTTCAGTCCCATCTACCTGGTCCTGAAAAAGTGACGGGGCGCGTCTCGCCTCAGTAGGCACCGCGGCCCTTGACCACGGCTCCCAGCGTCTTCCATAGGATGCGGATGTCGAGGAGAAAAGTATAGTTCTGGATGTAGAAAATGTCCTCCTCGGTGTGGAGGTGCATCGGCTTGTCGCTGCGGCCGTTCACCTGCCACCAGCCCGTGAGTCCCTGGGGTACGACCAACCTCTGGCGCTGCCAGGCCTCGTACTGCTCCACGATCCATGGCAGCTCCGGCCGAGGTCCAACCAGGCTCATGTCGCCCTTGAGGACGTTCCATAGTTGCGGCAGCTCGTCCATGCTGGTGCGACGCAAGAGCCTGCCGACGCGTGTGACGCGCGCATCTCCGGGATGTTTATATACCGGGTCTCCCTCCTCGGAGAATGTGACCGGTTCCCTCTCTGATTCCTCCGCTCCATGGATCATGGACCGGAACTTGACCATGTGAAAGAGCCTGCCGTTCTCGCCAACCCGTGCCTGCCGGTAGAGCACCGAACCGGGCGAGTCGAGGCGCACCGCGACGGCAATGAGAGCCAACAGAGGTGCGATCAGGGGCATGAAGATGATCGACAGGACCAGGTCAAAAGCGCGTTTCACGCGCCGCTCCAAGTGTGTCAGGCCGGCCTTCTGCAGCGTGATCACCGGGACGCTGGCAAACTCCTCGAGCTTGGTCCGGAACAGGAAAGACTTGAGGTGGTCGGGCACGATGCGCACTCTGGCCGGGAGATCCTGGAGGCTGCTCAGCAGGTCAAAGAAGGCATCGTAAGACTCCAGGGGCAACGCGAGAACGACCTCCTGGATACGCAGGCTGCGCACCTGGTCCTCTAGCTCGCGCACCTGCCCCAGGACGGGATACCCCGCCGCCGCTGCGCCCCGTGGCAGATCGTCGTCCAAGAAGCCAACTAGCTCCAGACCCGTCCAGCGGTGTCGCTCGAGCATCTGCACCATGTCGCGGCCGATCTCGCCCGCGCCCAGGATCAGGACGCGGCGCCGTGCGTAACGCGGGACATCGAGGATCCTCAGCACCAGGCGGACGGCCAGACGCGTGCCGGTGAGCAACAGCAGCTGCAGACCGTAAAAGAACAGCATCGACAATCGTGATACATCGGGGAAAAGATAAAAGACCGCCGCGGTGAGGATGACGGTCGCTACGGTCGTAGTCACGAGGATGGCCTGCACGTCGTCCACGGCCCGCTGGTCGTGCGACTCGTACAGCGACAGCAACAGGGCTGTAACGATCCACGTGCCGGCTGCCAGCAAATAGAGCAGGCCCGGTAGACCGTGCGCGGGAGGCAGCTGCGGCGGTGTCACGGCCGAGCTCAGAACACCGGCCAGGAACAACGCCACGAAGGTTAGAGTGGCGTCCAGGATGAGGCGTAGAAACGCTGTGTTTTTCCGAATTCCGTTCCTCAACGTCCTTCTCCCAGCGTCAGCGCCCGCGGCTTGGCATGAGGATATTGTACCGCATGCGGGCAGGGAGTGCAACAGCCGGACGGTGAGAATCCGGCGAACCGCCACCGCCCTTGGCTGCTGGTTCTATTTTACGACAATATTGATCAGGCGACCCGGGACCACCACCACCTGGGCAATGGTCTTGCCCTCGAGATGCCTCTGCGCCCCTTCGCTCTGCAGCGCCAGGCTGCGCATCGTTTCCTTGTCCACGCCGGCCGGCACCTGGATCCGGTCTCGTACCCTGCCGTTGATCTGGACCGGGATGGTGATCGTGTCCTCGGCGGCGATGGTCTCGTCCCACTGCGGCCAGGCCTGGGCGTGAATCGAATAGGCGCGCCCAGTGCGGGTCCATAGCTCCTCGGCGATGTGCGGGCAGGCGGGTGCCAGCATCAACAGTAGGGCTTCCGTGGCCTCGCTCCAGGCCTCGGTGTGGTACAGCCCTGCTTCTTTGGCCTTGAGCATGGCGTTGTTCAGTTCCATGAGGTTGGCGATGTAGGTGTTAAAGCCAAAGGCCTGCATGTCCTCGGTGCCCCGCCGAATCGCCTGGTGCACCTTGCGGCGAAGAGCACGTACCTGGTCGTCGCCCGGCGGGGTTTGGCGGCTCGGTCCCGGCTCCAGCACGTTCTCCCATACCCGGTGCAAAAAGCGCACGACACCCTCTATGCCCTGCGAGTCCCACGGCCCGCCCTGGTCCCAACGCCAGCCGAACATCAGATAGGCACGCACCGTGTCGGCGCCGTACCGGCTGACCAACGAGTCGGGCGCGATGACATTGCCCCGGCTCTTGGACATTTTTTCACCGTCCTCGCCGAGGATGATACCCTGGTTGCGCAGCCTGGTCATCGGTTCTTCGAGGTTGACAATCCCCATGTCGCGCATCACCTTCGTGAAGAAGCGGGTGTAGATCAGGTGCATCGTAGCGTGCTCGATCCCGCCGGTGTACAAGTCCACGGGCAACCAATAGGCGGCCTCTTGCGGGTCAAAGGGCATGGAATCGGCGTGAGCCGGTTCACCTTCCCGGGAGTAAGGGCTCAGGTAGGCATACTGGTACCAGGACGAGCACATAAAGGTGTCCATGGTATCCGTCTCGCGCGTTGCCGGCCCTCCGCAGCGCGGGCACGTGGTGCGCAGAAATCCTTCATGGAACTTGAGCGCGTTTTCGCCCGAGGGCGGGATGACAGCGTCTTCGGGCAGCAGGACTGGGAGCTCCTCGTAGGGCACCGGCACGGTGCCGCACTCCTGGCAGTAGACGATGGGAATGGGTGCTCCCCAGTAACGCTGGCGGCTAATGAGCCAGTCGTGCAGCCGGTAGTTGACCCGGAAGTGGCCGCGTCCCGTTTCCTCTAGCCATTCCGTGACGCGCTCCTTGGTTACCTCGCCCGGCGTGCCGCTGAATTCTTGCGAGTGGATCATGGTCCCATATTCGGCGTGAAAGAGCACGTCGCGGTAGAAGGGCTTGCTCCAGAGCAGCTCCATGGCCGTCTGGTAGCCCTGCGCCCCCGGATCGAGGGTGTGGCAGCGGGCCAGGATCGTCCGGTCGGCCTCGACCGAGTCGAGCTCGATCACCCCGTCGGCAAAGACAAACAGCCAACGCCCGCCGGCCAGCTCGCCCCATGCCCCCGGCCGGAGGTGCTGCCCGAGCAGCGCCGCATAGCGCTCGGCATCCTCGGCACGCATGGACACGCGGTATTCCCCACCCTGCTCCTCAAAACAGAAACCGGCCTGGGCCAGGGCGCTGGGCCAGCCCTCGTCTACGGAGCCGGCCGGCACGGCGCTTCGCGTGGCGCCGTCGGGACGGTCAATCACCGGGATGATGGGCAGCCCAAACTTGAGAGCGAACTCGAAGTCACGCTCGTCGTGGGCCGGCACGGCCATGATGGCTCCCGTGCCGTACGTCATCATCACATAGTCGGCGATCCAGATGGGGATGCGCCGGCCGTTGACAGGGTTGATGGCATAGGCGCCAATGAAGACGCCCGTCTTTTCTTTTTCTGTGCTCAGGCGCTCGATCTCGGTCTGGCGGCCGGCTTGCTGCGTGTAGGCTGCTACCTCCGCCTGGCGTTCCGGCACCGTCAAGCGGGCCACCAGCGGATGCTCTGGCGCGAGAACCATGAACGTCGCGCCCCACAGCGTATCCGGCCGCGTGGTGAAAACGACGATGTCGTCGCCCGCCTCCGAGCGGAAGGTGACGTCCGCGCCCTCGCTGCGTCCGATCCAGTTCGACTGCATAGCCACCACGCGCTCAGGCCAGTCGATCTTCTGAAAGTCCAGTAGCTCGTCGGCATACTGCGTGATGCGGAAGAACCACTGATCCAGGTCTTTGACAATGACCGGCGTGCCGCACCGCTCGCAGTGGCGGTCCTCACCCCACACCTGTTCTCGGGCCAGGGTGGTGTTGCAGTTGGGGCAAAAGTCCACCGGCGCAAAGGATTTGTAGGCAATCCCGGCGTCGTAGAACTTCAGGAAGAACCACTGCGTCCAGCGGTAGTAGCCGGGCAGGCAGGAGACGGCTTCCCGCTCCCAGTCAAACATAGTGCCCATGCTGCGTAGCTGCTGCCGCATGCGCTCGATGTTGGCCATGGTCCAGGTATAGGGATGCACGTCGTGGTTGATGGCCGCGTTTTCGGCGGGCAGGCCAAAGGCGTCAAAGCCAATAGGGAACAACACGTTGTAGCCCTGCATGCGCACGAAACGCGCCCGGGCATCCGACGGCGCCATTGCATACCAGTGGCCGATGTGGAGATCGCCGCTGGGGTAAGGCAGCATCGTCAGGGCATAGAATTTCGGCCTGTCAGAGTCGGCGACCGAACGATACAGGCCATCCTCCTCCCATCGGGCCTGCCAGCGGGGCTCGATCTCCTGGGGAATATACTTTTCAGCCACGATATTCTTCTCCTCGTCTATAAGGCGACTGCCTGTGGGGCCGCGGGCATTATACATCGCAACGATGGATGAGTCAATTCCCCCGCATTCCCTCATGCAAAATGCTCCCTGGCGGCGGGTCCCCAGAGCAACTGCATCTCAACGTGACCACTGGGCGGTGCTTTCACCGCTAGAGGCGATTGCCCACTAGGACCCCCTCCATATAGCCCTAAAACAACACAATCATACAAACCTGCGCTCCCATTCGATTATCCGTTGGCCGAAGGCGTTCGATGACGCCCTTCACATCGACCTCTCGCTCGCGGCGGCGACCAACGAGGACCGTAAGGGCGACCCTAAGGGAGTGGCGATCCCGCCGGAACGGGCTTCCACGTGTGCTACCCTTGCATCCTGCGCAAAATCTGGGCGACAGGTCCGACTCCCGGCGGCGCCTTGACCGCTAGCTGCGGTTGCCCCGGGCGGATCCCCAGTGGGCGGCGCACGCCAGATCGTGGACCGGGCTCACGTGGAACGGAGAAACTCGAGCAGGATGCCGTTGAACTCCTGCGGCTTGAAGCGCATGGGGTGATGCCCGCCCCACTCAGGCACGCCCTCCTGGTCGGTCACACCGGCAATCACCTCCACTCGGCTGCCGGCAATGGCGGCTCCGAACCAGGCGGCGTTGGACAGGGGCAGGACGGTGTCGTCCTCGCCCCAGACGACGAGTGCCGGGCAGGCGATGCCCTCCAACTGCTCCTCGGAAAAATGGCCCACCCCGGCGCTGTCCACCAGGACAAGGCGGGCCACGCTTGCCGGGGCCAAAAGCGCTGTTTCGAGGACGACCATACCGCCCCACGAGACGCCGCCGAGCGTAGCCGGTGCCAAACCCTCGGCTTCCACGAGATCCAGCGTGGCCTCGGCCTGCTGTCTCTGGCCGAGCCGCTCCCCTCCCGACTGACCGTAACCCACGAGGTCGAGGGCATAGGCACGGAAACCGGCCTCGGCGAGGGCGGCCAGATTGTTCTCCCACACGCGCCACGTGCTGTCGGGATGGTAGCCGTGGGCCAGTACCACTGCCGGCCCGTCGCCCTCAATGCGAGCGTGGATCCGGCCATGGCGCGTCTCGATCATTTTGTCCATCTTTTCCTTCCCTCTGTAGGAAAAAACCCCCTTCGCCAGAAGCAAAGGGGGTTCCACGTGACCGCCTGGTGGAGCTGAGGGGACTCGAACCCCTGACCTTCTCAATGCCATTGAGACGCGCTCCCAGCTGCGCTACAGCCCCACGTAAGCTCTCTATTCGCCTGGAAAGAAACCGGCTGGTGGAGCTGAGGGGATTCGAACCCCTGGCCTCTACAGTGCGATTGTAGCGCTCTCCCAGCTGAGCTACAGCCCCCCGTGCCATTGGCGAGGCATAGTATAGCCCAGAATAGGTGCCTTGTCAAACAAGCTGCCACGCACGGCCAGACCAGCCGCTATCGCCACCGCCAATTTGATGTTTCGCCCCGTCTATGGTATGCTACAGGCAGCCAACTGCGCGCAACGAGGGTAGCATGAAGCTAGAAATAGAGCGCTTGGAATTGGGTCCTTGGCCCATGAACTGCTACCTGATCCGCTGCCCGGCCACTGGCCAGGTTGCGGTCGTAGACCCTGGAGCAGACCCAGAGACGATCCTGGACGCCGTCGAGGCCGGCTCGGTGGCCTGCATCCTTTTGACCCACGGTCACCCCGACCACGTGGGTGCCCTCGAGGCTGTCCGGCAGGCCACGGGCGTCCCGGTTGGCATCCACCCAGCGGATGCCGAGGAGTGGGCGGTGCCGGCGGACTTTCCGCTTGTGCACGGTAGCGAGGTAGAGGTGGGACGGGGGCAGGTATCGGTCGTGCATGTCCCCGGGCACACGCCGGGCAGCGTCTGCCTGCGGCTCGGCGACAGGGTCATCGCCGGCGACGCCATCTTTCCCGGCGGCCCCGGCCACACCACCTCACCCGCAGCCCTGGTTCAGAGCCTGGAGTCGTTGGCCCGCCATGTCTTTCGCTGGCCCGATGCCACCGAGCTCTATCCCGGGCACGGCGGCTCAACCACAGTGGGCGCCGAGAGGGACGCCTTTGTAGCATTTCTGGCCGCTGATCATCCGGCCAACCTGCACGGTGATGTAACCTGGCGCTGATGCCAGGGTCTGCGATTGGAGGGCGCATGCTCGGCCGGGTCATCAAGAACAAGTACAAGATCTATGACGAGATCGGTTCGGGTGGCTTTGCCACAGTCTACCTCGGCCGCAACGTGGACACGAACGAGATCGTCGCCGTCAAGGTTTTGAGCGAGCAGTTTACTCGTGAGCCCCGCTACGTCGAGCGCTTTCGCCGTGAAGCCGGCCTGGCCGAGCGCCTGGCCCACGAGAACGTGGTGCGCATCCTCGACCACGGCGTCGAGGGCGGCACACACTTCCTGGTCATGGAGTTCGTCGAGGGCCTGACCCTTGACGCGATGCTCGAACGCCGGGGAGGGCTGCCCATCCACGAGGCCGTGTCCTACCTGAAGCAGACCTGCCAGGGCTTGCAGGCGGCCCACGAAGCGGGGATCGTGCACCGCGACATCAAGCCCGCCAACCTCATGATCACCCCGGGCGGCAAGATCAAGATCATGGACTTTGGCATTGCCCGCATGGAGGCCATGGCCGGCTTGACCCAGAGCGGCATGTTCATGGGCACGCCGCGCTACATTTCGCCCGAAATGGCCCGCGGTGCAGGGGCCGACATCCGCTCGGACCTCTACGCCCTGGGACTGCTGACCTACGAGATGCTCACCGGCAAGCCGCCTTTTGACGCCGACAACCCCTGGGCTGTGCTGCGCCTGCAGCTCGAGGAGAACCCGGTCCCGCTGCGTGAGGTCCGCCCCGAGGTTCCCTCCTGGCTGGAAGACATCATCAACCGGGCCGTGGCCAAAGAACCTGCTCGCCGCTTCCAGGATCCGGCCGAGATGCTGGCGGCCGTGGAGCAGCAGACGGCAGCTCCCCGGGGCATGACCGCGGTCGCGCCCCGGTCCGCTGTCCCCACCCTCCCGCCCACGCGCCTGCCACGCCGTCGCTCTTCGCGCGGCCTGGTCTTCGGGCTTGGCGGGGCTGCGGCCGTTGTCGCCCTGGGGCTGGTTGCGCTGCTTCTGCTCCGCCCTTGGGGCGGGGGCACGCCGACGGCGACGGTGTCGCCCACGGATGCCGGTGTGGTACCGGTGGCGGCTGTGAGCCACACGCCGCAGGCCAGCGATACGCCCGTGGTCGTCGTGGTCACCAGCACACCCGAGCCTACGCTGCCGCCCACCGAGACGCCTGCGCCTTCCGAGACGCCATCAC
The DNA here is from genome assembly GCA_041300865.1 of Anaerolineae bacterium. Taxonomy (GTDB): domain Bacteria; phylum Chloroflexota; class Anaerolineae; order JAAYZQ01; family JAAYZQ01; genus JAAYZQ01. The sequence goes on from JBFYTF010000172.1 coordinate 139,211, forward strand.
CCGAGCCCACAGCTACCGCCACGGTGCCACCGCCGAGCGATACACCGGCACCGACGGCCGCCCCGCCCACCGCCGCGCCAACCCAGGCACCGCGCTCCTCGCCGACGCCCGACCAACCGACCGCAGCCCCGGCGCCCACGAGCCCGCCGCCCCCGACCGTCACCGGCCGCATCGCCTACAGCGCCGGTGGCAGGCTGCACATCGTCACTGCCGCCTCCGGGGCTGACACGGTGCCGCCGGTCTCTGACGCCCGCCAACCCGATTTTCGGCGCGATGGCAATGAGGTCGTTGTCGATGGCCTGGGCAGCCCCTCGGCCTCGATCTTTAGCGTCAATGCCAACACCGGCGCGTTTGTGCGAAACCAGACGGCCTACACCGATGACTATCACCCCTCCTGGTCGCCGGACGGCTCGCGCTTTGCCTACGACTCGACCCACTACGGCGCCAACCTCGGACTCTTGCTCTACACGCAGGGCCATACCAACGGCAATCCCCAGTCGCCAGTTCCCGTCGGCTACGATGGGCAGCAGATCCGTGGTCACTCGCCCGTCTGGACAGATGGAGACTGGCTAGCCTATACCGGGTGTGATTTCTGGGTACCAAAGGACCAGGGCGGCTGGTCCAAGTGCGGTATCTACGGCATCCCCAGTTGGGGCGAAACACGGCCCGCGATGTTGCACCCGGGAAGCACCGACATGCGCGCCACCGACAACTATGGCGACCAGCTTCTCTTTATGAGCCAGGAGAGCGGCAACTGGGAGGTATATATCATGCCCGCGGGGGGCGGCGCGGCACGCAGCCTGTCGGACAGCCCGGGTTCCCAGGATGGCCTCGGCACGTTTTCGCCCAACGGTAGGCTGGTGGCCTTTGCCTCCAACCGGGGGGGCAGCTGGGCCGTCTGGGCCGTGGCAACCGATGGCAGCGGCCTGACCAAGCTCTTCAATTTGCCGGGCACCCCAGGCTCGCCCTGGACCGACGACAACATGTCGTGGGGGCCGTGAATGGGGATTACCATCGTTGGGCTGGGCCCTGGCGACCCCGCCCTGTTGACCCTTCAGGCCTGGGATTTGCTCTCTAAGGCGGGCGAGGTCTATTTGCGGACGCGGCGGCACCCGACGGTTGTCGGCCTGCCGCCCGGCGTTGTGCTCCACAGTTTTGACGACCTCTACGATCAAGCGCCCGACTTCAGAACGGTCTATGACGCCATCGCCGGGCAGATCCTGACCCTGGGGCGTCGGCCCGAAGGCGTGGTCTATGCCGTGCCGGGCCATCCCCTCGTGGGCGAGGCCTCGGTGCAACGCATCTTGCAGGCGGCGGCCGCCGAAGGGCTGCCGGTGCGCCTGGTCGACGGTCTGAGCTTTGTCGAGCCGGTGCTCGATCTGCTGGGCCTCGACGCGCTGGCGGGCCTGCAATTGGCGGATGCGACCAACCTGGCCGCTGCGCACCATCCTCCCCTCGACCCTGACCGGCCCGCTCTCATCGGGCAGCTGTATTCTCGCCGCCTAGCGAGCGAGGTCAAGCTGACCCTCCTCAACGCCTACTCCGAGGAACACCCGGTTACCCTGCTGCGGGCTGCAGGCAGCGGCGAGGCAAGCCGGGTCACCGTGCCCCTCTACGAGCTGGATCGCCGTGACGAGGTGGACCACCTCACGGCGCTCTATGTGCCGCCCGTGCCAGGGGATCGTGGCGCGGGGCTGGCCACCCTGCAAGAGACGGTCGCCCGCCTGCGGGCGCCGGACGGCTGCCCTTGGGACCGGGAGCAGACCCACCGCTCGCTGCGCTCCACCCTTCTTGAGGAAGCCTACGAAGTGCTGGCGGCCCTCGACGCCGAGGACGACGAGAAACTGGCCGAGGAGCTGGGCGATCTACTGATGCAAGTCGCAATGCACGTCCAGATCGCAACGGAGGAGGGCGCCTTTCGCTTTGCCGACGTAGTTGGCCGCATCGACGCCAAGCTCAAGCGCCGCCACCCCCATGTTTTCGGCGACGTGCAGGTGACGGACGCGGATGAGGTGCTGCGCAACTGGGAAGCTATCAAGGTCGAGGAGCGACTGGCTGGCGCCGGTGCCGGCCAGGGGCCCTCACCGCTGGGCGGCGTGCCGCCCATTCTACCTGCCCTCGCCCGCGCCCAAGCCCTGGGCGAGCGGGCCGCGCGGGCCGGATTCGACTGGCCCAGTCTCGAGGGGGTCGTGGCCAAAGTGGCAGAGGAGGCGGGTGAGCTGGCCCTGGCGGGCGATGAAAAGGAGCGCGAGGAGGAGTTCGGTGACCTGCTCTTTTCCCTGGCGAACCTGGCGCGCTGGCACAAGGTTGATGCCGAGATGGCACTGCGGGAGGCCGCCGACCGCTTCACCCGCCGTTATACCCGCTTGACCGAGCTCCTGGCCGTCCGCGGCAGCGACCTGCAGCAGCTGACCTCGTCCGAGCGCAAGGCGTTGTGGCAAGAGGCCAAGCCGGCGGAAGAGGCATAGATCCGGGGACAACCGGCAACGATCGTTTTCACAGCCCGCCCGTGCCACGTAGGACTTGACAACGGCGTTCGAACCGAGTAAAATGCAGTGCGTGCGTGATAGACCGATCCCCATTCTCATAAGGCGTCTCGTCGCAGCAAGTATCGCAGGCCCAGCAGAAAGGATGCCCTCGGGGCAGCCTCTCCGCTTATGGGCAAGGGGAAAAGGGAAAACGACTCGATGATGCACTGGTATGCGCTCTATACTCAGCCGCGCAAAGAACGACAGGTGCACGGCCTGTTGGAGGAGCGCGGCTTCGAGACCTATCTGCCCACGGCACGGCGCAAGGTCCGACGGCGTGACCGCCCAGACATCATCGTCTATTTCCCCTGTTATCTCTTTGCCCGCTTGGACTTTGATATCACGCCACAGTCGTCCATTGCTTGGATGCCCGGCATCCGGCGCATCGTCAGCTTTGGCGACCAAGCCGCGGTCGTACCTGAGGCGCTCGTGGATTTGATCCGCGAGCGCCTACGCGACGTGGATGATGTGGGTTACCGGCGTCTAAAACAGGGAGACCGTGTCCGGTTTAGCACTGGGCCGCTCCGCGACCTGGAGGCCATCTTCGATCGGCCCCTGTCATCCACCGATCGCGTTCGCGTGCTCTTGAACGTCATGGGCCGCATGACGGCCGTTGACACCGATTATAGCGCCATCGCGCCCCTCTAGATCCTGGCGCCGCGCAACGCGGTGCTGTACAGGGCGTCTGGCCCTTTGGTAAAGACGGCACACCGCTGGCCGTCCCTATATGTTGTCCTGAGTCTGGCACAGCGATGTGCCAGATCGGCGGAGCCTGCCCAGAGAAGGCGTGAGGCCCGGCCGGCTGCCGCGAATTGATCCGCGAGGTGAAGAGGCTTATGAAGGCACTGATCACGGGGGGAGCAGGCTTTATCGGCAGCAACCTGGCCCAGCGGCTGATAGAGCAAGGCCACCAGGTGACCGTCTACGATAACCTGTCGCGCCGGGGTGCAGCCCGGAACGTCGACTGGCTGCGGGCAAGCTATGGGGCGCGCTGGGTGCTGCTGAAAGCCGATGTCCGCGACATGGATGCGCTGCGCTCCGCCGTGGCGGATGCCGAGCTGGTCTATCACCTGGCCTCCCAGGTGGCCGTCACCACCTCCGTTGAGGATCCTCGCCACGACTTCGAAGCCAATGCCCTGGGCACATTTAACGTCCTGGAGGCCGCGCGGCTCTCACCCACGCCACCCATTGTCCTCTACGCCTCGACAAACAAGGTCTATGGTGGCATGGAAGACGTGGTCGTCGTGGAGCGCGAGCACGACTATGCCTACCGCGACTTTCCCCAGGGCATCCCGGAGACGCACCCCCTTGACTTTCACTCGCCTTATGGTTGCAGCAAAGGCGCCGGGGATCAGTACGTCCGCGATTACGCCCGCATCTATGGTCTGCGTACGGTCGTCTTTCGCCAGAGCTGCATCTATGGCACACGCCAGTTCGGCGTCGAGGACCAGGGTTGGGTGGCCTGGTTCCTCATCGCCGCCGTGACCGGCCGGCCCATCACCATTTATGGTGACGGCAAGCAGGTGCGGGATGTGCTCTGGATCGACGACCTTCTCGACCTGTACCAGGCGGCCGTGGACGGCATTGAAGCTGCCGCCGGCCAGGTCTATAACGTCGGCGGCGGCCCGGAGAACACTCTGGCCGTCTGGACCGAGCTGGGGCCCATGCTCCGGGACCTTCTAGAAGGCGACGTGCCCGTCGCCCGGGCTGGCTGGCGACCCGGCGACCAGCGCATTTTTGTGGCCGACATCCGGAAGGCAGAGCGCGAGCTGGGCTGGCGGCCGCGTGTCGGCAAAGAGGAAGGCGTGCGCCGCCTATACCGGTGGGTTGTTGCGCACAAGGATTTATTCGACTGAGGTCACTGGGCATGAACATTCTCGTGACGGGTGCAGCCGGTTTCATTGGCAGCCAGGTCGCTGCCCTCCTCCTTGACGGAGGCCACGCCGTTACCGGTGTCGACAACCTGAACGACGCCTACGACGTCCGCCTGAAAGATTGGCGCCTGGCGCGCCTCCAGAACCGGCCCAACTTTCGCTTTCAACGGCTCGACGTTGCTGACCGCCAGGCCCTGCACCCGTGCTTTTTGAAGCAGCGTTATGACGCAGTGGTGAACCTCGCCGCCCGGGCCGGCGTCCGCCCCTCGGTGCCCAACCCGTGGGTCTATGTCGAAGCCAATCTGACTGGCACGCTCAACCTGCTGGACATGTGCCGCGAGTTCAAGGTGGGCAAATTCATCTTGGCCTCCACCTCCAGCCTGTACGGCGCCAACAACCCGCTGCCCTTTCGCGAAGACGCCGACACCGACCGGCCCCTTTCGCCCTACGCCGCCTCCAAGAAGGCGGCCGAGGTGATGTGCTACACCTACCACGCGCTCCACGGACTGGACGTGACCGTCTTTCGCTACTTCACGGTCTATGGCCCCGCGGGGCGGCCCGACATGAGCCCCTTTCGCTTCGTGCAGTGGATCTACGAGGGACGGCCGGTGACCGTCTACGGCGACGGGCGCCAGTCCCGGGATTTCACCTACGTGGACGATATCGCCCGGGGCACCGTGGCCGGACTCCGGCCCCTGGGCTACCAGGTCATCAACCTCGGCTCCGACCAGCCGGTGGTCCTGATGGACCTGATACGCCTGGTGGAGGATCTAGCCGGCCGCCAGGCCCACCTGCAGTTTCGCGCCGCCCACCCGGCCGACGTGCCGGCTACCTGGGCGGACATCGGCCGCGCGGAGCAGTTCCTCGGCTGGCGACCGCAGGTGACCTTTCGCCAGGGAGTGGAGCACCTGGTGCAGTGGTACCGCGACAACCGCGACTGGGCGCGCGAGATCGACACCAACGGCGGATAGAGAAAACGACGATAGTGATCCCGTGCGGCGAATGACTTGAGCGAGGCGTGTACAAGTGGCCGTAAAATGGAAACCGTTCACTCCCTGACAGCTTCCTTGCAGCCTCTAAAACCCTGGGGTGCCCTGGTCCTGCGCCTCATCCAGCCCATTGCTATCCGCACAACACCTCGGGGCCTGCCGCGATTACTGTGGCTGACGCGTCATACGCTTTTTGGTGACGGCCCGCGCATAGCCTGGTATCGGAGACGCTTTCGTTGTGCTTACGATTTTGGTTCATACTACGGCATCATGACGGCCTGTGGCTTTATCCATCGAGCTGTAGACCGTCTGCTAGAAAGACTGATCGCGGCCCAGGACGGCGACGTCTGTTTTGTCGACGCTGGAGCCAATACAGGCCTTGTCTCTTTTCTTGCCTGTAGCAGCGTCAACGACCACTGCCGTGTTCATGCCCATTGTTTCGAGCCGGATCCGCGCTCTTTTCAGTGGCTCGCGCTAAATGCTTCACTGAACTCCTATCAGCTCAGTCTCAACAACAATGCCCTGGGTGCCGCTCCGGGGTCGGCTATGCTGAGCCTGGCTTCTGAATCATGTCGATCCACGCTGTTGCCGCAACCCGAAGGCGGATTTTCTTTCACGTCGACGGAGGGCGAGGAGCGAGTAGATGTCACGACGCTTGATATCTACTGCGGGCGGAGAGGCTTGGTGCCGCACATCATCAAAGTCGACATCGAAGGTTATGAATCCATGGCGCTGGAAGGTGGTGCTCATACTCTTCGCTGCGCCCGGCCCTACCTCATTTTGGAGATCAATCCGGCTACTTTAGCTGCGGCCGGCAGCTCTCCTTCCGCGCTCCTGGCAAAACTCCGTGCGCTTGACTATACCATCCTCCACATCGATGCCTCCCAGGTTGGCCTAACGGAACGGGAGATCCGTGACAGGCCCCAATGGCTGGAATATCCTTATGTGAGCAGTCGCGTTGAGTCATCTGGTTGTTTGTTCGACGTCCTGGCGATTCCTTCCGAAAAGGCATAGTACCAGCTGCAAGGTCCTGAATGATCCCGCAGGTCGTGCGACCGGAAAAGTCCTTTCTTCATCAGACGCTCCAGACGGCCGGTACCAACGCCATCGTGATGGGCTTTGGCATTGTGACTGGCATGCTCTCCGCTCGCCTGTTGGGACCGACTGGCCGCGGCGAGTTGGCTGCCATTCAGGTTTTTCCGACGCTGGTCTCAGTCATCGGCGTCCTGGGTGTTGCCGACGCTCTAGTCTACCTTGTTGCCAGAGAGCCGCGGGAGGGTGGGAGGTGGCTGGCTTCCGGAATGGCCCTCACGACCCTGGCCTGCATTCCCTTTGCCTTGGGGGCTTACCTGGTGATGCCCGTGGTGCTCAGGGCACAATCGCCGGCAGTGGTCGAAGCGGCGCGGTTTTATCTGCTCCTGGTCTTGCTCAATGCGACGGTGGGGTTGCTCACCCATCCCATGCAGGGGCTCGGCAAGCTCACGCAGTGGAACATCATGCGCCTCTTGCCCGCCTTGGTCTGGTTGGTCTTGCTGCTTCTGGCCTGGGTTCAGGGTGAGGCCGGCGCTGCAGGGCTGACCAGGAGCTATGTCCTCGGCTATGCAACCCTGGCGCTGCCGTTTGCCCTGATCGCACTGCCCAGGCTTGCGCGTCCCTTCAGAATAGAGCCTCGGCGATGGCAGCCGCTCCTGCGCTACGGCCTGCCCTCAGTGCTGGCCTATGTCCCCGGCATGCTAAACGTGCGCCTGGACCAGATGCTGATGGCCGCGTTTCTGACCGCCGAGTCGTTGGGCCTGTATGCGGTCGCCGTCGCCTGGAGCGGTGCTTTGCTCCCCTTGCTCTTGCAGGCCATTGGGAGCGTTCTCGTGCCCAGGATCGCCTCCACGCAGCTAGATCCGGAGCAGCAGAGTACCAGGCTAGGCAAAGGGGCACGCCTGGGGGCGGCCGCTATTCTGCCTGCTCTCCTAATCCTGGCGCTGATCACTCCTCTTCTCCTGCCTCTCCTCTTCGGCGCCGCCTTTTCCCGGGCGGTTCCCGCGGCCCTTGTCCTACTCGTCGCCGCTGCCTTCAACGCTATGAACGAAGTGCTGCGGGCCGGGTTGCGAGGCTTGGGCTTTCCAGGAGACGTTCTGTGGGGTGAGCTGCTGGGGCTCGTCGTTACGGCTGTCTGCCTGGCGCTCCTGCTGAGGCCCCTGGATCTCATGGGTGCCGCGATTGCTTCTCTGGCAAGCTACTTTGTGGTCATGATCGTGCTTTCTCAGCGTGTGGTCCGCCGCACGTCCCTGCGCTTCAGCGACCTGCTACCCCGATCCTCGGAGGTTTGGGACTCGTTGTCGCGTGCATGGGCGGGACATTTCCGGTAGGGATTGCTCCGATGCGAAATGCCGCTGCGCTCTTTCTTTGCTTGCTCCTGGCAGCCGCCCTGCTGTTTTCGGGCGACCTCCTCGTCGCTGCGCTTGATCGCAACCTGGGCCACCTCCTTCTCCTCGGCAGGCCCGGCCCCTGCGGCGACGGGTTCTCCTCGCCGGCCGTGGGGCATCTTGAACAGGCAGCGCGCCTGCAGGCCGCCGGCCCGTCCGCCTGGCGCACCCTGTTGAGAGTGAAGGGGTGGAGCGACCGGCAGTGGATCCGCACTGCATTGGGACCGTCGCCGCAGGAATGGGTTGATCGCGGCGCTTTGCTCCAGGCGGCCGAGACCCTGCGACCTTCCTCATGGGCCATGGAGCAGTCCTGGACGGAGGAGCGTTGCCGAGCGGCCTGGGATGCATGGACCGTTGGCCTGGTGTGGGCCCTCGACGGCCGCTGGGCCCAGTCTGTGGCCGCCTACCAGGCCGGCATCGCTCTGGCACCCGGGCGCGTGCCGGCCGAGGTCCTCAGTGAGTACTATCTCGCCCTGGCGCGGCACGTTTTATCGGCCTCGGACCTGTCTGCGCCAGAATCCCTGGCGGCAGCCAAATACCTAGCCCTGGCTGGCGAACGGGCCGAAGCCGCGGAGCGATTCGAGGCTCTGCTGAATAGCACCGACCTTGACTCCGAGCAGGCCTGCCAGGTGGAGGGCTGGCTCCGCTGGGAAGGAGACAGCAGCCTGCTGCCCGGTCCGGGTGTCTGCGGATCGCATGGCAGTGACGCGACATGGGCGCCTGGCTGGGACCTGTCGGCGGAGAGCACTACTGCCCGCGAGGCTCCTGCCTCGGGAGGCGGGGCCGCCCGAGGCCGACTCTGGAGCCTGGATCTGGACGCAGAAGTCCTGGAAGCCGGCGCCGAGGTGTTGGGCACCCTCTACTGGCGGACATCCGATGGGGAGATGTCCCTTCAACATTTCCGGCAGCCCAACCTCTGGCCCAACAGCGGTGCCTCGTGGCTTCCCCTGGAAGGCTTTACCACGTGTCTGCCCGGCTACATGGAACCGGGCTGGGTACTTACCTGCGCAGGCAGCCAGGCCGACTCGCACGACGTATCCAATGCAGCCGGAGCGGGCTCCCCGGTAGGTAGGGTACACGTGCCCGCCGACGAGGGTCCCGACACCTTTATTTCGACAGCGAGTGTCCTCGTCCCAATGGGTCGGGCGATGATTTACGGTGGTCGCTGGCGGCTGAGGGGCGATCTTCCCGGCGCCAGGATGGCGCGCTATGGCGGCGACAGCCAAGACCCAAGGGCCTATTACGAGGTCCTCCTCGAGCTGGGGACCTTGCCTCGTTCGGGTGAGTTCACTAGTCAGGCCCGCCTGATTCCGGAGCTTCCTTGGAGCCAGGAGTTCGTGGGCTGGATGCATCCACGCCACCAGGTGGGCAAGGGAGACCTCGAGTTCGACGACGTCTTTGCCTTCGTGCTCCCGGCAGCAGGGACCGCTTCTCCAGAGGAAGGAGAGCCTGATTGAGTGGCACGACGGGCAGGGTCGAAGGCCTCGACCCTGATCATCCCCTGTTCAGCATCATCATCCCGGCGCGCAACGAGGCCGCAGACATTGCCGCTACCCTGGATGCCTGCCTGGCCATGGACTGGGACCCCAAAGAGATCATCGTGGTCGATGATTCCGTAGACGAAACACCGCTCATCGTCGCCGGCTACGCGGACCGGGGCGTGAAGTTGATCCATCGCGAGTTGAACCGCAACGGCTGCTGCGGTGCCCGAACGCTGGGGATGCAGCGTGCACAGGGCGAGATCGTCGTCGTCTTGAACGCGGACGACCGCCCACGTCCCGACTTTCTGCAGCGGCTCTACCCTCACTACCAGTCAGGAGCCGACTATGTTGTCGTGCGCTCCACCGTCCTCAACCAGGACGTTCTGTGGGGCAAGTTCGCGGCGGCAACGGGTGCTCTCGCCGAGAGCACGACCGCTGATCCAGAGTGGAGTGAGGGCTTTTCCTGCCGCCGGAGTGCAGCCGCCCAGGTGGGTTACTTCCCCGGCGATTTTCCGGTCCCGTTCTGCCGTGACTACTTGCTCGGCGTGGCTCTGAACCTGGCCGGGTTCAAGAAGGTCGTCGACGCCAGCATTTCGGTCGAACACGTCGTCCCGTCGACTCTGGCGAGCTATTGGCGAAACCAGGTCTGGCGTGGAGGCATCACTGCCCCGTTTCTGCACTATATTCGCCGGCTGCCCTGGTCGACTGTTGCGCTGCGCGAGTGTCTGAAAGCCGGGCGCCGCGTGGCCTCGTACCTGCTCGTGGTGCCCGCAGCGTGGCGGGCGGTGCGTCTTGCAAGCTACGGGCCGGGCGGCCGGCGAGACTTTCCCAGGATGCTCGTCGCGAGCCTGGTCCAGGATATGGCGCTCATTGTCGGTGGCTTCAAGGGACTAGGGCGCGTGCGAGGGGCGATGCGGACGGGGCAGCGATGAGCAGTGCAAACCTCCTCGCGTGTTGGCCCTTGGCCCGAACACCGCTGGACCCCACGGCCGGCATGCCCCCAGAGCCCCGGGGCCAGGGCAGCCTGATCCGCCCCATGGGCAGCTTTCGATGAGGCACCTGCTCCTCCTGGCAACCCATGCGATCCAATATCAGACCCCAGTCTTCCGCTGCCTGCAGGAACAGCTCCAGGTGGACCTGCTTGTTGTGTTCCTTCGGGAACCGGCGTTCGACAGGCCCGATTGGGACCCGGAATTTGGCCGCTACGTGCAGTGGGATATTCCTCTTTCGCAAGGCTTTCGCTGGTCCACCGTGCCCCCGGGCAGTCTGCTTAGCCGGCTCAGGGTCCTGGCGCGCCTGCACCGCCAGGCGGGGCGGCCACCGATTATGCTGACCGGTTGGAGCACGCCTCTTCACTGGCTGATCTGGACCTGTGCGATACTGGCTCGGATTCCGGTTTTGCAGTGCGCCGAGACGAACCGGTTGTCTTACAGCCTTCGTTCTCGGCCCCTGTGGCGACACCTTTGGCTTCGTTTTCTGATCCGGCGTACGTCTGCTCTGCTGTGCATCGGCCAGCGCAATCGCGAGTTTTACGAATGGATGCGGGCCTCCGCTGCCCGGTTTTTCTCCTACCCCTATGGCGTCGACAACGAGCGTTTCCAGCAAAGCTACCGCCAGCATTGCACAGAGCGGGCAGGGCGGTTGGCCGAGCTGGGCCTGGATCCAGTCCTGCCGGTCCTGCTTTTCTGTGGCAAGCTCATTCGCAAGAAGCGGCCCGACCTGTTGCTTCAGGCCGTCGCGGCGGCCGGGCTGGCGCAGCGCGTTAACGTCCTCTTTGTCGGAGAGGGAGAGCTACGGCCCCAACTGGAAGCGCAAGTGGCTGAGCTTGGCCTTAGCCGGGTTGCCTTCCTCGGTTTTCTGAACCAATCCCAGATGCCCCTGGCCTATGCCCTCGGCGAGCTGCTCTGCCTGCTTTCCGATAGTCCGTCCGAGACCTGGGGCCTGGTGGTGAACGAAGCGCTGGCCTGCGGCCGCCCGGTGCTCGTCAGTGAAAGCTGTGGCTGCGTGCCGGACCTCGTGGCTGGCAGGGGGACTGGCTGGATCGTGCCTCCTGGCGACCTGGCGTCCACAGCACAGGCACTGACAGACGCCCTGGAGCAGAGGGCCGTGTGGCCCGCCATGGGAGAGCGTGGGCAGGCGGTTGTGGCGAACCACGCCCCGGCCGCCATGGCCCGCGGTGTGGTTTCGGCTCTGCAGGCAATGAGCGAATAGGGAGAAATGACCAGACTGCGCCAGACCGGGATCCGTCGCTCAGGGTTTCTGTTGGCCGCCTTCATCCTCATGGTGGCAGCCATGTCGATCGTTGTTCTGAGCACGGACGCCAGCCCCTTCCGCCTGGGCACCCATCGCCTTGGTGGCGCCTTCGAGCTGGCAGCCGCCGGGCTGGGGGCCGTGGTGGCGGGCACGATCTATTGGTGGGCTCGCCGCCGAGGTCGTTTTGATCCCTTCGAGATGCCTGTCTGGTTCAGCTTGAATGCTTACGGACAGGTTGTGTTCAACGTCTGGATCCTTCAACGGGAGCAGGGTTTCAGCCGCTTTGTGTCCAACATGGCCACGCCGTCCACGCCTGCGCTGGCCGTCTTGCTCATGGCAGTCGGCTTGTCAGCTCTTTGGGCAGGCTACGTGGCCACCACTCGCTTGCTGCGTTCCCGGCCTCGTCCCACGCCGAACCTGCCCGGCAAGCCGAGGTGGCGCCTCATCGTCGGCATTTGGGCCGTCTGTAAGCTGCTGGAGGTCATGTCTGTTGTCAGCGGAGCGAATGCCTATCTGCCCCTCCGGAGTTCGGTATGGACCAACTACGTCGCCTTTGCGGGTCACCTGGGGGACCTTACTGCTTTTCTGCTGCTGCTTTATCATTTTCGCCATCCCCGGACAATCAGTTGGCTGTGGCTGGTCGGCATGGCGGCGACGAACATTCTCCTGGGTCTCGTCGTTGGCACCAAGACCGCCGTTTACGTCCTGATTTACGCGGTGATGGCCATCTTCTATGCGCGCAACAGGCTGTCGGTGCGCTGGCTTGCCACAGGCTTCCTGGCTCTGCTGATGATCGTGCCCACGGTCAATACGTTCAGGACGAATCTCTACCGCGCAGGATTCAGTCGAAGCCTGGGCGCGGGTTTTGCGGAACGGGTGCCCATTCTGTTCTCGACCCTGGGTGATACCCTGTCGAACCCCCTATCGGGACTCGCCGACGAGACACGGGACACCTTCGAACGGAGGCAGGGAATCCTCCTGGAGGTAACGGTGGCCATGATGGCTGTCCATCCCAGGCTCCAGCCTTTCGTGGGCCTGGATATGTTTACCGCCTTCGCCGAGCAGGCCGTCCCCCGCTTCCTCTGGCCCGGCAAACCCGCGGGAATGCTTGATCTGTATCTCATCCTGCCCACCTACCTGGGACTTCCGAACCACTCGTTGGCCACGCCAGGACAGTTTGGCGATGCCTACCGCGCCGGTGGGTGGCTCTTTGTCGTCGCCTGGTTTTCGCTGCTCGGAGCTTTGTCGGCCTGGCTCTATGCCCGTGGTCCGGGTTCTGGCGATCTGGGCGGTACCGCCTTTTACCTGCTCATGCTAACCAGTTTCATCACCTACGAAGACCACCTGGTGAGCACCTCCATGGAGATCCTGAAGTTCGGGATTCCTCTCTGGTTGGCAAACAGGTATCTGCTGTTCGGGGTGGGCGACCGCGATCGCGGTCTTGGTTCCGAGCGGGCAGTGCCTACGGGCGTTGGCTTTCAGGGGGCTTGGAGGCCAAAGGCTCAGCTTGAAGTAGACCCGAAAGCCAGCGCCTCACCCGAGCCTCGGCCCAGACCGTGAACGCTCGAGCCACCCATCTCCGCACAGGGGCTGCTTTGGTGGGGCGTCTCCTTCCAGCCTTTGTTGCCCTCCTGGCGGCACTGTATCTGCTCCAGGCACGGTCCCCACTCCGGATCAATACAGACTCCTATCGTCTGCTCGCCATGGCCGTTTCTGCGTACGAGGGACACGGATACGTGGTGAATGGCAATCCCGACCAATTTCCCGTGGGGTATCCCCTGGTGGTGAGGACGATGCTGCAGGCAGGTCTGGCTTCCTCCATGACCTTGGTTCTGCTAAACCTGCTGGGCCTCGCAGTTGGACTGTGGGCCTTTTACCGGTGGTCTGCGGCGCAGGCCGTGTCCTCTTCCGCCGCATTGCCCCTAGCCTTTGTCCTTTCTTCTTGGGTCATGGTCAAACATGTGACGCTCCCGCTCACAGAACTGCTGTATTTTGGCCTATCGTCGTTATCCCTCTTTTGCGACTGGCTCTTTCGCCGGGAGACAGGACGTAGAAAGTGGTGGTTCTTCTCTGCCGCGGTTGTCCTCGCATATGGCGCGCTTCAGTGCCGATCCGTTGGACTGACTCTTTTCCCCGTGCTTGCCATCACTGCTCTCGTGCACAAAGACCATTATCAATTCCTGAGAGCGGCTGTCGGGCACAGGAAGCAAGTTCCTGTGTACCTTGGCGTGGCGGTTTTCCTGTCTCTGGTCGCGTTGGCCCTGACTTCAAAGACAGCATGGTACGAGACGCAGTTTGGAGGCGACGGAAGCTACTTCCAATCTTTGCTTGGCTCTACCGCCGACGCTGGCATCGTGTCCGGCCTGATCCAGAACACGCGCCACCGAATCCTCGAGTTTGGTGAGATATTCGCCAACCTGCCACGCGACAAATTCCCGCAGTTGCTTCCCATCTTTGCGTTGGCCGGTCTGGTGGCGTGGATGGCCTTGATGCGCGGCGCCTGGCTGCTGTTGCGCACGCGTGACTGGCTGCCTATGCCCTTGTATTTTCTGACATACTCTTCCCTGATGCTGGTCTGGCCCTACTACGATTCTCGGTTTTGGCTTCCTCTCTTGCCCGTCATGGCCATTCTGCTTCTCCACGCGCTCCAAGACCTCGAAGATCGTTGGCCTGCCGCGCGGTTTTTGTCTCGCGCGTACTTGACCGGCTTCTTTCTCTTCGGGCTCGTTGCTCTCGCCTTCAGCACTCGAATATCCCTCTCTGGAAGGGAATTCAGCGAGGTTTACGGTGAAGGCACCACGAAAATGACGTACCGGTATTCCTTTCAAAACGGCAAACCCGTGGACTGGAATCGCGTAAACGAGGACCATGTCTGGATCTTGCGGATTTTTGAGCCTTTAGCTAGGCCGGATGAGGCCCAGGGCGGAGGGCGACCAGGCGTTGACGGTGTGAGCCCTGCGACTCCCCACGGTTGTGGGGGCGACGCCGATAGGCATTGCCAGGCTGTGCGGCGGCGGGCCGTTGGGCGAACGCTGCCATCGCCACAGGTTCAGCGCTCAGCCGGCCTGCTGGGCGCAATGGGGGAGCGAGCTAACCTGGTCGTCGCCCGGTGCTCCCCGGCCAAGACAGCCACAAGAGCCGTGGCTGCCGGCGGAAGCCCATGACGGAGCTCCAGGTTGCCCGGCAGCGTAGGGCGTTGTTGGCCATCACCGGTGCCTTTCAGGCGCCAGGTGGCATTGCCGCCGTGAGCCGGCTGGCCATACGCTGCCTCGCCGATGAGGGCTACCGGCTTGACGTATTGTCGCTGGCCGAGGATCGTTCCATCTTTGTGCCCGGCTACGCCGACCCCGCACACCTGCGCTACCAGGCCTTTGGAGGCAACAAGCTGGCGTTTGTTGCTGCGGCCTGGCGCAGGCTTATGGCAGCCGACTACGACCTGGTCCTGTCCGATCACGTCAACGTCGCGGCTACCCTGGCGCCGGCTGCTTGGGCTCGGCGGTGTGAGTACCTGGTGTGGCTCTGTGGCGTGGAGGTCTTTCCGCCGCGCCCCGACTGGGAGGGGAGGATGGGGCTGACCTATGCCTCAAGGCGCCTGGCCATCTCGTCCTACACCCGCGACAGGGTAGCCAGCCGCTTTCCCGAGCTCCCAGCCCAGGTCTGTGAGCTGGCCCTCGACCCCATCCGCCATGCGTGGGAGCTGCCGGCCCAGCCGGATCCTTCCCGACCGCAGCTCGCGCTGAAGGCGGCGAACGGCCGGGAGCAGCCCCTGGGCGCCGCTGTACTCCTCATGGTGGGGAGGATGCTCAGCACGGAGCGCTATAAGGGACACGAATGCCTGCTGCGTGCCTTTCCGGAAGTGGTGCAGGCCTTTCCCCGGGCACAGTTGGTCCTGGTTGGCCGTGGCGACGACCGCCCCCGGCTACATGCCATGGCTTTCAGCCTCCCCGAGGCGCTGCAGTCGCGCATTTTCATGCCGGACCATGTGGGCGACGATCTCTTGCGCCAACTCTACCAGGCCTGCTACCTCTTTGCCATGCCCAGCAAAGGCGAGGGCTTTGGCCTCGTCTACCTGGAGGCGATGAGCCATGCCCGGGCCTGCCTGGGCGGCAAGATCGATGCCACCCCTGGCGTGGTGCGCGATGGCTTGACGGGCGTACTTGTCGATGACCCGCAGTCGCCGCGCCAGGTGGCCGAAGCACTCTGTTGGTTGCTGGCACACCCTGAGCGCACGGCGGAGCTGGGCCGGGCAGGGTACGATTTGGTGCGCTCCTACTATCTGTATCCTCACTTCCGAGAGCGATTCCGGAAGGCGATTGCCTGAAAGCCGAGAGGACCGACCTCGTCATGTGTGGCATCTGCGGTGCCGTGGGCTTTGAAGCAGCTGGGCGTCTCGTGCGGGCCATGAACGCCCGCCTTGTTCATCGCGGCCCCGACAGCGCGGGCTACCTGGACGCCGGGCAGGTGGCACTTGGCATTCGCCGCCTGCGGATCATTGACCTGAACACGGGCGATCAGCCCATTTACAGCCACGATCGGCGCCGCGCCATCGTGTTCAACGGCGAGATCTATAACTTTCGTGCTCTGCGCGCCGAGCTGGAAGCGTTGGGTTATCGTTTTGCGACGCACAGCGACACCGAAGTGGTGCTCCACGCCTACGAGGAATGGGGCCTGGGGTGTTTGCCCCGGCTGCGGGGCATGTTCGCTTTTGCCCTCTACGAGTCAGCCTCGGGCGATGAACCGGGGGCAGGCTCACTCCTACTTGCCCGGGACCGGTTTGGCATCAAACCCCTTTACCTCTGGCACGACGGCCGGCGCTTGCTCTTTGCCTCCGAGGTACGGGCGCTATTGAGCAGCGGTGCCATTTCGCTCGAGCTTTCTGCCGCCGGCCTTTATACCTATCTCGCCTTTGGCAGCGTGCAAGAGCCGCTGACCATCGTAAACGGGGTGACATCGCTGGCGCCGGGCAGTTGGCTGCAAATGACCCTGGCGGCGGATGGGCTACAGACCAGGTCGGGGCGGTACTGGCGACCTCCCGTTCTGGACGGGGCAGCACATCCTGAGCCAGGGACCGTATATCACTGGCTGGCGGATGCGGTCAGGGACCACCTGGTGAGCGACGTGCCTTTGGGCGCGTTTCTCAGCGGAGGGCTTGACTCTGGTACGTTGGTTGCCCTAGGCACCGAAGCCTTGGGCAGCCCGCTGTCCACCTTTACCCTGGGGTTCGACGGCTGGGCAGACGACGAGCGCAACCAGGCGGCGCTTACCGCTCAACGCTGGAACAGCCGCCGGCAGGTTCGGGTCCTCGGAGCGGCTGACGTCCTGGCCGACTTGCCCGAGGCCCTGGCTGACCTGGATCAGCCCAGCGTCGACGGGATCAACACCTGGTACGTATCGCGCGCGGCGCGGCGGGCCGGTTTGACGGTTGCACTGTCGGGCATCGGTGGCGACGAGCTCTTTGCCGGCTATACCTCCTTCCGCCTGGTGCCCCGACTGAAGCGGGCGCAGAGGTTACTGCCGGACGGGCTGCAGAGAGTCCCCTCTGCGGAGTTGCTCTCGCGCTTGCCGTCCAGCGCCCGGCGCTGGCGCAAGCTGGCCGACCTGCTCTCGCGAGATCTGTTCTTCGACCACCCTTATTTCCTCCTGCGCAGCCTGTTCGCACCTCAACAGGTCGCCGGGCTGCTCCAGCCTGCCGTGCTTGAGTGTCTGTCGGCGGGCGATGCGGCGCTCGGGCAGTGGCGACAGCACGTTGACGATGACATCCGGGTGGCCGAGAACTATGACCAGGTCGGCGAGGTCTCCTGGCTGGAGCTCAGCCAATACTTGCGCTCCACGTTGCTGCGCGACGCCGATGCCATGAGCATGGCGCATTCGCTCGAGGTGCGCGTGCCATTCCTGGATCACGTTCTTGTCGAACAGATCTTGAGCGTGGAGGGCCGGTGCAAGCTGGGCCGGCAGCCAAAACCGCTCCTCGTCGCTGCGGTGGGCGACCGGTTGCCCTCAGAGATTGTTGCCCGCAAGAAGCGAACGTTCACCTTCCCCTTTGAGAAGTGGCTGCGCGAGGATCTGGCGGTGTTGGTGGGCAAAGCCCTGACCAATCCACCGGAACAGCTTTTCCCGTGGCTGGAGCCTGCCGGCACCCATCACGTGTGGACCGAGTTCGAGCAGGCGGGCACGACGTGGTCGCGGCCGTGGGCCCTGTTTGTCTTGGCCGAATGGGCCCACAGGAACCTCTAGTGCGCCAGGGCCACAGATGAAGGTCCTCTGGGTTCTGCCCTACTACGAGGGCGCCATCGTCTATGGCGGTCCGGCCCGCTCCCTGCCTCTCCTTTGCCAGGCGCTGGCTGGCCAGGGAGTCGAGGTGTCGGTGCTGGCCACCAATGCGAACGGCCGGGACGTCCTCGACGTGCCCCTGCGCCGGCCCTTATCAAGCGCTGGCGTGGCGGTCACCTACTACCCCCGCCTGACCGCCGCGCGCTTTGCCCTGTCGCCGGAGTTGGCCCTGGCCTGCGGTCGCCGCTGCACCGAGTTCGACCTGGTGCACACGGCCGGCCTGTTTACCTTTCCCTCGCTGGTCGCGGTGCGCCTGGCAGCGGCCCGGGGCGTGCCGGCGGTCCTATCACCGAAGGGGGAGCTGATGTCGTGGGCCCTGGGCTACAAGGCGTACAAGAAAAGGGCGTTCATGCGCTTCGTCGGCGCCGGGCACCTACGCCGGGCGGCTGCCCTGCACTGCACAGACGACCTGGAGCGCCAGGCGGTAGCGGCCCTGGGGCTTACCAACCCGACGCACCTGGTGCCCAACGCCCTGGATACCACACGGTTCCGGCACTTGCCGCCCCGGGGTGCGCTGCGCCGCGCCCTGGGCATTCCCGCCGAGGGTGCCGTCGTCCTTTGCCTGGGGCGCCTCCACCCCGTCAAGCGCCCGGATCTGGCCCTGAAGGCGTTTACCTGCGTCGCCCACCGGTTCCCAGCAGCGCACTTGCTCTTTGTCGGGCCCGATGAGGCCGGCCTGAAGCGCACCCTGCGGGCCGCCGCCGCAGAAGCGGGCTGCATCGGCCGCGTGCATTTTGCGGGGCTCGTTGACCAGGCGGGCGTTTTCCAGGCCCTCGCCGATGCCGACCTGTTGCTCATGCCCTCGGAGTCCGAGAACTTTGGAATGGCAGCGGCCGAGGCCATGGCCGCAGGCCTGCCCCAGGTCATCTCCGACCGGGTTGGCCTGGCGCGTTACGTCGCCAGCTCGGGGGCCGGCCGCGTGACCTCGCTTGACCCGGCTGTGATGGCGGGGCATCTCGCCGAGCTGCTGGCCGATCCAGCCGCCCTGCCGGCCATGGGCCGTCGAGGCCAGGACACAGCCGCGGACTTGTTTGGGCTGGAGGCCGTCGGCCGGCGGCTGGTGGACGTCTACCACCAGGTGCTGTCTGCCCGGCGAAGTGGAGAGGGCTTGGTCGTTGACACACCGCAACGCCGGCCACTGCCGCTGGCCAACCAGCCAAGCTCAGGCCAGGAGGTGGGCGGTGAGTGACTTTGGCGTGTACCTGGCCCACGCCGTTGATTCTCCGTGGAAGGTCGCGAGCGAGTGGCGGCGCGGGTGGGCCTATCCGCGCGCCAGGCTGCTCTTTGCGCTCAATGGGATCGCGTGGGGCTCCGCCTGGCGCCTTTACGGCGTGCCCATTATCCAGAAGCACCGTGACAGCCAGATGGCGTTCGGCTCCGGCCTGAATCTGCGCTCGACCACACGCTCGAATCCCCTGGGGCCCAACCGGCCCGTCATGCTTGTAACGTGGCAGGCTGGCGCGCTGTTGGCTGTCGGCCGCGATTTTGGCATGACCGGGGGGTCAATCTGTGCCGCACGCGAGATCGTGATCGGCGATGGAGTAACCGTAGGCGCGAATTCCATCCTTATTGACACCGACTTCCACGCGCTGGATCCGGAATGCAGGCTTAGGGGCCAGGATCAGGCGGCGACGGCTCCGGTCCGGATCGAGGACGAGGTCTTTATCGGGATGAGCTGCCTGGTTCTCAAAGGGGTAACCATCGGGCGGGGCTGCGTCGTGGGTGCAGGCAGCGTCGTGACGAACGATCTGCCGTCCGGCTGGGTCTGCGCCGGCAATCCGGCCCGGCCCATTCGCCCTCTTGAGCCCCGGCCTCGAGCCAGGCCGCCCAGCTTGCCCACAGCGCAGGCGGAGGCCCGTTGAGATGCGCATTCTGGTAGTTACTCCCTATTACCTTCCCGATGCGGGGCCCAGCGCCTGGTTGTACGCCCTGCTTTGCGAGCAGTTGGTCCGCCGCGGAAACGAAGTCACGGTCGTGGCGGCCGTGCCTCATTATCCTTCTGGCCGAGTTCCACCGTCATACCGCGCCCGTGGCCTCGAGCGCGAGATGCGGAACGGAGTCCAGGTCCTACGGGTGCCGGTTCCCTCCCTGGATCGCTCCCAGTTGGCGCTTCGTATGCTCCAGTTTCTGTCCTTTCAACTGGGGGCAGCGTGGGTCGGGCGGAGATGCGAGTACGACGCACTCCTGGTCACCAACCCGGCCCTACACGCCGGCCTTGCCTTCGCTGCCCTTGGACCCTGGCGCCGCAAACCGGCAGTCTTTGCCGTAGCCGATGTCTACCCCGACGCCGGCATCGATCTTGGTATCTTCAGACACAGGGCGGTGATCGCCGCCGTCGCGGCGCTGGAGCGCTTCTGCCTGGCGCGCGCGACCTCTGTCCGCATCATATCCGAGTCCTTTTCCGCACCCCTGGAGAGGCTAGGTGTGCCGCGCTCCAGGTTGGTCCTCATCTATGACTGGGTAGACAGCGACCTGATCCGTCCCTTGCCGCGCCACAACGCCTTCTCGCAGGAACATGGCCTCGACGGCAAGTTTGTTGTGCTCTATGCCGGCAATATTGGACTCTCCCAGGGCCTGGAGCACGTGCTCGAGGCTGCCCGGCTGTTGTTAAAAGAGGACGATATCCAGTTCGTGATGGTCGGAGATGGGGCCAGCCTGCAGCAGGTGCGCTCTCGGGCCGAGCAGGCCGGGCTGCCGAACGTCACCTTTTTGCCCTTTCAACCCCGGGAGCGACTGCCCGAGGTGCTCGCCAGCGCCGATGTCTCGCTCGTGTCCTTGCAGCGGGGTGCGGCGGTGCGCTCGCTGCCGTCCAAGACCTTCTCGATTCTCGCCAGTGGCCGGCCGCTAGTTGCGAGCCTCGACGAAGGGACGGATAGCTGGAATCTGATCCAACGCGCTCAGGCAGGGGTTTGTGTCCCGCCTGAATGCCCGGCACTGCTGGTCGATGCGATTCTGGCCCTGAAGCGCGATCTGCCCCTGGCCAACAGGATGGGGCGAAACGGGCGAGAGTATGCCCTGCGGCACCACTCCCCCGAAGCGGCAGCGATCCAGTTTGATGAGCTGTTCCATGCCATCGTGTCCTCGCCGCCACCCAAGAAGCGGAATGTGAGAAGGGTTACTCTGGCTGTCAAGCGCGCGTTCGACGTGCTTTTCGCCCTCACCCTGCTCGTGGTGCTGGCCCCTCTGCTGCTCCTGGTGGCGCTGGCCATCCGCCTGACTTCCCCCGGGCCGGTCCTCTTTCGCCATGAGCGGCTCGGCCGGCGCGGGGTGCCTTTTGCCTGTCTCAAGTTCCGCAGCATGGTCCGGGGCGCCGGCGCGCTCACAGCCCGAGACGCCCACGGGGCGACGGTCGTCGGCGCTGGCGACCCGCGAGTGACGCCCTTGGGCCGGATCCTGCGACAGTGGAGCGTGGACGAGCTGCCCCAGCTGTGGAACATTCTACGGGGTGAGATGAGCCTCGTCGGCCCTCGCCCCGACGAGGTGCTGGCCCTCGAGCTCTATAGCGAGCGCGAGCGGCTCAAGCTGGAGATGCGGCCGGGCCTAACCGGGCTTGCCACGGTGAACGGCCGCAACAGCATCCCCTGGCCTGAGCGCCTGGAGTGGGATGCCAGGTACGTGGAGGACTTTACCCTAAAACTGGATCTGATCATCCTTTGGCGCACGGCGGGGGTAGTCCTGCGGCGGGAGGGGATCTATACCTCTGAAGCTCGCAGTGGCGGAGGATGACGAGGGGGAGGCGGGCATGTACGAGATCCTGGCAGAAGAGGTGACCATCGGCCGCGGCTCCGTCATCGAGGACGGGGTCAAGATTCAGGGGCGCTCCAACAAGCTGGCCAGGCGGGTGGAGATTGGCGACAATGCGTTCATTGGCTACAATACACGGGCGTTTGTCGACGAGCTCGTCATTGGCGACTATACCATGCTGCACAATAACGCCTTTGTCGCCGGCGACCTGCCCTGCCGCATCGGGCACTGCTGCTGGATCGGGCAGCACACCATTCTGAACTCGACGGGCGGGCTGACCCTGGGCAACGGCGTCGGCGTGGGAGCCTATAGCCAGCTCTGGTCCCACATCCGCCACGGCGACACGCTCCAGGGCTGCCGCTGGAACAGCAGCCGGCCTCTGATCGTCGAGGACGACGTCTGGTTTGTTGGTCATTGCATTGTGTCTCCCGTCCACGCCTATGCCCGGAGCATGGCCTTGGTGGGCTCGGTGATCACCAGGGATATGGAGCCGAACCACGTCTACGCCGGAGTGCCGGCTCGCGACATCACCGACAAGGTGGGCCCGCAATTTCAGGAGGTCTCCCTTGAGGAAAAGGTTGCGGTGATGCGGGCCAAGCTGGACGAGTTCTATGCCCTCCATCCCGGGGAACCGGCCAGCATCGTCGTCGTCCGTTCCCGCGAAGAAGCGGCCCACCTGCCCCCTCAGGAGTACACCATCTTTGACGTCTCGACGCGCAGCTACAACCGGCGCCGGACCGAGGAAGAGTTTCGCTTCATGAAACATCTATTGCAGCTGATTAAATTCTTCCCTCGCGACGACTCCGCGCCGGACCCCCCCAGGTCGTCCGCTAAAAGGAGGGGTGGCTGAATAGGCACCCAGCACACGATGCGTACAGACTTCTTACCCTATGCCCTGCCGTCCATCGGCGAGGAAGAGATCGCCGAGGTCGTCGACTCGCTCCGGTCGGGCTGGCTGACCACCGGTCCCAAGGTCCAGCGACTGGAGCGTGACCTGGCCGCTTACCTGGGCGCCCGCCACACCCTGGCGGTCAGCTCCTGCACCGCGGCCCTGCACATCGCCCTCACCGCCCTGGGCATCGGCCCTGGGGACGAAGTGATCGTGCCGACCATGACCTTTTGCTCCACGGCCAACGTTGTCGTCCACTTGGGCGCCCGGCCCATCCTGGTGGATGTCGGCCCGGACTTTAACGTGACGGCTGGGGCCATCGAGGCGGCTCTGACGCCTCGCACGCGGGCCATCGTGCCGGTGCACTATGGCGGCCAGCCCTGTGACCTGGATGCCATCTACAGGCTCGCCACCCGCCACCGCCTGCCCGTCGTCCAGGACGCCGCACATGCCGTCGGCGCGCACTACCAAGGCGCAAAGATCGGCTCGGATGCCCTTGCGGCGCCCCGATCTGTTGTCTGTTTTTCCTTCTACGCCATCAAGAACATGACCACCGGCGAGGGCGGCGCCATTGCCACCGCCGAGGACAAGCTGGCCGAAAAGATGCGCCTGCTCACGCTCCACGGCATGAGCCGTGACGCCTGGAAACGCTACACCGGCGCCGGCTCCTGGTACTACGAGGTCGTGCTGCCCGGCTACAAGGACAACATGACCGACATCCAGGCGGCCTTGGGCATCCACCAGCTGCGCAAGCTGGACGGCTTTATCGAGGTGCGCCGGCGCTACGCCCGGCTCTACGACGACGCCTTTGCCGCCCTGCCGGAGGTCGAGACGCCCCCCGTCCGGCCCGGCCGGTCTCACGTCTATCACCTCTACCCCATCCGCCTAGCTTTGGATCGGCTAACCATCGACCGCTCGCAGTTTATCGAGGAGCTCCGGGCGCGCGGCATCGGCAGCAGCGTGCACTTTGTCCCGGTCCACCTCCACCCCTTCTACGCCAGTGAGTTTGGCTATTGTCCGGGTGATCTGCCCTGCGCCGAGGATCTTTACCGGCGCATCATCTCCTTGCCCCTTTATCCGGCCATGACAGAAGACGACGTTGCCGACGTGATCCAGGCCGTGTTCGATGTGGTGCAGCGCTTTCGGAAGACAAAGGAGGGGGTGTCTTGAACCTGCGACGCTATCTGACGTTGGAAACCCTTGCCCGCGTGGTAGTCGACGCGGCGATCGTCGCCGTCAGCTACCTCGTCGCCCTCGTCCTCCGCCTGTTGTGGCGCATCGCCGCCATGCCCGACTTTACCGCTCGCCAGGGATTGCGCGATGTGGCCCAGACCTATGCCCTCACCGCCTGGCTGCTGATCCTGATCTGCGTCGTGGTTTATGGCCTGAGCGGGTTCTACTCGCGAGGCCGCTTCTACGCCAGCCGTTTCAAGGCCATCGCCATCCTGCAGGCCGTCAGCATTTCCTACCTTCTCTTCGGCCTAGCCATGTACGTGTACGTCACCCGCCGCGGGCCGGGCGAGACTCCTGGCGTGGCACTCGTGGTCGCCTGGGCCCTGACCCTCGGCCTCACCGAGGGCGCACGCCTGTGGTCCGTATTGTGGCGGCAAGTCATCAAGCGCGAGGCACCGGCGCTCCGCCGGCTAGAGCAGGATGGGCGGGTCGACCACGTCCTCGTCGTCGGCGGGGCCGGCTACATCGGCTCGGTCCTTTGCCGCCAGCTCTTGCAACAGGGCTACTCGGTCCGGGTCCTGGACGCCCTGCTCTACGGCCGGGAACCGGTCGCCGACCTTCTGGGACATCACCGCTTCGAGCTGATCAAGGGCGACTCGCGCGACATTGGCGATGTCTTTCGCGCGATGCTGGACATGGATGCGGTGATCCACCTGGGCGAGCTGGTCGGCGACCCGGCCTGCGCCCTGGACGAGAAACTGACCCTGGAGATCAATCTCGCTGCCACACGCATGCTCGCCGAGGCAGCCCGCGGGTACGGCATCAAGCGTTTTGTCTATGCCTCCTCCTGCAGCGTCTACGGGGCGGGCAGCGAGCTGCTCGACGAGCGCTCGGCCCTTAATCCCATTTCCCTTTATGCTCGAGCCAAGATCGGCTCGGAGCAGGCGCTTGCCGAGCTGGCCGGGCCCGACTTTCACCCGGTCATCCTCCGTCTGGCCACTGTCTATGGCTTGTCTCCCCGCCCGCGTTTCGACCTGGTGGTCAATTTGCTAACGGCGAAGGCTGCTAGTGAGGGCGAGATCACCGTCCTTGGCGGGCGCCAGTGGCGGCCCTTCGTCCATGTTGCCGACGTGGCGCGGGCCATCATCCTCTGCCTCGAGGCACCGCTCGCCCTGGTGGGGGGCCAGACCTTTAACGTCGGCTCCGACGAGCAGAACCTGACCATCGCTGAGGTGGGCGATCTGGTCCAGAGCCTTATCCCCGGTGCTCGCCTGTTGTGTCGTCAACAGGACGGCGACCAGCGCGACTATCACGTCTCCTTTGCCCGTATCCGGCGCGAGCTGGGCTTTGTACCCGTGCACACCGTGCATGACGGGGTGAGGGAGATCGAAGCTGCGCTTCGCTCCGGCCGGGTTGGGGACTATCGCGACAAGCGCTACAGCAACTACCAGTTTCTGAGCGATCCGAGCGAGCGTTCTCTCATAGCGGCCCGCCACATCAACGGCCTGTATGCGGCGCCCGGAGTGGGCACCCCGGCGCGCGGCCTGCAGACGGCGGAGGCCTGAAGGTTCCGGCAGCGATGGACGGTGACGTGATGCCAGCCGCCGAGACAGGGGGCGCCGCGTCCGGCGGCGTGGCGGCCCTTGGCTGCCTCCTGGCCGGTCGGCCCTGCCCGGCGGATCCGGGGTGGGATTCGGTCGTTTCCCTGGCGCGTGACCACGACCTGTCTCCCCTCCTCTACTGGCGGGCCACGCACCCGCCGGCCGGGTCGGTGCTGCCGGCCGAGCTCTTACAGGAGCTCAAGAACGATTTCTACCTGGCCCTA
Organism: Anaerolineae bacterium; assembly: GCA_041300865.1. Classification (GTDB taxonomy): domain Bacteria; phylum Chloroflexota; class Anaerolineae; order JAAYZQ01; family JAAYZQ01; genus JAAYZQ01. The sequence goes on from JBFYTF010000172.1 coordinate 164,717, forward strand.
CGGCGAACGATGCTGGCCGAGCGGCAGCTCGCCGAGCTGCTGGCAGCTCTGGGCCAGGCAGGAGTGCCCACCCTCGTCCTGAAGGGTTCCGCCGCCGGGGCCTTCTATCCGGACCCGGCCCTGCGTGTGTACGGCGACCTAGACTTTCTGGTGCCGAAATCACAAGTCCTTGAGGCAGAGCAGGTGCTCCGGGCTCTCGGTTATCGCTCGCCTCTGTCACGATCGTGGTGGCAGGAGCACTTCCAGCACCTGCCGCCGATGACCCGAAATCACGGCGAGCTGTGCGTCGAGGTACACTGGAGCCTTGCCCTTCCCGATGCCCACGCCGGCGGCCTGCCTGCCGAGGATGTCTGGGAGCGGAGCGTGGCGTGGACTCTCGGGCCCGGAGCCGGCCAACCCGCCCTGCGCCTGGACGACGTCGACACGGTCCTGCATCTCTGCTACCACGCTGCCGTGCAGCACCGGCTGTACCTGGGGCTGCGGCCCCTGGCGGATCTGGCTCAAGTCATAAGCAGCTGGGATCGGGACAAATGGCAGGCTCTGCTGGGCCGGGCACGTGCCTACGAGTTGGCGAGGCCCGTCGAGCTGGTCGTGGCCCTGGCCGGCAGGTGGCTGTCCCTTGAGCTCCCCCTGGAGGTTACCAGGACCCTTGAGCCCCTGCTTCCCGTCCTGGACGACTGGCTGGTCCGCCTGGCCTTTCCGAAAGCCGGAGGACCTGCGGCACTTGTCGTGGCCGGTAGCGCGCCGGGTCTCGGCGCGGGCCTGCGCCATCTCCTCTGGCACCTCTTTCTGCCGCGCGAGGGAATGGCAGTTACCTACGGCATCCCGGCCCGGTCGCCTTTCATCTGGCTGGCGTACGCGTGGCGGCCCTTTGACCTCCTCCGCAAACATGGCGGCCGGATGTGGCGCGTGTTGCAGGATGATAGGTCGGCTCGCTCAGCCTGGACTGCTGAGGTCTGGCTCGAGCGTTGGCTGCGTGGTCGGGACGGAGCGCCGCTTGCCAGCAGGGCCGGGCTGGGGCTGGACAAGGAGCCGATAAGCGAGTAAAATGCGGTTACTCTGGACCTCTGGTAGCGTAACAGCGCGAACGCCGCCCTGGTGCCTTTCGGCCCCGGCCGGAGATCGCTCGATGGAGAGCTAGATGGAAATCAGGCAGTATTGGAATGTCTTCAAGAAGTGGCTTTGGCTGCTCGCCCTAGGTGCCCTCCTCGCGGGCGGCATCGCCTACGCGGTCAACCGCAACACGACGCCAGTCTACCTGGCCGGTACAACACTCATGGTTACGCCCGGCTCTGCCCCGTCCCTGGACAATTACAACGCCCTCTATGCTGCCGAGCGCCTGGGCCGCACCTACGCCGAGCTGCTGTCCAGCGGGCCGGTCATGGAAGAGACGGAGCGCCGCCTGGCGCAGATGGCCAGCACGGATCCTACCCTCGGCGACCAGGGGTCGGGCTTTGCCGCGTCGGCGCAGCCCGTGAGCGAAACGCAGCTCCTCAGCCTGCAGGTGACAGGCACCGACCCGCAGCTCATCGCGGCCGCGGCCGATCTCCTCGTAGAAGTCTTTGGCGAGTGGCTGCTCAACATCCAGCAGTCGCGCTACGGCGAGTCCAAGGCCAGCCTGCAGGCCGAGATGGGCCGCGTCCAGACCAGCATCCAGGAGCTCGAGGCGGCCATCCGTGATTTGCAGGCGCGACAGCAGGAGGCGGATGCCAACGAGCTGGCGCGCCTCCAGGATCAGCTTACGCAGTACCGCAGCAGTTACTCCACTCTGCTCAACAGCTACTCGAATATCGCCCTGGCTGAAGCTAGCACAGGCGACACGGTAACCGTCGTCTCCAGGGCGGAGGTGCCCAGGGTCCCTATCCGGCCGCAAGTAATGCGCAATAGCCTGTTGGCGGCTGTGGCGGGTGTTCTGTTTGCAGCGGGCATCGCCTTCCTCATAGAATTCCTGGACGACACGGTGAAGACGCCCAGTGATGCGCAGCAGGCTGGGCTGAACGTGCTGGCCACCGTGCAGCGCGCGGGCAGCAACGGCAAGAAGCGGCCCCAGGAGCTCTTTGCCTTGAGCGAAGCCCGCTCGCCGGTGGGCGAAGCCTACCGTACTCTGCGCACCAACCTCCAGTTCTCTTCTCTCGACCGGCCCTTGCGCTGCCTGGTAGTCACCAGTGCCCTGGCGACTGAGGGCAAGACTACGACGGTCGCGAATCTGGCCGTGGTCATGGCCCAGGGTGGCAAGCGCGTGGTGCTCGTCGATGCCGACCTGCGCCGGCCGTCGGTCCATCGCGTCTTTGGGCTGCCCAACCGGGGCGGGCTGACCGATGCCCTGGTGCAAGAGCTGGCGGCACTCAACGGCTTCTTGCAGGACACTGGCGTGGAGAACCTGCGGGTTCTGACCTCGGGCCCTATCCCACCCAATCCGCAGGAGCTTCTCGCTTCGCAGCGCATGGAGGAGCTGCTGCACCGGCTACAGAGCGAGGCCGACATCGTTCTCATCGACACGCCGCCCTCCCTGGTGGTGGCGGACGCCAACGTCCTGGCCGCCCGCACCGACGGCGTCGTGCTGGTGGTGAACGCCGACCGGACGCGTCGCGTCGCCGTGCAGCAGGCGACCGAGGACCTGCGCCAGGTGGGTGCCAATCTGCTGGGCGGTGTGCTGAACATGGTTGACATCCGCCGGGGGCGGGGTGCCGGCTATTACTCCTACCATGGCTACTACTATTCTCAGTATTATGGCGAGCAGGAAGCCGGTCGCCGGCGCGGGCTGCGGGGCTGGTGGCGCCGCCTGAGACGCAAGAAAAAGGTAGGCGCGCACCGGGGCCCGGTGAGCCCGGCGCCCTAGCGGCAAGCCTGATACGCTCTAGTTGGCATGATGCCCCGACTGAAAGGCTGGTCGCAGACCCTCACGAGCTGGCAGACTGTGGCACTTGGGCCGATCGTCGTGCCCCTCCTCTTCCCCGACCTGGTGCCCCAACTACTGGTGGTCCTCGCCCTGCTGGGACTCCCTGCACTGTGGCTCCTGTCACGGTGGGGATGTGGTGTCTTTGTGCCGGCCACTCCCCTGGATCTGCCCTGGCTAGTGGTGCTGCTCGTCTCCCTTGGCACCCTCCTGGCGGCGACTGCGCCTGCGCTGGCTTTGCCCCAGGTCTTCAAGGTCCTCATTGCCCTGGCCCTGTATTATGGGCTGGTGAACACCCTGCGCAGTGAGACACGTCTCGCCTGGGCAGGGATCGGCCTGCTGCTGGCGAGCGCAGCTATCGCCGCCGTGGGCCTCGCCGGTATGGGGCCTGGGGGCGCAAGCCCCGCCTCCGTGGCAGGCGGCTCAACAGACCGCCTCTTTGGCTTGATCACCCCCTTCTGGAACCGCGCGGGGTTCAACCCCAACATCGTCGGGGGGACGCTGGCCGTGATGTTGCCCCTCACCCTGGCGTATGCCTGGGGCACCGCGGGCTGGCGCCGGCTGCCGTTCATCGCGGCCCTGCTGGCCGAGGGCGCGGCGCTCCTCCTCACGCAATCCCGCGGCGCGATTCTCGGGTTTGCCGCCGGCGCCGCCGCCGTCGCCCTGGCCCGCGACCGGCGTTGGGGCCTGGTGATCCTTGGCGCCTGCTCCGCCGGTGGGGCTGCCGTCCTGCTCTATCCCGGGCCGGTCCTGGACATGCTCACGGCGGGGGGCGGGGGGATCATGGACAGTGCTCAGGGGCGGCTGGAGCTTTGGGTGCGGGCGGTGGCCATGGCGACCGATTTTCCTTTTACCGGGGTGGGCATGGGCAGCTTTGCCCGGGCCCTGTGGCTGCTCTACCCTCTCGCTTCCGTCGGCCCGGCCACTGTTCTCGACCACGCCCACAACCTCTTCCTGCAGGCCGCCACGGACTACGGATTGCCTGGCCTGGTCGCCTGGCTGGCGCAGATGTTGCTGCTGCTCTGGATGGCAGTCGGCGCCGTGCGCGCTGTTCGCGGCGGCAGCCTGTGGCCTCTGGCCGCAGGCCTGCTCGGCGGGTTGGTTGCCTACCTGGTCCACGGCTTGACGGACAGCTTTACCTACTATGCCAAGGGCCATACCGTGGTGTGGGGCTGCCTATCGGTGATCGCCGCGCTTTGGCTGGTCCTGCAGGACGGCAGACTGCGCGGGCCCCGGGGGGGCGCCGGCCCGGTGGGCGCGGAATAGCGTGCGCGCCGTCCTGGCTTGGCTCGGCCGGCCACTGCCCATCGTCCTCACGGCGCTGCTGCTGCGCCTGGCCGCGGCCTGGCTGTTACCGCCGCCGGCCGATTTCGCCTCACGCACCGATAGCGGGCTGACGGCCCTCAACGTGGTGTCGGGGGCGGGATACACCCACGATTTCTATGGCTGGCGCCCGGGCGCGCCGCTGCAGGCCTACATGCCGCCGCTGCACGTTGCCTGGCTATCCCTGAGCCTGCTTCTGCCCGATCCCCGCCTGGCGCTCAGCGTCCAGCAGGCCGCCGCGGGCACGTTGGCCGTGTGGCTGGTGTACCGGCTGGCAGCGGCGTTGGCCGGCCCGTTGACCGGCGCACTGGCGGGCTGGGCCATGGCGCTCTACCCAACGTATATCATCACGACCACGATACCCGAGTCGGTGGCCCTCCTGGTCGCCTGCCTGGCGGCGCTGCTGTTCCTGGCCTGGCGGCTCTGGGAAAGACCAGGCTTGGGCCGCGCCGCGGCCGCGGGGTTGGCCCTTGGACTCCTGGCCCTGGGCCGGCCTCACGCCCTGCTGCTGGCGCCGGCGCTGCTCGCCTGGCTGGCCTTCAGGCGCCCCCGGCCCTCAGGGCTGCCGCGGCTGGCCGCGGTCTTATTCCTGGCGGTGGGGCTCGTCGTGGGTCCCTGGATCTTGCGCAACTCTGTAGTCTTGAAGGAGCCGGCCTTTATCTCGACCAACGGCGGCCGCACCAGCTGGCTCGGCAACAACCCCTTCACCACCGGCTCCGGCGGCGACGTCTATGCTCGTCGGTTGGCAGCCTACAAGGGCATCGAGCCCGATCTTTCGTCGCCGGAAATAGTAGAGTTTCCCGCTGATTACCCCTTGCCCCACGGGCTGGAGGCCCAGGTAGCGGTGCTCACGGAGCAGGCCCTGGAACGCGCTTTATATCGGGCAGCCCTGGACTATGCCCGGGCCGAGCCGGCGGAGTGGCTGGGGCTGGAAGCCCGCAAACTTCTGAGCTTATGGTGGTTCCGGCCCAACCTGGGCGCCAATCCCCAGTACCAGGGAGAGTGGACAGCAGTGTACCGCGTCGTGTACAGCGGAGTTGTGGCCGTGGCTTTGGCCGGCTTGGTCCTTTCCCTGCGGCAGGGTGGGTGGCGGCGCTGGGGGCTTCTCTACGCGGTCCTCGCCGTCCAGTCCGTCGTCTACCTTGGGTTTCACGTCCTCACCCGCTTTCGTTGGGAGATAGAGTTTATCCTGCTCATCCTGGCCTCCTTTGCCGTCGCCTGGGCCTACGAGAGGGCCGCCATGAAATCCGCCGAGGCCGCGGTCGGGCTCGCTTTTCACGAAGGAGTGCAATGAGGCCATTTCTGCTGTCCGTGGCGCTGTGGCTGACCTTGCTGTCGGGGCTGGCTGCGGCCGGCGACGGGCCGGTAGCTCCCCAGGCGCGAGCCCTCGCCGCCGGCGCAGCCTGCCGGCCCGCGCTGTTCGAGCGCCAGCGCTACGGGTTCGTGGCCACGCAAGGCTCGTGGCCGCAGACCTTTGATGTGGCGCGCCTGCATGCCGGCTGGGCTGCGGACCACGCCCTGGGCGCGCCTCCCTCCGGTATGGACCGTGCCCTCGTGCTGCGCACGCCTTACGGCTACCAGGTGGACCCAGCGCTGTTGGGCCCCATCGTAGACGCCAATCCCGGCGCGACCTGGCTCATCAGCAACGAGCCCGATTCCATCTGGCAGGACGATCTGCCCCCGGCCGAGTATGCCCGCATTTACCACGACGCCTACGTCTTCCTGAAGGCGCGTGACGCCAGCGCCCGCGTGGCGGCCGGTGGCATTGTCCAGCCCACACCGCTGCGCCTCCAATACCTCGACCTCGTCCTCGACGCGTATCGAGCTCGCTACGGCCGCGCCCTGCCTGCCGATCTGTGGCACATCCACAACGCGATCCTCAACGAGGTCAGCTGCAGCTATGATCCGGCGAACTGCTGGGGTGCCCAGATCCCGACCGGCGTCGACGCTGACTTCGGCGTCCTCAGGGATATCGACGACAACGACAACCTGGACATGTTCAAAGCCCAGATCTGGGCTTTTCGCCAATGGCTGGCCAGCCGCGGCTACGCCGGGCTGCCTGTTATAGTCTCCGAGTTTGGTGTCCTCATGCCCGAGTCGTACGGCTTTGACCCGGCCCGCGTGACTGCGTTCATGACCGCCACCTTTGACTTTCTGGCCACGGCCTCCGACCCGCTTCTGGGCGATCCCCTTGACGGGGGCCGCCTGGTGCAGCGCTGGGCGTGGTTCAGCCTCGATGTGCCGGCCTACGATCCGGAAACGGCGCTGACAGGCTTTAACGGCAACCTTTTTGACCCCAAAACGGCGGATATCACGGCCTACGGCCTCCACTACGAGGGGCTCACCGCGAGCCTGCCCGCCCTGGACTATGCCGAGCTGGCGCTCATGCGCTGGCAAGTGCCGCCGGTAGGACGGGCCCTGACGCTGTCGGAGACTGTCACCCTGCCTGTGACGGTGCGCCTGGGCAACAGCGGCACCACGCCCGCCGCGGCCTTTGCTGTGCGCCTGCAGTACAATGGTGCACGTCACGGCGCTGCGGAGCAGGTTGTGACCGGCCTGCCGTCGTTGGGTTCCGTAGAGCTGACCTTCATCTTGTCCGACCTACTGCCCGGCGTCTATGATCTCGACCTGGCCATTGACGCCCTCGACCAGGTGGACGAGCCGGCAGAGTGCGACAACCACCATGTCCGCCGCCTCATCGTGCCCACGCACGTCGTCTACTTGCCCCTGGTCGTGAACCGCGCCGGCCCGGCCTCCGCCCGGTTGCCCGCAAGTTCCATTTCTCCCCCTTCCTTCGCCGTGGACGAGAGCGGAGTGCCCGAGTCTTCTCCGCCTTCCCTGGTAGGGAAAGGGGCCGGGGGGGCGGGTTCCCCTGCCCTTCGGGAGTTCCCCTTGCCCCAGCCGGGCAGCTATCCGGGGCAGCTTGCCCTTGACACTGCCACCGGGGCGGTATGGGTTACCGAGCGTGACGGCAACCGGCTGGCCCGTCTCGATCCTACCGTCGGTGCCTGGGCCGAGTTCGTCATTCCTACCGGTGCCAGTGAGCCCTGGGGCCTCGCCCTGGATGGAGACGGAAGCCTGTGGTTTGCCGAGACGGCGGGCAACAAGATCGGCCGCCTGGATCTCGACGGCGGGACCATCGAGGAGTACGGCGGTCTCACGGCGGACAGCGAGCCGTGGGGTGTGGCGGTTGCCGATGGTTACGTGTGGTTCACCGAGCGGGCGGGCAACAACATCGGCCGCCTCGATTCCACCACCGGCACCCTTGTTGAGTACCCACTCAACGTGGCCGGCTCGCGCCCCTCCGGCCTTTCGGCCTCGTCCGTCTCGTTTAGCGGGGTCACGCTCTGGTATCTGTGGTTCGCGGAGCCGGGGTCCAACCTGCTGGGCCGCATGCGCTTGGGCGACCCTAAGGTTTACGACCTAGCGCCACGCACCGCATACAGCGCTCCCCAGGACGTGGTGTGGGAGGGCGGCACGCCATGGATCACCGAGCTGGCGGCCAACAAGATCGCCACGTTCGGTTTCGGCACAACCTCCCTCTGGACAGAGGTGGCCGTGACCACGCCTGACAGCGAGCCGTACGGCATCACCCTCCAGGGCAGCGATCTGGTGTGGTTTACCGAGCGGGCGGGCAACCGCCTGGGGCGCTACCGGGTCTCCACCGGAGCCCTGGTGGAGTACTCGCTGCCTACGCCGGGAAGCCAGCCGACCGACATCGCCGTCGACAGTGCCGGCTGTGCCTGGTACGCCGCCCCAGGAGCCAACCGCATCGGGCGTCTGTGCCCCACGTCCCTTGCGCCCATCTACCTGCCGGTGGTCATACACTAGGTGCCGATCGTGATCGATTGGTGGGGTGTCTTTGCCAATGCCCTCTGGCTCGTGGGCCTCGCCGTGGCGCTGGCCGCCCTGAGCATGGCCACCTTCCGCGCCGGTCAGGCCGGGCACACTCTGAGGGCGGAGTTGGCGCCTCCGGCCTTCCAGGTCCCTCTGCTGGCCGGCCTCCTCCTCTTCTGCCTGGGCTTGCTCCTGGCAAGCCAATCATGGGCGGAAAGGCTTGTCTGGGCGGCCCTGGCCCTCCTCTGTGGCTTCGTCTCGATTCGTGGCGGGCTGGCGCTGGCCAGGGCCGGGCGCCAGGCTTCACCCGAGGCCGTCCCATCGCCGGCATCGGCGGCCGGCACCGCGCCGGATGGCTCACTGCCCGTGACCCGCAACGGCCGCGCGCGGCCCGCTGTCTCTCGCAGCCGGGCGGGCTGCCTGTTGCTTGCTGCCGGCCTGCTGCTCGTGGCCGGCTGGGCGGCCGTCACCGCGGCGCAGCTCTACGGCCATGGACGTTCGCTGCTGGACCACCTGCAAGCCCTGGAAGGCCTCGCCGCCGGCGACTTGGCCTCGATGGACGTGGCCGGCCTGGCAGGTGCTGGGGAGCACCTGGGCGGCATGCGCCGCGACCTGGAGGCCATCGCCACCCGGCTGGGCCCGCTGCCCCAGGCCGGCCGGCTGTTGGCCTGGGTGCCGGGCTACGGCGGAGATCTGGCCGCCGCGCCGGACCTTCTCGACCTGGCGCTGGATGTGTCCGCCGCGGGGGATGGCACCTTCCAGGCCCTTTCCCCGGCACTGGACTTGCTGGCCGGCGGTTCAGAGGGGAGCCTCGCCCTTCTCTCTGCCGGCGAGCAGGTTCTGCCCCTCCTGGTCGAGGCCCGGCCCGCCCTCGAGCAGGCCCGGGCAGACCTGGCTGCTGCGCAACAGGTCCGGGCGGGGATCGAAGCCGGCAGCCTCTCGCCGCGGGTAGCGGGGCTATTGGCGCGCCTGGACGGCACTCTGCCCCTATTTGCCGCCGCTGTAGACGGGGCGCTGCTGCTGCCCAACCTGTTGGGCGTCGACGGTCCACGCACCTACCTGGTCATGGCCCAGAATAACCAGGAGCTGCGCGCCACAGGTGGTTTCATCAGCGGCGTCGGAGAGCTGCGGGTGGCCGGCGGGCGGCTGGAGAGCGCAGACACCGGCGGTCAAGGAGGGCTGGACCTCCGCGACAGCTATGCCGTCGACAACCTGGCGGTGCCCCATGAGGTAGCCCCCGCCGATTTTCAGCAAGTCCTGATGGGTGACCTCATCTTTTTCCGGGATGCGAATTGGGACCCGGACTTTCCCACTACAGCACGGCGTGCGCTGGAAATCTATGCTCGGGACCAGGGGATCGAGGCTGATGGCGTCGTCGCCCTGGACCTCACCGCCTTGGAGTTGCTCGTCGCAGCCGCGGGCTCCCTATCTGTGGCCGGCGTTGACGGGCCCGTGGATGCTCGCAACGTGATGCGCGTCATCCAGGGGCAGTGGAGCCAGCCGGCAGAGGGCGATGGCAGCGATTGGTGGCTGCACCGCAAAGACTTCATGGGGGACGTAGCCGCCGCCTTGTTCGGGAAGCTGGCTGAGGCCGAGGGCGTCGAACCGGCGGCCCTGGTCGGCGCCGTCCAGCGCGCCCTGGACGAAAAACACCTCCTGGTCTATCTGCGCGATCCCGCTGCCGCGGCCTTGCTTCGCGCCCGGAACTGGGACGGCGCGCTGCCGGCCCCCGCCTTCGAGGGCGATTTCCTGATGCTCGTGGACACCAACGCCGGCTTCAACAAGGTCGATCCCCGCATCCAGCGCTCGCTCTCTTACCAGGTCGACCTGGCAAGCCGTGAACGTGCTCGCGCACGGGCGACCGCGACCTACCGCCACCGGGGGCAACAAGCTGTAGGCGATTGTATCCAGGAGGCCCGTTATGGCGAGACGTATGAGGACATGCAGGAGCGCTGTTACTGGGACTATGCCCGCCTGTACGTGCCGGAGGGCAGCCGGCTGGTGGAGGGGCCAGGCCTGCTAGCTGCACCCCTGGGCAGCCTCATGGCCCGCAGCAGCCTGTCGCTGCCCCTGGAGCCCGCGCTGGACGCCGGTGATTGGGCCGCCTGGACTGCCTTTTTCTCGCTGGCGCCTACGGAGGAGCGCACCGTCGCCTGGACCTATGACCTGCCCGCGTACGCCATCGCCGCCCGGTCCGACGGGCTCCTGGAGTACCGTCTGCGGGTGGCCAAGCAGCCGGGAACGGATGCCATCCCCCTGCGACTCGAGATCCGCCTGCCCAACGGCGCCGAGCTGGTGGCGGGCTCCCTTGCGGTGGACACCGATCTGCGCCAAGACCGCGACTTTGTGGTCCTGTACCGGCCGCAGCCCGCCGGGCTGGAAACGGAAGGGAGGCCGTAACGGGGCGATGAGAGGAGAAACGCCGTGAACGATAGCGCGCACGACCGCCGCATCTTGGTTCTGGCGCTGCTGGCCGTCCTGGCCCTGCGGTTGGTGGCTTGGACGGGCGGTGAGGCTGGCCTGGTGCATGCCGGCCAGACGATTCCCACCCGGACGCCCACCGGGCAGCCGGTGACGCCGCCGCCGGTAGGGCCGAGCCGCACACCGCCGCCGGGTGAGCCTACCCAGCAGCCCTCTCCCACGACGGCCCCGCCGGCGGCGACGTCCCCCGAGCCGGCCGGCGCCACAGCGTCTGCCACGCCTCTGTCAGGAGGCAGCCCGGCGCCGCCTACTGCCACGCCGGCTGTGGGCACGCCCACGCCCATGTCCGGCACGCCCCCGTCCACCGCGAGCGCGGTTACCGCGCCTGCCGAGTCACCGCCCGCAGCTGTGGAAAGCATCACAGCCGGTCCCGGCGAGCCCACCTCGGCCGCGCCCGCGGTCACCCTCACGCCCGAGATGCCAGGCCCGACGGCGGAACCACTCCCCACGCCCCTACTGGTGGGCGGCGAGCCAGAAGGCGCCGCGGTAGGAGGCTCGCAAAGCGCGACCGGAGGCCTGGCCGCGGTCCTGCTGTCGCCCTGCCTGTGGATCGGGCTGGGGTTGCTCCTCATGGCTGCGGGTGCGGCGATCCTGCTAACCAGGCGGCGCGCAGCCTGATGCGACGGACGGTCACTATCACGGCCCTGCTGCTCCTGACCGGTGGACTGGGCCTGGTGGTCGGCGGCATACTCGTCCTGCAGCAAGGGACCGGATTGGCTGCGCTGTCGGGCACGCCGTCCGCCACGGCGTCGCCGCCACCGACGCTCACCGAGCAGATTCTGCCGCCACCGCCCACGGCGACCCCGGCACCGGCCGGCCTGCAACCCTCGGAAGGCGGCGCTGGCACGCCCGTCTCCGCGTCCACGCTCCCACCGGCCGTTGCGCCGCCGTCGCCCGGGGAGAGCACTGCACCCCCGGCGCAGCCGTCCGCGGCCTCTGCGTCGGTGCTCAGCCCGACGGCGAGCCCGTCGCTATCGCCCACCTCTTCCCCCACCGCGCTGCCCAACACGCCCACGCCCTTGGCGCTCTACTCTCTGCGAGAACGCGTAGGCGTGGGCAGCGGGCTACGCCGCGTGACGCCCGAGCTTGTCAGCTTGTTGGGCTTTGGCTGGTACCTTGATTGGACCGTGCGCTCCGAGGGGTTGCGCGCGGCCGAGGTCAGTTACATGCCCATGATCCGCCTGCGCAATGGCCAGATCACGCCCTCTGGCGACGCCCTGCTGGCGGCCGTGGATGCCCTGCCTGGAGCGCTGTGGCTCATCGGCAACGAGCCGGACGTGAAGTGGCAGGACGACGTCACACCCGAGGCCTACGCCCAGGCCTATCACGATCTCTATGCCCTCCTCAAGGCGCGAGATCCCACCTGCCAGGTGGCCATCGCCGGGGTCTCGCAGCCTACGCCTCTCCGCCTGCGCTACCTCGACCGGGTCTTACAGGCCTACCATCAGCGCTATGGTCACGAGATGCCGGTCGACGTCTGGAACGTGCACAATTTCGTGTTGCGCGAGGAGCGGGGCAGTTGGGGTGTGGACATTCCCCCCGGAATGGACGACGCTGCCGGGCGGCTGTATGACATCGACGACCACGACGACCTCGCCCTCTTTCGCCAACAGCTCGTCGACTTCCGCCGCTGGCTGAAGGAGCGCGGCCAGCAGGACAAACAGCTGATCGTCACCGAGTACGGCATTCTCATGCCCGGCGAGTACGGCTTTCCCCCCGAAGCCGTACGCCAGTTCATGCTCGACACCTTCGAGCTGATGCGCACGCTGGCGGACCCGGACCTGGGCCAGCCCGCTGACGGGGGCCGGCTGGTGCAGCGCTGGTGCTGGTTCAGCCTACAGGACGAGCGCTATCCTACCGGCGACCTTGTCCAGCCGGGCAGCGGGCAGCGCACGCTCCTCGGAGATGCCTTTGCGGGGTATACAACCTCTGAGCGGTGAAGGGGCAGACAATAGAAAAAAAGCTCCCATATGTGTGGGAGCTTTTTTGTTGGCTGGGGGACAGGGATTTGAACCCCGGTGCCGTGATCCAGAGTCACGTGTCCTGCCGCTAGACGATCCCCCACAGACGGCCGGGCGCTGTGACCCGGCTCCGACTGGAACGAAATATTAGCACAAAACGGCTCCGGTGACAAATCCGGCCCCTCTTTAGACCGAGTGGCCGCCACCTGGCCGTTGAGGCATTACCCGGACCTCACTCGGCCTGCGCCTCGATCTTGGCCCAGGTATCCTTTAGGGACACCGTCTGATTAAAGACCAGGTGGCCCTCCTCCGAGTCGGGATCAGTGCTGAAATAACCCAGTCGCAGGAACTGGAAGTGGCTGGCCGGCTCGCTGCCGGCCAGGCTGGGCTCCACCTTGCTGCCAGGCAGGATCACCCGCGAGTTGGGGTTGATGTTCTTTTTCCAGTCCACCCCCTCCGGCACGTCCATGGGCGCCGGAACCGTGAAAAGCCGGTCGTACAGCCGCACCTCGGCGTCCAGGGCGTGCGCCGCCGACACCCAGTGGAGTGTGCCTTTGACACGCCGGCCGTCCGGCGTGCTGCCGCCGCGGCTCTCGGGGTCGTAGGTGCAGCGCAAGAAGACGACGTTGCCCGCCTCGTCCTTGACCGCCTCGTGGCAGGTGATGTAGTAGGCGTGCTTCAGGCGTACTTCGCGTCCGGGTGCCAGGCGGAACCACTTTGGCGGCGGGTCCTCGCGAAAATCGTCCTGCTCGACATAAAGCATCCGCGAGAACGGGACCAGCCGCGTGCCCGCGGCTTCGTCTTCCGGGTTGTTAGTGGCCTCCAGCTCTTCTACCTGGCCTTCGGGATAGTTCTCGATGACGACGCGCAGGGGGCGCAGCACGGCCATGACCCGGGGAGCGTGCCTGTTCAGGTCCTCACGCAGGCAATGCTCCAACAGCGCCATGTCGACTATGCTGTCGTTCTTGGCGATTCCGATCCGCTCCAAGAAGTCACGGATGGCCTGCGGAGTGTAACCTCGCCGGCGCATGCCGGCCACCGTTGGCATCCGCGGGTCGTCCCAGCCGTCCACGTAGCCCGCATTCACCAGCTCCAGCAGGTAGCGCTTGCTCAAGATCGTGTAGCTCAGGTTGAGGCGCGCATACTCGATCTGTCGCGGGTGAAAGATCCCCAGCCGGTCGGCGAACCAGTCGTACAGCGGCCGGTGCTCCTCGTAGCCCAGGTCACACATCGAGTGCGTGACCTTCTCGATGGAATCCGACTGGCCATGGGCCCAGTCGTACATGGGGTAAATGCACCACTTGTCACCCGTGCGGTGGTGGGGCGTGTGCAGGATGCGGTACATGACCGGGTCGCGCATGTTCATGTTGCCTGATTGCATGTCGATCTTGGCCCGCAGCACGCACGCACCCTCCCTGAAGTCCCCGGCGCGCATCCGCTCGAAGAGGTCGAGGTTTTCCCGGATGGTCCGGCTGCGGAATGGGCTCTCGCGCCCCGGGACGCCAAAGGCCCCCCGGTATTCCTTGATCTCTTCAGGGCTCAGGCTGTCGACGTAGGCCTTGCCATCCTTGATGAGCTGGATCGCCCACTCGTAGAGCTGCTCGAAATAGTCCGAGGCATAGTATTCCCTGTCACCCCAATCATAGCCCAGCCAGCGGATATCGTTCTTCTGGGCCTCGACGTAGTGAGCTTCTTCCTTGACCGGATTGGTGTCGTCGAAGCGCAGGTTCGTCTCCCCCCCAAAGTCGGCGGCAACACCAAACTGGATGTTGATGCCCTTGGCGTGGCCGATGTGCAGGTAACCGTTGGGCTCGGGCGGAAACCGGGTGCGCACCCATTGGAACCGACCGGTGCGCAGGTCCTCCGCGACAGCTTCTCGGATAAAGTCGGTAGGCGTCGGAGTGTCTGTTTCGCTCATCTCTGTCTCTCCTTTGGGCACGCCGGCCAGGAACGCGCCAATGTACGATGGCTATACGGAAACGGGCACGCAGGGTGCCCGTTTCTGTGGCTCGGAACAGCGGCTTGGAGGCGGGTGCCGTCCTGCCGCCAGATGATCCTCAGGGCCGGAAGCTATTCTACCACACAACTGTCACGCTGGCAAGTCCCGTCAGGCACCACCTGTGGCGGGCAAGATGGCGGCCTGCTCTTCCGCCCTCTGTAGCCGCCGCAGAGACACTTGGCGGCCCAAGACGGCCATCGTTTCCAGCAGCGGTGGCGAAACCTGCTCGCCCGTGAGCGCCACGCGCAGGACCCCGAATAGCTGGCCGGCTTTGAGGCCAAGCTCGTCGGCGAGAGCGCGCAGGGCCGGCTCCGTGGTCTCGACGGTAAAATCGGGCAGATCTGCCAGCGTCTCGCGCGCTCGCCGCAGGGCCCGCTGCGTCTGCTCGACGCTCATCTTTTTGCCCACGAGAGCGGCGGGCTCGTAGCTCAACTCCTCGCGGAAGAAGAAGGCTGCCTTGTCCACTGCCTCTTTCAGTGTCTTGATCCGTTCCTGGATCAGGGGCGCCACGGGCTCCAGGTCGGTCTTTGCTACCTGGAAACCGGCCTCCGCCAAGAACGGCACCAGCCGTTCGGCCAACTCTGAGGGGCTCAACTGGCGGATGTAGTAGCCATTGATCCACTCCAGCCGCTCGTAGGAAAAGCGCGCCGGAGACTTGTTGATGCCCGAAAGATCAAAGTAGCGGATCAGCTCTTCCCGCTCAAAGATCTCGGTCTTGTCGTCATAGCTCCAGCCCACCCGGGCCAGATAGTTCACTATGGCCTCCGGCAGGTAACCCTCCCGGCGGAACTCGCGGATCTCGACGCCACCGTGGCGCTTGCTCAATTTGCCCTGGCCCGTGGGTGCCAGAATAAGGGGCAAGTGGGCATAGACCGGCGGCTCCCAGCCAAGGGCCCTGTACAGCTGGACGCGCGGCGGCACCGTGGGCAGCCACTCGTCGCCGCGCATGATGTGGCTGATCTCCATCAAGTGGTCGTCGACGACGACGGCCAGGTGATAGGTTGGAAAGCCATCGCTCTTGAGCAAGACCAGGTCCTCTAGGGTCTGGTTGTCGACGGTGATGGTGCCGTACACCACGTCGTGAAAGGTTGTCTGGCCTTCCAGACGCGCTTTGAGGCGCACCACAGGCACGACGCCCTCAGCCTCGGCTTCGGCTCTTTCGGCAGCCGTCAGCGTGCGGCAGCGGCGGTCGTAGCCGACCGACTCCTTGTTCGCCCGCTGGACCTCCCGCAGCGCTTCGAGCCGGGCCGGTGAGCAGTAGCAGCGGTAGGCATGTCCCTCGTGCACCAGTTGCTCGGCGTAGCGTTGGTACAGGGGCAGCCGCTCCGACTGCACGTAAGGGCCATACTCACCGCCCACTTCCGGACCCTCATCCCAATCAAGGCCCAGCCAACGGAGGCTGGCCACCAGGTCGGGAATGGCTTCAGGGTTGAAACGGGTGCGATCCGTGTCTTCTACGCGGACGATAAACTTGCCGCCATGCTTGCGGGCAAACAGCCAGTTAAACAGCGCCGTGCGGGCCGAACCGATGTGAAAATAACCTGTGGGGCTGGGTGCGATGCGCACGCGTACCGGTTTGTCGTTCACCCGGACTTCTCCTTGCCAGTGCGATTTGGTGGCGCCCAGTATACCACACTTTGGACGGATGGCAACCCCTTGGCACGCCTGTTGTACGTCAGCTTTGGGTTTCGGCCCTGGCGCGCGGCGCGACGGCCTAAAGACCTGCCCGGCCGCAGGCGGCCGGGCGCGAGCAGCAGAAGTACCGGCGGAGAAGTGACGGCCCTGCGTCGAGCCGGCTCGCGAGACAAGACCTAGGACGAGATGTGGCCGGACTCGCTCGATTCCTGCCCTGGCCGCAGCCTGCTCTGGATCGCTTCCAGGGCCGCGCCGGCAATGACAATACGCGGCACAAAGCCAAGCGCCTGCCAGAACCCGGCAGCCTCGTCATTGCCGACGGCGTAGCGCAGCGAGACGTCGCCCACGCCCTGCTCGGCGAAAAAGCGACATATTTCGGCCACCAGGCCGCCGGCGACGCCTTGCCGCCGGTGTCCGGGGCGGACATAGACCTGGTCCACGAGGCCGGCCAGGGGCGGCTCATAACGGTTGTTGGTGACGACCCGCCCGAAAACGACGCCGACGACGCCGTCGTCCCGGTGCTCGGCGACCACCGCCCTGCTTGCGGGAGCGCCGAGACGGTTGGCAATCTGGGAGCGCAGGCCCTCACGGCCTTCGGGCTTCATCCGCCATAGATCGGCGTTCGCACCTTCGACGTGATCCTGCAGGGCCAGGAGCATCTCTTCTAGCCGGTCCAGGTCGGCCGCTCGAGCCGGGCGGATGACGTACGGGTCGCTCACGTCGCCCTCAACATCACATCGGCCCCGGGCATCTGCCTGCGCTGCTGGCGCTCGTAGGTGTCGTGGCGCCTGAATGGCCGGCGGCAGGCAGCCAAGCCGGCGTTGCCCGCAACCTCTACGGCAGCCAGCGGCCGCTGCGTCATGACCAGGTTCGATTTGACCAGCAGGCGCTCGACGCCTTCCAGGCTGATCTCGGCGGCAAGACACTCCAGTGCCCGTGCGGCGTTGTCATAGCGGTCGTCGCCGTGAATGAGGGCTACTCGGCTTCGCGCCATTCGTCTGCCCGAA
The DNA here is from genome assembly GCA_041300865.1 of Anaerolineae bacterium. GTDB lineage: Bacteria > Chloroflexota > Anaerolineae > JAAYZQ01 > JAAYZQ01 > JAAYZQ01. Next base: position 181,856 of record JBFYTF010000172.1, read on the forward strand.
GGCTAACCCCCGCTAGTCGAACTCGAGCTTTCTGTGGCGCATGGCGACGCTTTCCACCAGCCCCACGCCTATGATGAGCGTCAAAAAGGAGCTGCCCCCGTAGCTCACGAAGGGCAACGGGATGCCGGTAACCGGCATTAGCCCCAGGTTCATGCCGATGTTGATCGCGCTCTGAAAAAAGATCAGGCCGGCGACCCCGGCGACAAGCAGGCGGCCGAAGGTGTCCTGGGCCCGCGCCGCGATGCGCAGCATGCGCCACAGGAGGAAAAATATCAGCCCCAGCATGGCGATGGCCCCCAGGAAGCCCAGTTCTTCGGCTGTCACGGCAAAGATGAAATCGGTGTGCCGCACTCGCAAGAAGTGCAACTGGCTCTGCGTCCCGTGCGTCAAGCCCTTACCCGTCCAGCCGCCGGAGCCGATGCTCACCAGGGCTTGATGCACGTTGAAATAAGAGTCAGGGTCGCTGTTGGGGTTGATGAACAGGAGGAGGCGCTTCTGCATATACTCTTCCAGGTTCATCACGATCAGCGGCAGGGCTGCCAGACCTCCGCCAAAGATGACGATGAGGTAGCGCAAGGGGATGCCGGCCATCCAGATCATGGCCAGCCAGATGGCACCAAGCGTCAGCGCGGTGCCTAGGTCGGGCTGGAAGTAGATCAGGGCCATGGGCACGGCCACCAGACCCAGGGAGGTGATGATGGTCTTGATATAGCTGCCGCTCTCCTCGCGATCCTCGAGGTATTTGGCCAGGACGATGATGACGAGGATCTTGGACAGCTCCGAAGGCTGAACGGTCCCGGCGCCCAGCCAGCTCTGTGCTCCACCTGATACCTGGCCGATGACAAACAGGATACCCAGGAGCCCGAGCATCAGCACATAAAGCGGGTTGCGAAGGGTATCGGTGAACCGGAGAGTAAGGCAGTCGACCAGGTAGACCACGGCCAGCCCGCCGACCAGGAGATAGGGAGACAGGGACGCGGGCGCCCCGGCTGTAGCGCGGTGCACCAACAGGTAGGCAGCACCGGCGGCCACCATCACCGCCACGACGAGCAGGAAACGTTGCAGGGCCAGATCCAGTTGCTCCAGCCAGGTTCGATCCAGCATGTACACGACGAGGACCAGGACCACGCCGACCACGATCGGGGCCAGATCGAGGTTGGACAACTGGACGCTCGTGCCTTCGGCGAGGGCGGATGCCTGGCCGCTGTACCAGGACAAGACCAGGATCACGTCGCCCAGCGCCAGCACTACGGGAGCCAAAACGGCGATGGGGTGCTGGACGATGTCCAGGAGCCGGTAGTCGACCGATGCCGTGAGCAGGAGAATGGCCAGGCCGCCAGCGACAAACAGCGCCTGGCGCTGGACGGGATCATCCAGGCCGAGGGTGTTGATCGTGGCGCTATAGATCATCACGACGCCATAGACCGCCAGGAGCATCAACCCCAGGAGCAGCAGGTAGTCAAAGTTGCGCCAGGAACGCCTAGCCATCGCGTGTTGCTTTCGCCCCCGCAGCGGCCTTGCGCGCCCCAGTCCGCCGGACGGGGCCGACGACGGGGATGTCGGCCGTAAGCCGGCTGGCACGCCTGCTCTGTGTGAACGTTACCTGCACGCCATCGGGATCGATTTCGACATAGCGAGAGATGACGGTGATGAGCTCATCCTTCATCTGCTCCAAGCTAGAGGACGAGATGTTGATCCGATCGTGCACCAGCACCAGCTGCAGCCGTTCCTTGGCTACCACGCTGCTGCTTGCTTCCTCTTTGCCGAAAAGTCGATCCAGAAAACCCATGCTGCCTCCTTTGTCCGCGCTGACTCATGTCGTGGCGCCGCCGGCCGCCACCTTCCCCACAGCGCCCGCCGGCAATCAGCCCCGGATCAGCCTCGTGAAGCGCCCGAAGACGCCCGCTGATTCCTTGAGGGCCATGAAGGGGATGTCTTGTCCCAACAATCGCCCGGCAATGTTCCGGTAGGCTTGCCCGGCGCCCGTCTTCCCGTCCAGGGCGATAGGGACACCCCGGTTGGTGGACACGAGAATCTCCTTGTCCTCAGGCACGATCCCCAGGAGGTCGATGGCCAGCAGCTCGAGCACGTCCTGGGTGCTCAGCATCTGTCCGCGGCGCACCATCTCGGCGTTTACGCGATTGATGATGAGCAGGGCCGGCCCCTTTTCGTCGGCCTCCACCAGCCCGACGATGCGGTCGGCGTCGCGCACGGCGGACACCTCGGGCGTGGTGACGATGAGCACCCGGTCGGCCGGGGCCACGGCATTGCGATAGCCTCGCTCAATGCCGGCCGGCGAATCCACCAGGATAAAGTCAAACTCGGGACGCAGCTGGTCGCACAGCTCAACCATCTGCTTCGGGGACACGGCCGACTTGTCGCGCGTTTGGGCTGCCGGCAGGAGATACAGCTCTGATAGCCGCTTGTCGCGGATCAGTGCTTGCCGCGGCCGGCAGTGTCCCTCCACCACGTCGACCAGGTCGTAGACGATGCGGTTTTCGAGCCCCATGACGACGTCCAGGTTGCGCAAGCCGATGTCGGCGTCGATCGTCAATACACGCTGGCTCAACATGGCCAGGGCAGCACCCAGGTTGGCCGCGGTCGTGGTTTTCCCGACTCCACCCTTGCCCGAGGTAATGGTGATAACCGTTGCAGTCATGTCTCGCTCCTATGAACCTTGTCCCAGCGCTCGACGACGATCCGCCCGTTCTGAATATAGGCCGTCTCTGCCGCTTTGGGTGCCCGCCCCCGCTCGGGTGACCGGGCGATGGCGGAAGCAATGCGGATCTGATTAGGGATCAGCTGCAGGGCGCAGATGACTGCAGCCTCGTCACCCGTGGCGCCGGCGTGGGCCTTGCCCCGCAGCTTGCCCCAAACGACAATGTCACCGCCGGCCGTGACCTCAGCCCCCGGGTTGACGTCGCCGATAATCACCACGTGCCCTGCGTGGTTTACCTCCTGGCCCGAGCGCAGCGTCCGGCGCAGGACCAAGGTCTCGACATCTGCCGGAGAGGCCGCTGCCGGCACCGGTGCCGACGGCGGCCGGCTGGCCTGCACAGGAGCGATGCTTTCCAGGCCCATCTCCTGGACCGCGATCGCGGTTCTTGGATGGTCGCCCCCGACCGCCCAAAGACCCATGCCCAACGTTTGCAACAGCTCGCCGATTTCCTGCAGCTGTTCGGCAGAGAGCCGCCGGTCGCCCACGTGCAGTGCCACCCTTCCACCCAGGAAAAACGATGCCCTGGCGCGAAGCCGGGCTTCCATCACCTCCAGGACCTCGTGCAGAGGCCCATCGCCCAGGGTGATGACCAAACCCTCGCTCGTGCCCTTGATCGTGACCGTGTCCACTCCGCCAAACAGCTCCGTGATGTTCTTTTTGGGCCGGCTGGCGACGGGCTAGCAGCCCGTTCTACAGCCCCCGCTCGGACTATTCAGACGGCGGCCCGACTTCGATCGCCATGTCGCCAAAGTAGCCCATGGCGCGCTCGAGTTCGGCGTTGGCATAGAAATCCTCCTGGCCATCCCACGGGTCGTTGGCCCACACGCCCTCGTCGTTGTAGCCGGTTAGCACCACGGCATGCTGGTAAGCGACCAGGGTAACCGCCTCGCCCACAATGTCAATCCTCGTCGGGCTGCCCGGCTGGCAGTTATAGGTAATCCAGGCAACGACGGGATTCCCGCGCGCCAGGGCGGCCTTGATGCCTGCCAGTGCACCCCCGGCAATGAGCCGCGCCTCGAGCCCACGTCTCTGGAGAACCTCAAGCACCGGGCCGGCGTATACCCCATAGTCCTCCAGGCTGCCTGGAGGCCCGTCGACGTTGCCTCGAAAGCCTAGATGCGGGTTTGGATCGCGCGGCAGCGCGGCAAGGACCTCTTCTTCGGCCACGGGCACGCCGTGGTACTGGGCGGCCATGGAGGCGGCCGAAGACTCACAGCTCAGGTTGTGGCTTTGCCGCTGCCGGGGGACCTCTAGGCGAACCTGCCCGGGCAACACGGGCGGTGCCGTGGTGCCGTTTGCCGGCGGCTGGATCTGGGCTGCAAGGTCATCAAGGGCGGTCTGGAAACCGTCCACGCTCGCCTGGACGCCGGCCAGCCTCGTCTCCAGGTCGGCTGTCTGATCTCCGCTGCCTGCCTCGAACTGGCGGCGCAGCGCTTCGATCTGCCTGCCGGTGTCCAGCGCCTCGAGAGCGCGCACGCGCTCTTCCAGGGCACTGGCGCTGCTCGCCAGCCGGCCGGCCTCGTTCTCCGCGACGCTCCTGGCCATCTCCAGGCTGTCCACCTGGCGTCGCAGTTCCTGCATTTGGCGAGCCTGGTAGGACGTCCAGGCTGCCAGCCCAACGGCAAGAAGCCCGGCGAGGGCCAAAATGGCGATAGCAATCCGTGTGGCAGCCGGCCGGCGGCTCATGGCACGACCTCGTCGATGTCGCGGCCGAAATAGTAGGTCAAAATCTCGCGGGCCACCGGTACGGCGGACGCCGAGCCTTCGCCACCGCCATAGATGAACACCACGATGGCAATCTCGGGCTTTTCGTAGGGAGCGAACGCCGTGAACCAGGCGTGCGTAGGCAGGTGGCCATGCTTATCGCGGTCCGGCAGGCCATCCTTGTTGCGGTCTTCGAAGTACTCGGCGGTGCCTGTCTTGCCGGCGACGGCCACTCCCGGCACGTTCATCGTCCAGGCGGTGGCCCCGGGGCCGGCAACGGCCGCGCGCATGCCCTCGCGCACCAGCGCGAGGTTCGCCGCCGAGACTGGGACGCGGCGGATGACATCTGGGGCAAAGGCCCGCACCACCTGCCCGTCGCCGTCGATTACCTGGCGGACGAGCTGGGGGCGGTACAAGGTTCCACCGTTGGCGATAGTCGCTGCCGCGTTCAGTACCTGGAGCGGCGTGGCCAGAACAAAGCCCTGGCCGATGGCCATGTTGTAGGTATCACCCGTTACCCACGATTCGCTGTAATTAACCCGCTTCCACTTGGCGTCAGGGATGAGCCCTGTGGCCTCTCCTGGAAGGTCGATCCCCGACCGGGCGCCAAAGCCAAAGAGCTGGGCATATTGCCCCAGGCGCTCTTCGCCTAACCCCCGGCTCTGATCCCGGTAGCCACCGCCTGCCTGGTAGAAAAAGATGTCACATGAGCGGCCCAGGGCCGAAACAACGTTCAGCGAGCCATGGTGACCATAGCTTGTGTGGATCCAGCAGTAGAATGGCTGCGCCAGGCTCGGGTCTCCAGGATAGAAGCGGTTCGGAAGCCATAGGATGCCACCGCAGTAGAAGGTGCTGTTGGCCGTCACAACTCCTTCTTCCAGGGCCCCGGGGGCGACAGCGATCTTGAAGGTCGACCCAGGCGGGAACATGCCCGAGATAGCGTGGTTGACCAGCGGGCGGCTCGCGTCCTCCTGCAGTTTTTGCAGAGCCAGGGAGGAGATGCCTCCCGAGAATTCGTTGTTGTCATAGCTCGGCAGCGAGACGAGGGCCAGGACCTCACCCGTCTGTGGGTTCAGGGCCACGACAGCGCCCTGTTTTCTCTCCAGGACGCGCAGCTGCTCCTGAAGGATCTCTTCCGTGGCCTGTTGCAGGTCGAGATCGAGGGTGAGCTGCAGGTTGTAGCCGGGTACGGCCGGCTCGGGCTCCCCGACGGTGCGGATCTCCCGGCCGTGGACGTCGACTTCGATGAGCTTCTGGCCGTCTACGCCGCGTAGGTCCCGCTCGAAGCTGTGCTCGATACCGCTGATGCCCACACTGTGCAGATTGACGTCGTAACCCTGCGCCTGATAGCGCTCTGCATCCTCACGAGGGATGGGGCCGACGTAACCGAGGATGTGGGAGGTCAAGGGGCCATAGAGGTACTCTCGTACCGGCTCAGACTGGACGAGGACGCCGGGCCAGTCCAGGTGTTCCTCCTCCAGGGCCAGGGCCACTTCGCGCGAGATCCCTTCTTTGAGCAGCGCCGGGCGGTAGAATGCCAGGTTGTCTTCTGCCTTCTCGACGATATCCAGGATGCCCGGCGGAGAGTCCGGGATGGGCTCGAGATCAGCCGAGACGTTGCCCAGGTAGGACGGACCCGCCGGTGCAGTCCTGAGGGGCATCTCGATCAGCTCGCTGAGGCGCAGCAGCAGCTCGGCGCGTGCGTCTTGATCCTCCGGCAGGTATGCCGGCACGATGGACACGGTGAGTTGCGGCTGATTGCGGGCCAGCAGGTGGCCGCGCCGGTCATAGATGACGCCCCGCAGTGCCGGGTCGGCCTGAAGCCGGATGCGGTTGCTTTCGGCTACCTCCGAGTAATACTCCCCCTGCCGTATTTGGAGCCGCCAGAGCTGGCCAACGAGGACGACAAAGACGAGGCCGAGCAACAAGCGGAACACGGTCAATCGGATCCTGTCTGCCTGGGGCTGGTGCGTAATCATGTTAAATCTGCATAGCTTCCTGGCTAAACCGCCGCTGCAAGAGACGTGTTGGCGCCAGGACGAGGAGCATCAGGCATGCGTTCAAAACGGCGGAAGGCAGGATGAGCTGCGCCAGGGTTTCCAGCCAGACCACGCTGCCGCCGGTGAGTGCCAGGATGGACAGGTACAAGAGGTCATACACAAAAGTGCCCAGCAGAGCGACAAGCGGAGGCATCAGGAGAAAGTGGCGATAGACGACGTTCTGCCCCAGTCCCCCGAGAGCCCCGGCCGCCATCAGTGACAGTGTCGCGGCGCCGAAAGGTCCGCCCGAAAAAAGATCGGTGAAAACCCCGGCCACGAACCCCCACACCGCGCCTTCTCTGCTTCCCCGCAGCAGGCCCCAGCTCAGCACGAGGAGCAAAGGCAGATCGGCGTGGACACCCCACACCGACACGTAGGGCATGAGCGCCGCTTGCAGGAGTGTCACGGCGAACATCAGGGGGATGACAAGGTAGATGGTCACGATTTACCCGCTTGCTGACCATGCGCCCAGCAGCCAGGCTCGGAGCGCCCACCCTGACCGGCACACCTGCTCATGGGCTCTCCTCGTCTTGCAGCGAGTGGGAAGCCTCAAAGTCGGTGATGACCAGCACGATTTCCAGATGCTGAAAGTCCACCGTGGGTTGGATGACGGCCGTCTGATAGAGCTCATAATCCTTGCGCTGCACCTCGATCACCTGGCCGATAAGGATCTGGCGCGGAAAGTTACCGCCCAGGCCCGAGGTGAATACCGTGTCCCCGACACTCACCGTGTCGGCCTGGGGGATCGACTCCATAACCAGCGAACCGTCCGGTTGTCCCTGGACCACGCCGCTGGCCCTCGTGCTCTGGGTCAGAGCATTGACCGAGCTGCTCATGTCCGTGATCAGCAGGACGCGTGACCAGCCGACACCGGCTTCGGTAATGCGCCCCACGAGGCCCCGGTCATTAACCACGGGCATGTTGCGAGCAATGCCCGCCTCCTCGCCGACGTCCAGCATCACGTAGCGCTGGAGGTTGCTGGGATCCTGGCCGATGATGTTCCCAGCGACTCGTGCTCCCTGGACCTCGAAGGAGGCACTCACCTGTGGAACGTCGAGGAGATCGCGCAACAGGGAGGCCTCGACGGCGATCTCGCGGAGGCGCACGTTGTCCAGGAAGAGACGGGCGTTTTCTGCCTCCAGCTCTTGGTTGCGCTGGCGGAGGGTACGCAGGTCGCGGACTGTCTGCGCCAACTGGCCAAACTGGCCGGCAACGCCGCTGACCCCCTCTTGGAGCGGCGCCGTGACGCGCAGGAAAAGCGACTCCACAGGCTGTAGCAGCCCGGCGCGGTGCGACACCAGTCCAATAAACGTGACGACAACGAGCAGTACGGGGATGAGGTTGTGGAAACGCTCACGAGTCATTTTCTGCCTCGACCCCTCGGGCTGCTTTCGCCTGCCTGTTGCCCTCCCTTCTCCGCCAGCAACCGGACCCCGTTTTCTACCCGCTAGTGTACGGTGCTGCCCCGTTGAAGGCTGGCCAACACCTTGTGTAGCCGGTCCAGATCTTCCAAGACCTTGCCGGCTCCTCGGGCGACGCAGGTCATGGGGTCTTCCGCCACGTAGACCCGCATCTTGGTTTCTTCTGAAAGGCGCTGGTCCAGGCCCTGCAGCAGCGCTCCACCGCCGGCCAGGGCGATCCCCTGCTCCATCAGGTCGGCCACCAGCTCCGGTGGTGTGTCGTCCAGCGCCTCGCGCACCGTCTCGACAATGATGTTGACCGAATTTGCCAGCGCCTCGCGTACCTCGACACTGCTGACTTCGATGGACTCGGGCAGGCCCGTGATCAGGTTTCGCCCTTTGAGCGACATGACCTGTTCCTGGGGCAGCGGGTAAGCGGAGCCAATCGTGATCTTGATCCTCTCGGCCATTCGTTCGCCGATGAGCAGGTTGTACTTCTGGCGAGCGTACTGGATGATGTCTTCGTCCATCTCGTCGCCGGCGACTCGCAGGCTGCGGCTGACGACGATGCCACCCAGGGCGACAACCGCGACTTCTGTCGTGCCGCCACCGATGTCCACAATCATGCTGCCCAGCGAGTCCGTGATAGGCAGTCCTGCGCCGATGGCCGCCGCCATGGGCTCCTCAATAAGATACGCTTCCCTGGCTCCGGCCGACAGCGTGGCGTCATAAACCGCTCGCTTTTCGACTTCGGTAACGCCGGAAGGAATGCCGACGACGACGCGGGGACGGGGCACGGGCAGAAGGGTCTTGTCATGCACCTTCTTGATAAAGTAGTGAAGCATGCGCTCAGTGACGTCAAAGTCGCTGATGACTCCGTCTCGCAGGGGGCGGATGGCGACGATATCCGCGGGCGTGCGGCCGACCATTTCCTTGGCATCCAGGCCGATGGCCAACACCCTCTTGGTCTTTTTATCGATGGCTACTACAGATGGCTCGTTGATCACGATCCCCTTGTTCCGGACGTTGACCAGCGTGTTGGCCGTACCCAAGTCGATGCCGACGTCCTGAGAAAAGAGGCCCAGGATAAAGTTCAAAGGACTAAACACGTACCATCCCTCACCTGTGAGTTACTGTCCGGCGATCGCACCGCCCATCGCCCGTGTCAGATCTGCCTGCACGATGCGGCCCGGAACCTTGAGCCCGGACTGTACCGCGCCATTATACTCCAAAAGGTGGCGGACGGCAAACGAGTGCGAGACAGCGGTGACGGCCACGTGCCGCCCGCCGGGTGCTGAACGCTCAGGCACAACCCCCCGCCGGCCATTTGCCACTGATTTCAGAACGTGGTATAATCTGCCGGCTTGGCGTCGGGAGGCGTCTTGACCCTACTGCAGTGCGTGGAGGCATGTCGTGCAAGGTTTTCTGCCATATGTGCAAATCGTTCAGATGATCATTTCGATCGCCTTGATCGTAGTCATCCTCGTCCAGGCCAAGGGCAGCGGCGGATTGGGGGGTATTTTCGGCGGCGAGACTGGGGTCTATCACACCCGGCGGGGCGTGGAAAGGACATTGTTCAACGTTACTGTGGGCCTCGCGGTTGCCTTTTTCTTTGTTTCTATCCTCAGCGTGTTGGTTGCCTGAGCGCCAGGGTGCATCCATCTCGGCCTTGATCGCAGTGTTTTCAGCCCGGTGGCGCCGGGAAACACCCTTCTTCTCGTAGAAGAGGCATATCGTGACGAGACGCGTCGTCTGGCAAGCGCTGCTGGCCCTGCTGGGTATCGTCCTGATCTTTATCGTCCTGTTCCAGCTGGTCTCCGGCGTTCCTGAAGAGGAAGAGGTCGAAGGTGCCGTCGCCGCGGTCGATGTTCCGGTCGCAGGCGGCACCTACGTGGAAGGGGTGATGGGCTATTGGAAAGCCATGAACCCCATCCTGGCACCCGCCATGATCGCGGGCAATCCTGCCGAACAAGATCTGAACGCCCTGATTTTTGACGGGCTCACCGTCGTCGGCGAGGATGGGCAGATTACGCCCTCGCTCGCGACCGGTTGGGACGTTTCAGAGGACGGGCTGGTGTACGAGTTCCGGCTGCGGCACGATGTGACCTGGCACGACTCCGCGCCCTTTACCTCCGCCGACGTCGCTTTTACGGTACAAGCCATGCAGGATCCCGACTATCAGGGCGACCCGAGCTTGTCTGCTCTGTGGCGCAACGTCACCGTCGAGCAGGTAGACACTCACACAGTGCGTTTCCGGCTGGCAGAGCCCTTTCCGTCCTTTTTGTACTACACGACTGTTCGCTTGCTTCCCGCTCACCTCTTGGGCAATGTCCCAGCCGCCGACCTGCCTTCTCACAGCTTCTCGACCGAGCATCCCGTAGGAACGGGTATGTTCACGGTGGAGAGCGCCCTTCCAGATCGGGTCGTCCTGGCAGCATACGAGGATTATTGGGGAGCGCGGCCGTACCTGGAGCGTGTGGAATTCTGGTTTTACGACGACTGGGAGGGGCTGCTGACAGACTTCGAGCGGGGCGATGTCGACGGGTTCCACCCCGCCGAGAACGCGCCCCTTTCCATGCTGGCCGGTATGGCCGGCCTGCAGTTCTACTCCGCCGAGGCACCCGGCTACGGCATCGTCTTTCTCAACCTCAAACGCGAGACGCTGCCGTTCCTGCAGGTGAAGGAGATCCGCCAGGCGCTCCTCTACGGGCTTGACCGTCAGGAGCTCATCGACAGGGTGCTGGAGGGCCAAGGATTGGTGGCCGATAGCCCGGTGTTGCCCATCCTCTGGGCCTACGATCCGACGGTACGCCAGTACACCTACGACCCCCAACGGGCCATCGGCCTGCTGGACGAAGCCGGCTGGGTGGACACGAACGGCGACCGGATTCGGGACCGGGAGGGCGTCGATCTGGCCTTCACATTGTTGTCCAGCGACGAGCCGGCCATGGTGGCGCTGGCCGACGGCATGGCCGCGCACTGGTTGGCCTTGGGCATCCGCGTTCAAGTTCGTCCCGTGAGCAGCGAGGCAGCGAACGATTTCGTGCGCAGTCGCGACTTTGACGCGGCGCTCATCGGGCTAGCGTTCACCGCGGATCCAGATCCCTATCCCCTGTGGCATTCAACGCAGGCCGAGGCTGGTCAGAACTATGCGGGCTTTGCCAACGACGACGCGGATTTGGCCATGGAGGAGGCGCGTTCGACGGCCGATACGGAGCAGCTCACGGCGCTTTACCACGCGTTCCAGCAGATTTTTGCCGAAGAAGTGCCCGCTCTGCTTATCTACTATCCGATCTACAACTATGCCGTCAGCGACACCGTGCACGACGTGCAGCTTTCGCCCCTGCTGCACCCGAGCCAGCGCTTCCGCAACATCCAGAGCTGGTATGTGAGGACCGGCGCGGACGTGGTCAACGAGAATAACGCGCTTGACAAAAGTGGGGAGTGATGATAGAGTAGGATTCGCGTGCCGAAGTGGCGGAATAGGCAGACGCGCTGCGTTCAGGGCGCAGTGGGTGTACGCCCGTGTGGGTTCAACTCCCACCTTCGGCACCAGATCCCGGCTTGTGAGCCGGGATTTTTTATTGACTTTTCTCCGCGACTGGGGTATACTGGTCCTGGAGGCTACGGTGACAGACAGAAAAGCCGGCAAACCAACCCTCATGCGCTACCTTCTTCTTGTTCTGGTCGCGGTGCTCGTCGTCTACGTGGGCAGTGGCTTTGTGCGCCAGTCTCAGGTGCGGGCACAGCAGCAGGCAGAGCTGGCACGCATCGAAAAAGAACTCCTCCTCGCCCAACAGGAGGCCGCACTTCTCGAGAAACACCTCGCGTTCGCCCAGTCGCCGGCGGCCGTGGAGGCCTGGGCGTTGGAGAACAGCTGGGCCAGGCCCGACGAGATGCCCGTGATCATCATCGCGCCCGAGGGCGAGCCGCCGGCCGGTACGCGCGTGCAAGATCAGACGGGCGCCGGGCTGCCTGCGCCACAGCAAGCCTGGTGGGACTTTTTCTTCGGCGATCGCTAGCGGGCCGGCCAGGGGAGCTGCCCCGTCTGGAGGGCGACGAGCGTTTGGCAACAAAGAGCAAGCGGCGGAACTTCCGCCGCTTTTCCATTTCGTGCAGGAGGGACTGGTCTATTCGGGGTCGGGCATAATCTGGGGCCGCGTGGGTACCGCGGGCCGGGTGAGGCGGAAGAGGGCGCCGGCCAGGCCGTCCGCCACCCACTGCGCGCCGGCTGCGAGGGCCTGGTTGCGCACCGGTCTGCCTTCCTCGGAGAGCAGGTAACCGCCGAGGGCGCGCACCAGGGTGCCCATGCTGAAGTCCGGATGCAGCTGTCTGGCCAGCGATGCCAATTGTCGCAGTCGCGTCCAGTCGGTCTGCCGGTTGCCGTTGTTGCCAGTCCGCAGCCCCTCAGCCAGCTGCCCGCGCGTTTCTTCCCCATCGTCGGAAAGGAGGAAGGCGATGAGCCGGTCGAGGATCTCCCGGCCAGACAGGGAACGATCGGCCGTCAGCAGCGGAGCCAGGACCTCGACGCGGCCCGCGGACGAGCCAGGTGCCTGCAATAGCTCGGCCACGAGCGCCCTGCGCAGGGCAGCCCCTTCGCTGGACAGCAACATGTTGAGGGCCGGCTCCACGAGTCCCTCCGTGTCCAGGTGAAAGGCGGTGTCATGGGAGGCGAGAAGCGTGAGCTGCTGCAGCCTGTCCCAGTCGAGCGCACCGCCCTCAGTCAGCAGCTCGTCCATTAGCCGCCGCCTCAGGCTCGGATCGGGGAAGGTGAGCATCATGCGTGCGGCATACGGGGCTGTCACGGCCCAGATGTCGAAATCGGGGTCGAGCTGCAGGCTGATGCCCTCCAGGGTCATAATGGCCCGCACAATGTAGGCAAAATCCACCGGGATCCGGAACTCGTACTCGTAGATCAAGGGTGCGAAATTGCCGGTCACCTCTTGGAACGTGTGGCGCTGCCCCATGTCGCCAAAAAGCGCCTTGAACATGTCGTTGGCAATGGGCACGATCTCGTCCCAACGGGCATCGGCCCGCAGGCAGCCCAGGGCAATCAGGTTGTCCTTGAGATTCTCCGGACGCTGGTTGATGACGTCCACAAAGATCTCCAGGATACGCAGCTTTTGCTCGGGCTGGACGATGCCCATCATCCCAAAGTCGAGGAAGACCAGGGTGCCGTCCTCCGGCCGCACCAGGAGATTGCCAGGATGAGGGTCAGCATGAAACAACCCGTGCTCGAAAAGCTGCTTCAGGTTCGCTCGCACACCCTGGCTGAGCAGGTTGCGAAAGTCAACACCGGCCGCCTCCAGCTTTTCCTTGTCGGTGACGCGAATGCCCTGGATGTACTCGGTGGTCAACACGCGCCGGCTGGAGTACTCCCAGTACACCTTCGGCGCGTATACGCCCTGCATCTCCGAGACGTTGATTCCAAAGCGCTCGGTCAGGTGCGCTTCATGAATATAGTCCAGCTCCTCGAAGAGCTTGGCTCCAAACTCGTCCACGAGGCTGACCCAGGGCTGTCGACGGGTCAGGCGAGGATAGCGCTCGGCCAGGACCGCCAGTCGCCGCACCAGAGCCAGATCGAGGCTGATGACCTCCATCAGGTCGGGCCGCTGGATCTTGACTGCTACCTCGTGCCCCTGGTGAGTGACGGCGTGATACACCTGCCCCAGGCTGGCAGCAGCAAAAGGCTCCGGATCGAACCACTCAAACAGGGTCTCGGGCTTCCAGCCCAGCTCTTCCTCGAAACAGGCCTTGGCCACGTCGTTGGAGAAGGGAGGCAACTGGTCGTGGATGGTGGCAAACACCTGAATATAGACCAGGGGCAGCAGGTCGGGCCGCGTGGCCACCGACTGGCCGACCTTGACAAATGCCGGCCCCAGCTTGATGATTCGATTTAGCAGCCAGGTTGCGCGACGCCGCTGCCGGTCTTCCCGCGTCTCGCCCCGCCGATAAGTCCAGCGCCAACTGTCAATCTTGCGAAAGGCGAGCCCCAGGAGCAGCACGCTGGCTACCTGAAGGATGCGCCAAAGCGCTCGAAAGAACCCTGCTTCTTTGAGCTTGCCTTCTACATATTCGGGAGCGTAGGGTTGTTGCAAAGGTATTTCAATCATATGCCTGACAGATAGTATAACATATATTAGCCGCCGCACAAAAAACCGGGGCTGCGAAGGCAGCCCGACCATCTGGCGCGGCCCGCTGATGGCCCGTCATCTATACGCCGGTGCTCAGCCCGCGTTGCGTGCCTGGGCTGGGCCTACCGGTTAGGCGGAACGCTACAGGATCTCCAGGAAGGCCTGCAGGCGCGTGCGAAGCGCCTCGATGCTGGGGACCTGTTCCATCTCCAGGACGAGATAGGGTAGGCCCGCACCTTCCAAGGCGGGCAAGGTGAGGGCATGGTCAAAAGCATGGGGCTCGCAGAACTTTGGTAGGACAAACACGACGCCGCCGGTACCTACCTGGCGTGTCTGCTCGACCAGGTGACGGCCAGGATCGTGTGCCGGGTGCAGCTTGGTCGGGCACGGTGGGCGGCTCAAATAGTAGTCGGCGAGGGCAGCGAGGGGCTCTTCCCTGCTGCCGACCTCTCCCCAGAAGTGACGCAGGCCGCTGCACAGGTCGTCGCCTGCCACCTGTGCCCCCAGCTCGTCCACGAGGTCCAGCAGCCGCGGCTCGTCCAGTATGGCGCCGGCAAGAAAGAGGCGAGGGCGCGCCGGGCGCGCGTTGGTCCCAGACAGCCCGGCCAGGACGTTGGCCAACCGCAGGTTGAACTCCTCACGCGGCACGGCCTGGGCCGCATCCAAGATCGCGTAAAAGGCCGCAGCGCTCAGGTAGGGGCGCCGCTGATGGAGGCCGGCCACGAGGCGGCGCGTCTCATCGTAGAGGGCGATGCTGGCCTGGATATCGGCGTCTGGAAGCGGGCAGCCCACGAATGTCGCCACCTTCTGGCGAAAGCGGCCGAGCTCGGCCACGAGGTAGGCGCGGGCGGCCGGGGTGCCGAGGTTGGCCGGCTGCATCACAGTCTCGACGAAACGCGAAGCCGGGCTGTGCATGCGCCACAGGTCGCCCATGGCCTGCATTGTGTCACAGGTGTGGGCGAGGACGAGGCCGGCCAGGGCGTCGTCGAGCTCACCCGAGACGGCCTTGTCCAACGAGCTACGGCACAGGGCACAGCTAAAGGACTGCAGGTGCGCGTCGGCGTGCCGAAGGGGCTCGCTCGTGCTCCGCAGCCGCACGGGCGTGAACCCGGCAGCGTGGATGATCTCTTCCGGCACGTAGCTGCAAAAGTAGCCCATGGCCCGTCGTCCGGGGTAGCTTGCCGGCCACTCGGCCAGGGGGGTGTGGGCCGCTTGCGCGAACCATTCGAGATCTGTCGGTTCCCTCATCTCACCCGCGAGGACCTCTTGCCTTTCATCCATGGCGAGCGGGCGGCACCAGCCAGTGGAGCTGCATGGCACGATACGGAGCCCGCCGCGCTCTGATCTCCTGGCGGTGGACAAGGAAACGCGTGCTGGTGCCTACCACCCAGTCTTCGATGTGCCGTTGCCAGGCCTCCGGGCTCCAGCGTTTCGTCGGCTCTTCCTCTTGCTCAAATTGGAGCGACAGCTGGCCAGCGGTCAGCTGCACGTTGGCCTGTCGCCCACATATTGGGCAGGTGGCGCTGCCTTCGCCGTCGAGCACAAAGGCGTCGCAGCGACACGTCGGGCACACGTTGGGTGGTGCTGGGCTAGCTTGCAGCTCGCCTCGGCCCAGGCGCCGGCCGGCATCCCACGCCCACTGCATCAGGCCCTCGTCAAGGAGTACCTCGCCGGGGCCCGGTGCGACGGCGAGCATGCTCTCGATGTGCTGGTAGCCGGTGGCGCCTGCCAGCACATTGAGATAGGGCAACGCCAGGCCTCGCCACTTCTCCAGGCCGGCAGTAGCGATCGTCACTGCGGGCCGTGACAGGGCCAGGGCCTGGTCGTCGCGGCCGGCAAGCACCAGCAGCCGGTCAAGGACGAGCTTGAAGGTAGCCGCCGGTCCCAGCAGATAGGTCGGCGCCGACAGAACGAGCCCCCCGGCAGCCGCTATCTTGTCGAGCAGCCAGTAAAGGTCGTCGTCCAGCGGGCAGGGCTGGCGGGAGATGGCGCAGCGCAGGCACCCGGTGCAGCCCTCCAGGTGCAGATCGGTCAGGCGCACCAGGCGCGCAGTGGCGCCCTCTTCCACGGCTCCGCGGATCACCTGGCGGACGAGCAGCTCGCCGTTGCCCCAGACCCGTGCCGAGCCTACGAGGCCCAGGATCTCAATCATCAAGGCGGTCTTTCGCCTCTTTGCTGTCGTGTTCCGTCGCCTCCGTGTTCCAGAGCAGCTCTGCGCCTGCCGTTTCCTCTTCTACTTCTACGGGGGTCGCCTGTGGCGCTTCCGGTGGCACTTCTTCTGCGGCCAAACCGGCGCTCTCTGGCTCAAGCGCTGCATAAGCGGGGGTGCTATACCGCTCCACGGCCTGCTCCACCGACAGGCCATCGCGGTACATCTCTGCCAGGATGTCCGCCGCGGTGCCCAGGTTCATCTCGCTGCGGGGACGAAAGCGGCTGGCCGCTTGGAGCTGCGCCAAAGCTGGGCCGTCGAGCTCCGCCGCCACGACAGCCTCTGTCCTGTCGGTGCCGGCCTGGATGAGAACACCGTCGCCCCGAGGGCTGAGGGAAATGGGGGCCAGGAGTGCCGACTGTCCGTAAAAGTCCTCCTGTATGTCCCGTCCCAGGTGATTCGGCCCCAGCAAGAAGCTGGCCGCCACAAACACCTGGTTTTCCTCGGCCCGCATAGCCAGGGCCTGCCGGCCGACGCGGGCCTGCGCCACTCCAGGGGTGGCGGCCACCCCGACAATCAGCTCAGCACCCTGCGCGGCGAGGGCGCGCGCCAGCTCCGGATATAGGGCATCCCGGCCGATGAGCAGTCCCAGGCAGGCATTCCTCGTTTGCAATACCTCCACCTTGGAACCGGGGCTGGCCAGTTCTCGCTCGCCCGGCGTCAGGTTGAGCTTGTCCTGGTAACCCAGCACCTCGCCGTTCACGTCAAAGAGGTAAGACCGGTTGCGCACAGTCCCTGTCTCCTCGTCGTAAATGTAGACGCTGCCGGCCACGATGGCGGTGCCGTACTCGCGCGCCAGGGCAGAGAAGGTGGTGAAGGTTGCATCTCGCAGAGCGTCGCTCTTCTTGCGCACCAGGCGGCCGAGGCTGCCCCAGAAGCCCCCACCCAGGGCATCGGCGGTGCCGCCCGCAAACCGTCCAAGAGTCCGGGAGAGAAAACCCGCACCCGGCTGTTTGGCCTGGTCCTTCTGCTTGAGAAAACCCAGCTTGAGGCTCGAGATCAAGGGTGGGGCCAGCATCACGCCTGTCAGCTCGGGAAAGACAACCAGCTTGGCGGCCTTTGCCTGGGCCTGCCGCAGGAAACGACGGACCTCGATGTCGAACTCTTCGTGGCTCGACTGGATGCTCAGGCGCTGCTGGACGCAAGCGACGATCACGTTTTCCATTGTTCCCTCCGACTGTGAGCTAGGCCCATTATACCATACTTTTTGCTGTTGTGCTAAGCAGCGGAGGGGCTGCTAGTAGTACCCCGCTAGGCGACTAAAACGTACCAAATTCAATGTATGACTTTAAACTTCACTTGGTTTCGTAGCATTAGGCCATAGTACCGAGGGCTTGTAAGCTTGTAGTACCATGAGGCTATTGACACTCGCTCTTTATCGGTTATGATGGCGACGATTCCGGTAGCCGCAGCCGATGGGGTGCCTGCGAGCTATACGTCAAGGAGAGACGATGATCAAGGACGATCGCAGTTACACTGTTGCGCGCAGTTGGCAAAAGGCACTGGTCGCAGTGCTGGTTGTCTGTAGCCTGGCTACAGCGTTTCTGGCTCACCCTCGTCTTGTTTCCGCTGCCACGCAGTACTATGTCAGCGTCAGCGGCTCGGACTCGATCCCTGGGACGTCAGACCGGCCATGGCGGACGATCCAGAAGGCGGCCAACACGCTGGTGGCGGGGGACACGGTCACGGTGCTCGGGGGGAACTATGAGGAGCGGGTGCAGGTGACGCGGAGC
>JBFYTF010000173.1:0-2525 GCA_041300865.1 Anaerolineae bacterium
GTCAACACCGTGGCCCCCCTGGCCTTGACGCGCCTGACGGAGGATGTCCTGCCCGGCGACCTGGCCCCCAAGCTCAGACTCGAGCTCGTCGCCCCCCTCGTCCTCTACCTCTGCTCCGAGCAATGCGCCGATTCGGGCCTCGTTCTCAACGCCGGCATGGGCTTTTTCAGCCGGGCGGCGGTGGCGAATGGCCCCGGCCTCACCCTCGGCGACGGGCAGCAGCCGCCGTCGATTATGGACATCCACCAGCACTGGGCGCAGATCGAGAGCTTGGCGGGCGCGCGAGAGTTTCCCGACGCGAATGCCGCGCTGCTGGATATGTTCACCGGACCGCGGCCGCCCGTAGTGCCGAGCGCAGCCGCGGCTCAAGCTGCTGCCCCAACACCCGCCGCGGCGGCAGCGCCGGCGGCACCCGGTGAGCTGACCGTGGATGGCTTTTTTGGCGGGCTCGCGGGACGTTTCCAACCGGCCGCGGCGGCCGGGGTGAACGTCGTCTTCCAGTTCACGTTGTCCGGCCCATCTGGTGGCGGGTGGTACGCCGTGGTGCAAGATGGGACGTGCACCGTGGAAAAGGGCACCCACGCCAAGCCAACGACGACGCTCAAAATGAGCGACGAGGACTTCTTGCAGTTCGCCAGCGGCAAGCTCGGTGCCACCAAGGCATTCACTACCGGCCGTCTCAAAATCGAAGGCGACTTGATCAAGAGCCAGCTGGTCGAGAAGCTGTTCAAGTTCAGGTAGGAAGATGGGGGGGCAGGACATGATCGGCATCGTTTCCTACGGCGGATATATACCCCGGCTGCGAATGGATCGCATGAACATCTACCAGCAGATCGGCTGGCTGGCCCCGGCCGTCGTCATGGTGGCCCAGGGCGAGCGCTCGTTGTGCAACTGGGACGAAGACAGCGTGACGATGGCGGTAGCGGCAGCCCGCGACTGCATCGCGGGGCTGGACAAGAAAAAGGTGGACGCGCTGTTCCTGGCGTCGACGACGCTGCCTTTTGCCGACCGGCTCAACTCCGGCGTGGTAGCCACGGCGCTGAACCTGCGGCCGGACATCGCGACGGCCGACTTTGGGTCGACGCTCAAGGCTGCCACCACGGCGCTTGTCAGCGCGCTGGATGCGGCGCGCAACGGCAAGCAGACGCTGGTTGCGGCCGCGGACCAGCGACAGGCACGGGCCGGGTCGTTCTACGAGATGTGGTTTGGCGACGGAGGTGCCGCGCTCTTGATCGGCGACCGGGACGTGATCGCCGAGTTCGAGGGCGGCCACTCCGTGTCGTACGATTTCGTGAGCCACTATCGCAGCTCCGACCACCGCTTCGATTATACCTGGGAGGAGCGCTGGATCCGGGAGCAGGGCTATGGGCAGATCATCCCCGAGGCGGTAAACGGGCTCCTGGACAAGGTGGGCATCGGCATCGGTGAAGTGGACAAGATCATCTATCCCTGCGTGTTCAAGCGCGAGCACGCGGACATTGGCAGGGCGCTTGGCGCCAGGCCGGAGCAGCTGGTGGACACGATGCATGAGGTCAGTGGCGAGACCGGGGCCGCGCATCCGCTGGTCATGCTCGTGCAGGCGCTTCAAGAAGCTGAGCCGGGACAGCGGCTGCTCGTGGCGAGCTTCGGGCAGGGCTGTGACGCGTTATGCTTCAGGGTAACGGGCAACGTGCGCAAGCTGCCGGCCCGGCACGGCATCACGGGCTCGTTGGCGGAAAAGAGGACCGTCGACCAGTACCTGAAGTTCTTGAAGTTCCGGGGCCTGGTGGAAACCGAAACGGGCATCCGCAGCGAGGCGCCGGACCAGACGGCCATGACGGCTCTGTGGCGCCAGCGGAAGATGATCCTGGGCCTGGTGGGCGGCCGCTGCACGGCATGCGGCACCGCTCAATACCCGAAGGCGGACATCTGCGTGAACCCGGCATGCAACGCCGCCCACACGCAGGAGGACTACGAGTTCGCCGACGTGCCGGCGGTGGTTAAGAGCTTCACAGGCGACATGCTGGCCGTATCGATGGATCCGCCGGCAATATACGGCATGGTCCAGTTCGAGGGCGGCGGGCGGTTCATGGCCGATTTCACCGACTGTGCGCTCGACGACGTGAAGGTCGGCATGCCGGTCAAAATGGAGTTCCGGCGGCACCACATCGATCCGGAGCGCGGCTTTACCGGCTATTTCTGGAAGGCAGTGCCGGTCGTGCCCAAGGAGGTGCCCCAGGCCGAAGTCACCGCGGCAGAGCCGAAGCCGGCCGAGATCCGCTTCGACGACCGGGTGGCCATCGTCACCGGCGCGGGCGGCGGCCTGGGCAGAATGTATGCCCTCGAGCTCGCCAAACGCGGCGCCAAGGTCCTCGTCAACGACCTCGGCGGCGCCCGCGACGGCACCGGCCAGTCCACCAGCGCCGCCGACACCGTCGTCGACGAGATCACCGCCGCCGGCGGCCAGGCCGTCGCCAACTATGATTCTGTCACCACCCCCGAAGGCGGCGAGCACATCGTCCAGGCCGCCCTCGATGCCTTCGGCC
>JBFYTF010000235.1:0-5256 GCA_041300865.1 Anaerolineae bacterium
GGCCGTCCCGTGCCCAACTTTGATTTCGGTGTGCCAGGTGTGACTTCCTTGTCAGCGGACCTGCACAAGTACGGCTACGCGGCCAAGGGCGCATCTGTCATCCTGTACCGCACCCGCGAGCTGCGCCGCTTCCAATTCTTTATCTACACCGACTGGCCGGGCGGCATCTACCCCTCGCCGGCCCTGGCCGGCACGCGCCCGGGCGGTCCCATCGCTGCCGCGTGGGCCATTCTGAACTTCCTGGGCTGGGAAGGCTATCTGGAGCTGACCAGGCAGGTCCTGGAGGCCACGCAAAAGATGCAGCAGGGGATCGCGGCCATCCCCGGTGTCAGGGTCCTGAGCAACCCCGACGCCAGCGTGTTCGCCATCGGCCCTGACGGTGTGGACATTTACGAGGTGGCCGACGAGCTCGCCCTGCGGGGCTGGTACCTGGACCGGCAGCACTTTCCGGCCAGCTTGCACGTGACGGTTAGCAGCGCCCACGCCGCTGTGGTGGACGTCTTCCTGTCCGACCTGGCCGCCTCGGTCGCCGCCGTTCGCAAACCCAGCCTGCGGAAGGCAGGCAACAAGCTGGCAGTCAAAGGGGCCAACGCGGCCGTACGCCTGCTGCCCGAGACGTGGGTCAGTGCCCTGATGAAGCGCGCCTCCGGCCTGCTGGGTGGTGGGAGCGGCCTGCCTGGCCGCACGGCGCCCATGTACGGCATGATCGGCACATTGCCCAACCGCGGAGACCTGCACGAGCTCGTGACCGATCTTATAGACGGCATGAACTCTTACCAGGCGCCCGAGAAGAATCCGACAACTAGAGAGCGATGACCATGGACCTAGCCTTGCTCCTTGCGGTCACGATCACGGCCGGCACCTCGCTGGTTTTTGCCAGTATCGGCGAGATTTTCACCGAGCGTTCCGGCATCCTGAACCTGGGGTTGGAAGGCATCATGATCATGGGCGCTGTAAGCGCCTTTGCTGCCGCCTATCACACGGGGAGCCTCGTCGCCGGGATACTAACGGCCATCCTGGTCGGCGGGCTGTTAGCGACAATCCACGCTTTTTTGACCATCAGCCTGCGCGCCGACCAGGTCGTCTCGGGCCTTGCCCTGACCCTCTTTGGGGTCGGGCTGTCCAGCTTCCTGGGACAAAACCTGGGACCGGGCGGCGAGCCCCTGGTGGGCGAAGTGGGACCCAAGTTCACCAAGGTGGCCCTGCCCATCCTGTCCGAAATCCCGTTCCTGGGCGACGCCCTGTTTCGCCAGGATCCCCTGGTATATCTCATGTACCTCCTCGTGCCCGTGTCGGCATACTATATCTACAAGACCCGCCCGGGCCTGCACCTGCGCGCCGTCGGCGAAAGCCCGGCCACGGCCGATGCGATGGGGGTGAATGTGGCCCGCACGCGCTACCTGTACACCATCCTCGGCGGCATGCTCATCGGCATAGGCGGCGCCCACCTGTCGTTGGCCTACACACCCGGCTGGACTGAAAACCTCACGGGCGGGCGCGGCTGGATTGCCATCGCCCTGGTCATATTTGCTACCTGGGATCCCTGGCGGGCGGTCATCGGTGCCGTGCTCTTTGGCGGCGTGAACGCCGTTCAGTTCCGCCTCCAGGCCGCCGGCACGACGATCCCGGCCGCCGTCCTGGGGATGATGCCCTACTTTTTCACGATTGTCGTGCTGGTCGCCATCACCTGGTGGGAGGCCTTTCGCAAGCGAGTCGGGGCGCCCGCTGCCCTGGGCCTGCCGTACGTGCGCGAGGAGCGAGGCTAGCCGCGCGCGGCGCGGAGCCGGACAACCGTCAACCCCTGTTTGCCAAAACATCCACAAGTCGCTATAATTCCACGGGCTCCAGCAAATCGCTGACAATCGTCCACAGCGACGACTCAATATGTCAAGGAGGTTCAGACGTAATGGCAACAAAATGGGTTTATCTTTTTAATGAGGTCAAGGAGGCAGAGGAGAAGGCGGGAAGCTGGGACGCCGTCCGGGCGCTTCTGGGTGGCAAGGGCGCGAACCTGGCAGAGATGACGCGCATCGGTGTGCCCGTGCCGCCAGGCTTCACAGTCACCACCGAGGCCTGCAACGCCTACCTGGCCGCTGGCGAACAATTCCCCGAAGGCATGTGGGAGCAGGAGCTGGAAGCTCTCAAAGCCACGGAAGAAGCTACCGGAAAGAAGTTTGGCGATCCCTCTAATCCCCTGCTGGTCTCGTGCCGCTCAGGGGCCAAGTTCTCCATGCCGGGCATGATGGACACCGTGCTCAACATTGGCCTGAACGACGAGACGGCCCAGGGCATGGTTCAGCTCACCGAGAACGAGAGCTTTGTCTACAACTCTTACCGGCGACTGGTCCAGATGTTCGGCTCGGTAGTGCTCGGCATCCCCGATGAGCCGTTCGAAGAGGCCATCGAAGAACGGAAAAAGCAGAAAGGTGTCAAGGACGATACGGCCCTTGAGGCTGCAGACTGGATGGCACTCACGGAAGAGTTCAAGGCCATCGTGCGGGAGCACACGGGGAACGACTTTCCGCAGGCACCCATCGACCAGTTGCGCCTGGCGACCGAGGCAGTCTTCAAGAGCTGGAACGGCAAGCGAGCCATCGACTACCGCCGCGCGGAAGCGATTCCTGACGACCTGGGGACGGCCGTCAACATCGTGACCATGGTCTTTGGCAACATGGGCTGGGATTCGGGCACGGGCGTCGCCTTTACCCGCGACCCTGCCACCGGCGAGAAAAAGATGTACGGCGACTATCTGCTCAACGCCCAGGGCGAGGACGTGGTAGCCGGCATCCGCAACACGGAGCCCATCGCCAAGCTCGGCGAGGAAATGCCCGAGGCGTACAAGCAGTTCATCGAGATTACCGACCGCCTGGAACAGCACTACCGCGAGATGCAGGACGTGGAGTTCACCATCGAGCGCGGCAAACTGTGGATGCTCCAGACGCGCAACGGCAAGCGGACAGCCAGGGCGGCCATCAAGATCGCCGTCGACATGGTGGGCGAGGGGCTCATCGAAAAAGAAGAGGCCCTGAAGCGTGTGCGCCCCGCCGACGTGGACACACTCCTTCATCCCCATTTCGATCCCGTGGCCAAAGACAATGCGCGCCGCGACGGAACCTGCCTGGCCAGCGGTGTAAACGCCTCGCCGGGCGCCGCGGTGGGTGTAGCCGCCTTTGACGCCGACCTGGCCGAGGAGTGGGGCCTGTCGGGCAAGGCCGTGATTATGGTCCGGCCCGAGACCAAGCCCGACGATGTGCACGGCATGATCGCGGCCAAAGGCATCCTCACCAGCCGCGGCGGCGCCACGAGCCACGCCGCCGTTGTCGCCCGCCAGTTCGGCAAACCGGCCGTCGTCGGCTGCGAGGCCCTGCACATTGACCTCTCGGCTCGCCTTCTCACCGTAAACGGAACCGTCGTGAAGGAAGGAGACTGGCTGTCCATCGACGGCACCAGCGGCGAGGTCTTTGCCGGGCAGCTGCCCACGCAGCAGCCCAACTTTGACGAGGAGGTGGAGCTCATCAGCTTGTTGGAGTGGGCCGACAAAGTTGCGGCGCGTGAGAACCAGCGCAGTTGGCCGGAGGACTACAAGGGCTTTCCGACGCGCGGCCTGCAGGTGTGGGCCAACGCCGACTATCCGCAGGATGCACGCCGGGCGCGCGCCTTTGGCGCCCGGGGCATCGGGTTGTGCCGCACGGAGCACATGTTCTTCCAGGAAGAGCGCCTGCCCATCGTCCAGTCCATGATCCTGGCCAAGACGCCCGCTGAGCGCGTGCAGCACCTGGACAAGCTGCTGCCCTTCCAGCGCGCCGATTTCGAGGGCATCTTTGAAGCCATGGATGGGCTGCCGGTCATCATCCGCCTCATCGACCCACCCCTCCACGAGTTCCTGCCGAGCAAGGACGACCTGCTGGTCGAAGTGACCCAGATGCGGTCCAAGGCCAAGAGCCTGAAGAAGCGGGACAAGAAGAAGAAGCTGGCCAAGCTGCAGGAGGAGCTTGAGGAGAAGGAAGCGCTCCTCAACGCCGTCGAAAACCTGCAGGAGGCGAACCCGATGATGGGGCTGCGCGGCATCCGCCTGGGCATCACCATGCCCGAGATTACGCAGATGCAGGTGCGCGCCATCTTCGAGGCAGCCTGCAACAAGGCCGCGGAGGGCATCGACGTCCACCCCGAGATCATGATCCCCCTCACCGGCCACTACAATGAGCTCAAGGTCGCCAATGACCTCCTGGTGCCCGTCGCCGAATCGGTGATGGCCGAAAAGAACTGCCTCGTCGACTACAAGTTTGGAACGATGATCGAGATCCCGCGGGCGGCCGTCACCGCCGGCGAGGTGGCCGAATACGCCCAGTTCTTTAGCTTCGGGACCAATGACCTGACGCAGATGACGTTTGGCTACAGCCGCGATGACGCCGAGCGGAACTTCTTGCTCTTTTACGTGGAGCACGGCATTCTGCCCAAGAACCCGTTCCAGACCCTTGACCGCAAGGGCGTGGGCGAGCTGGTCAAGATGGGCGTCAAGCGCGGGCGCGACAGCCGCCCGAACCTGGAGGTCGGCATCTGCGGTGAGCACGGCGGGGACCCCAGCTCCATCGAGTTCTGCCACATGGCCGGGCTCAACTACGTGAGCTGCTCTCCGTTCCGCGTGCCGATTGCCCGCCTCTCGGCAGCCCATGCGGCGCTCGGGTTCCGGTACGAGGGCGACTAGGACCTGTTCGCCGCCAGGCACCGGCAGCGTGCCGGGGAAATCCAAGGCCGGGCCTGTAAGCCCGGCCTTTTTGCGCCAGGGAGGGGCGCACAGCCGCAACCCTGTGGACAGGCGGCGCGAACATGGCAAGCTGCGGTCCTTGTTGCTTTTCCTCGCGGAGTGTGCTATACTAAAGCCGGCACCAGCACCGCGGTTGTACCCCGCTGGAACACAGGAAGGAGCAAGCCATGAACAGAGTGAAGGACATTTTGCGTAGCAAAGGCGACCAGGTGTGGTCGATCTCGCCCAATGCCACGGTGCGCGAGGCTCTGCAGGAGATGGCCGACAAGAACATTGGTGCCGTCCTGGTCATGGATGAAGGTCGCCTGGCCGGCATCTTTTCCGAGCGGGACTATGCCCGGAAAGTGGTCCTCAAGGGCCGACGGTCGGACGAGACCCGCGTCGCGGAGGTCATGACCAGCCAGGTGGTCGGCGTGCGGCTCGACGACACCGTCGAGGAGTGCATGGCGCTCATGACCGACAAACGGATCCGGCACCTGCCGGTGGTCGAC
>JBFYTF010000236.1:0-39705 GCA_041300865.1 Anaerolineae bacterium
CCTTTCGCAACTAGTCCCCGTGCACGGCTCGGGATTCCATGGAGAACCAACGTGCCAGCTCGTCCTGTTCAAAGGGGCGCAGAGGCTGCCGGCCATCCCGGCCCTCGATGTGCACAGCCGCCGGCCCCGCCATCACCTTGCCGATAACTGTCGCCGGAATACCCGCCGCCGCCAGCGCTGCAATCATGCGCGGCGACTCGGATGACGAGGCGCTGGCCAGGAGGGCTCCAGAAGCGATAAGCCCCAGCGGATCCAGTCCCAGGCTCCGGCAAAAAGCTTGCGTTTCAGGATATACCCGCACCTTCTGCACGTCGACGATGAGTGCCTTATCCGAGGCGAGGGCGAGCTCCCAGAGGCCGGTGGCCAGTCCACCTTCCGTCGGATCGTGCATGGCATGGGGTCGGCCGGCCTGGCCGATCACCTGCGCATCGCGCCTGACGCTGATCCCCGGCTCCGTCAAAAAGCGCCGGCCCCGGGCCACGAGCTCGGGCCCTAACCGGACGGCCAGCTCGTCGCCGACCTCGCGAGCAAGAACGGCCGTGCCTTCGATAGCGATGCCCTTGCTCAGGATCAGGTCATCGCCCACCTGCGCCCCTCCGGTCCGAACCAGGTTCTCCTTCTCCACCTCGCCCAGCATGATGCCCACCGCGATCGGTCGCTCCAGATCATGGGTCACTTCCGTGTGCCCGCCGCACAGGACGATGCCCAGGGCCTGGCAAGCAGCGTCCACCTGGCGAAAAATGTCTTCTACCAACGCCCTGGTAGCTCGCCGCCCGGGGAGCAAGAGCGTCAGGAGGAACCAGCGTGGCGTCGCACCCATGACAGAGACGTCGTTGGCATTGACGTGCACGACGTACCAGCCAATCTCCTCCGTGGCAAAGGTGATGGGGTCTGACTTCACGACGAGATAGTGCGTCCCCATGTCCAGCACAGCAGCGTCCTCACCGATGCGCGGCCCAACCACGACCCGCTCGTCGGGGCGAGTGTAACGCTGCAGTAGGGCCTCAAGAAAGCCCATGGGCAACTTGCCCAGCTCTAGCCTCTCCGCCATGGTTGCCTTCATCTATCCCCCGCAACAGACGAGGGGCCTCCTCAGAAGAGAAGGCCCCCCTGCGCTTGCGCCGTAGCTTACCAGAAAAGTCGAGGTGATGCTACGGCGCGGCTCGTACTACTACAGTCCATTCGCATCACCTCCCTATCGTAAGATAGCAAGATGGTAAGGATGGCCAAACTTCAGCCTGGGCAGATTATCTCACAAGAAGCCCGTTTTGTCAAACTGGCAACTTTGTCAAACTGCCGACTCTGTGATACACTACGCGTAGAGCTGCTGCGGTTTCCCGCGCCTGTGCCATCGGTCGCCCGGTGGAATTAGTGTACCTGGCCGCAAAGAGAGGGACGTGCTATGGTCCAAGAGACGATCCTCATCGTAGACGACAACAAGGAGATTGTCTCCGCGTTGTCGGACGTGCTGCGCACCCGAGGATATGGCATCCTGTCCGCGTACGACGGGCGCCAGGGTGTGCGCATGGCCCTCGAAAAGAAACCGGATCTCATTCTCCTCGACTGGAATCTGCCCCAACTCTCTGGCCTGCAGGTGCTGCAGGTCTTGCGCGAGCGCGGCAACCAGGCACCGGTTGTCCTCATGACCATTTATGGCTCCGAGAGCGTGGCCGTGCAGGCCTTTCGCCTTGGCATCCGCGACTATATTCCCAAGCCCTTTCGCGTTCACGAGACCCTGGCGGCCATCGAGCGGGCACTGAACGAGGACAGGCTTCGACGCGAAAAGGAACAGATCTCGGAGCGGCTGGAGGACGCGAACCGGCAGCTGCAGCAGCAGCTCCTGGAGCTGACCACTCTGCAAGCCATTGGACAGTCGGTCACGTCGGTTTTGGACCTGGAGAAGGTGTTGGCCCGGGTAGTCGAAGCAGCCTGCTACTTTAGCGACGCGCGTGAAAGCGCCCTGCTCCTCCTCGACGAGAACCACGACTCTCTCATCCTCCGCGCTCACCATGGGCTGGACCGCAATCGGGCACCCGATCTCCGCCTCAAATATAGCACCAGCCCGCTGCGGCAGGCCGTTGAAACAAACCAGCCCCTCTTCCTAACCAGTGGCACCGCCGATTTTTCGATCAAGCTCAAGACCGACTACCTGGTCCGTTCACTGCTATACGTCCCCTTATATATCCAGGACCGGCCACTGGGCCTGCTAGGCGTGACCGACAAGCTGGGAGGCAAGGCTTTCAACCCGGACGATGCCCGGCTGCTGACCTCGTTGGGCAGCTATGTGGCTATCGCCATCGAAAACGCCCGTCTCTATGAATCGGAGCGAGAGCTAGCCCGGGCCGAGACGGTCAAGCAGATGATCGTTACGCTCTCCCACTATATCATGAACCCGTTGACGGCCATCAACCTCAGCACCTATGAGCTGACAAGCAAATTGGAACAGGGCGAGCTAAGCCGCACAGCCGAGCTGCTGCGCCGCAACTTGCAGATGATCGAAATGAACATCAAGGAGATTGCCGCCGTCATCAGTATTCTGCAGCGGTTGGCTTCGCCAAAGACGACGACCTACGTGGGCGACATCGAGATGATCGACATCGAGGAACAGGTCCGCGAACGGGTGCAAAAGATCCGCTCCGAGTACCCCGAGATCGACTATTTGCTCAGCAGCACCACGTGATCACGCCCCTAATTCCGATCTGGTAGCCGGCTCACAACAGGGCTTCAGACCAGAGGGCTGGGATAGCCCGTGATCTCCCGTATCTCCTCGTAGAGAGGCCGCAGGCGCCTGTACATCCGCTTGTAAACCCGCCGGTAGAGCGCGTCATAGACCTCATGGTGAGCGGCGTTTGGCTCGAAGCTGTCGCCCAGGTGAGCCATCTCGCCTACGGCCGTCTCGAAATTGGGATGCAAACCCAGACCGACCGCCGCGTCCATGGCCGCCCCCAGGCCGGATGCTTGCGTAGTCTGCGGCCGGACGGCGGGCAGTCCAAAAAGGTCGGCCGTGAGCTGCAGGGCCGCATTACTCTGCGAACCACCCCCCACCACCCGCAGCTCATCGATCGAGATCCCACTGCGCTCCGCGGTGCGCTCACCGCCCTCACGCAGAGCATAGCCTATCCCCTCAAGGATGGCTCGGTACAGGTGGGACCGGGTGTGCACGTCGCCGAAGCCGATAACCGCCCCCTTGGCTTCGGGACCCGGTACCTTCAGGCCTGGTGACCAATACGGCTGTAGGGTCAAGCCCATAGAGCCCGGGGGCACCTCCTCCACGAGGACGTCAAAGAGCTGCTCCGGTTCTACCCCTCGATCCTCGGCCAGGCGCTGCTCGCGGTGGGCAAACTCGCGCTTGAACCAGCTCACCATCCAGTAGCCGCGATAGACCTGGATCTCCAGGCTGTAACGGCCGGGAACCGCGGAGGGATAGGGAGGGATGAGCGGGATGACTTCTACGTACTTGGTATGGGTGGTGTTGATGGTCGCCGTCGTGCCGTAGCTGAGGCAGCCGAGGTGCGGATCCAGGCAGCCCGAGCCAATGATCTCACACGCCTTGTCGGCTGCCGCGGCGATCAGGGGTAGGCCCGCGGGGATGCCCGTGGCCTCCGAAGTCGCGCTGGTGATTTGGCCCAGGAGCCCGGCAGGTGGCACGAGGTCGGGCAGTATTGCGGGGTCGACAGGCACAGCCTGCCACTTCCAGTCGCGCGGGGAGGACCAGTGCAAGCCTTTGTAGTCAAAGGGCAAGTAACCCACCTGGCAGCCCACAGAATCGACATAGCGCCCCGTCAGGCGGTACGTCAGGTAGCCAGACAGAAGCAGGTACTTGTGGGTCTGCTGCCATACCTCTGGCTGGTGGGTGCGGATCCAGTTGGCTTCAGCCTCAGCTTGCAGGTAGGCCACAGTTTGGGTCATCCCCACCAGCCTGAACGCCAGGCCCCACAGCCCGGCTACCGGCTTCAGGCCCTCGGTACGCCGCTGATCGAGCCAGACCATGGCCGGGCGCAGGGGCCGGCCCTCCTGGTCGACGTTGACCATCGTCGCTCGCTGGGTAGTCAGCGCCACCCCGGCGATGGCCTCGCGGCTCAGGTCAGTCGATTGCCACAGCTTCTGGCAGGCCTGGCAAAGGGCCTGCCAGTAAAGTTCCGGGTCTTGTTCCGCCCAACCGGGGCACTTGGAAAAGTAGGGCTCGATATCTATCTTGGAGCCGGCCACCAACTGGCCACGCAAGTCAAAGAGGAGAGCGCGCACGCTCTGGGTGCCATTGTCGATCGCCAGGATGTAATCCCCCGCCATCTCCCTGCCTCCGGTTGTCATCATCGAGGAGGTCGGTCGCGGCGGCCGCCCGCCCCGTGGCGTTTTGCAACAAAGCGCTTGCAGCAAGCGACAGCCTACTGCAAGCAGTTATCGGCACGGGGGATTATAGCACGCTAGCCAGGCGTTGTCAACGCAGCTTGGGCGACCCTCAGCGCCTCCTACACCGGCCATAGAGCCAGGCGACGATGGCCGCCAGCACCAGGAGCCCTGCGGCCAGGGTGGAGCGCTTGATCACCTTGCGGCGGCGGCTGGGTTGGGCCGCCCTCTGCGCGCTGGCTTCGGCCAGCATTGCCTTCCAGTCTGGGATGCTGCTGCGCTGCGGGAGGCTGTAGCTGCTCTGCCACAGCGCCAGGTAGGACGCCTCTTCCGCCCTCCAGCGCTCGTCATCCCAGCCCAGCTCGGCCTGGCAGATAGCGCGCACGCGGTCCATGCTCTCCTTACCCCCCTCGGGCAGAAGGTGGCCCAGGCGCACGCGCCGCAGCAGTAAGTCGTCCAGGTGAACCACTCCCTCAGCGCGGGCCGCCCAGCGCAGCTCGGCCCACAGGACCTGCGTACCAGGGACCGCATCCAGTTCCCCGGCTTCGGCAGCCGCAACCAGGGCGGGCGCTTCGGCACCATAGCGCCCCAACAACCTGCGGCGGGCGGCGTCGTGCAGCTGCTCGGCGCCGCAAAAGTCGACGTCGACTGCATCCAGCACACTGGCCTGCTCATCCACAGGCGGCAGGTCGGGCAGGCGGTGGCCCACGGCCTTCAGGACGTCCAGCGCGAGAAGCCGGAAGGTGGTCAATTTTCCACCCGCAACCGTCAGCAGTCCCCTTTCCTCCCAGACAACATGGTCCCGGGATTCCTTCGACGGATCGACCTTGCCGGTGGCAACAACGGGTCGCACGCCGGCAAAGGTCGAGAGGACATCGTCCAAAGTGAGCTCGAGACAGGGAAACCGGTATTCGACGGCCGCCATGAGATAGGCGACCTCCGCGGCACTGATGCTCGGCTCACCCTCCACGTCCTGGTCGTGATCCACGTCAGTGGTGCCCACCAGGGTGATGCCCTCCCAGGGAAAGATGAACACCGGCCGGGCATCGACAGGGTGCAGGAAGCCAACAGCCTGGGCGACAGGCAGCCTCCAGGCGGGAAAGATCAGGTGGCTACCTCGCAGCGGCCGCATCCGTGCCGGGGCGCCCACCTCCGTGCGCAGCGCGTCGGACCAGGCTCCGGTGGCATTGACCACCACGCGGGCAATTGCCTCGGCGCTGCTTCCCGTCACCTGGTCCCGCAGGCGCACTCCCGTGACGGTGTCCTCGTCACAGATGAGGCCTTCGACCGCCAAGTAGTTGAGTGCCAGCGCGCCTGGGCCGCTTGCGACCGCCTCGCGGATGACCCTCAGTACCAGGCGAGCGTCATCGGTCTGCGCGTCGCCATAGTGAAAGCCGCCTTCCAGCCCTATCTGGGTGAGATGGGGGGCCAGCATTTGAAAGTCCTGCGAGCTGTAGTGGCGGTGGGTCCACTGTAGTGCCAGGAGATCATAGACAGAGAGCCCGGCGCTGTAGGTCCACCGGCCCGGATGATCTCCCTTGTAGGTCGCCAGAAGAAAACCCAGCGGATCGATGAGTCCCGGTCCCTCCTCGAGGAGCCGCTGCCTCTCTTGCACCGAAGCGCGAGTCAACCGCAGTCTGCCCTGCTTGAGATAGCGCAACCCGCCATGTACCAACTTCGACGACCGGCTGGACGTTCCCCAGGCAAAGTCGCGCTTTTCTACGAGCAACGTGCGCAGGCCCAGGCGCACTGCTTCGCGCAGGACGCCCGCGCCGGTGATCCCTCCGCCGACGACGATCAGATCCCATGGCTCCGCGAGGCGCTCCCAGGCCGCCTCACGCCAATCCCTAGCCCACATTGTTCCCCTCCTCGATCAGCTTGCCGGGATTCATGATCCCCGCCGGGTCGAACGCTTGGCACAAGCCGGTGAGGATCCGGGAGCCCATGGCGCCTTTTTCCCGCCCCATGTAGGGCAGGTGATCGGTGCCGATGCCGTGCTGGTGCGTGATGGTGCCGCCGCGTGCCAGGATCGCCTCGCTGGCTGCCCCTTTGAGCACCTGCCAACGGCGCAGGTTTTCGCGTGCGTCCTCCCTTCTGTCGCCCGTCGCGGCCAGGCGGAAGAGGTAGGTCGTATAGATGCTCGAACCGTAGGGATAGAGGTGTGACAGGTGGGTGAAGACGTGCACGCGCTCACCGGCGGGCTCCAGGCCGCTGTGTAACGCCGCCTCCACGTCGTCGATCAACGCCGGCAGGTCTGCCCAGCCAAGCGCCGTTTCAAGGGTATCGACGGCGTATCCCATTTCCCATAGCGTATTCCGCAAGTAGGGCGTGTGGAAGCGGGTCTTGTGCCACTGCTTGCCGAACGTGCGCCCGACATGCACGCCGCCATGGCTGCCGGCGATACCCAGTGCCTCACTGCGCGCCATCTTTACCAACGCCTCGCGCCCGGTAAAGCCAAGGAGAAGCATGACCTTGTCCGCACCGGCACGGCGCAGCGAGAGCAGGCGTTCCATGGCTCCGATGAGTTGTTCGTGACCGGCCAGAGCTAGGGTGGTTTGTGTCTCCATGGGCGTACTGAGGCGCACCATGGACAGGGGTAGCCGGGCCTGCATGATCTCACGCACCGCTTCGCGGCCACGGTCCATATCGGGGAAAAAGACGGCATGAAAGGCCTCAACCTCGGGCAGGCGAGTGGCACGCACGGTGGCTTCTGTCAGGACTCCGAGGCGGCCCTCGGAGCCCAGCACGACTTCGCGAAGATCGGGCCCCGCCGCCGACGACGGGAAGGGTGGCAGCTCCAGAGTGCCAACCGGCGTTTCCAGGCAGCCGCCGGCAAAAAGCCTCTCGATGCGCCCGTAGCCGAGGGATTGCTGGCCGCTGGACCGGGTGACGATCCAGCCGCCCAGGGTCGACAGCTCAAAGGACTGGGGGAAATGGCCCAAGGTGCAGCCCCGAGCGC
Source organism: Anaerolineae bacterium (assembly GCA_041300865.1). Lineage (GTDB taxonomy): Bacteria > Chloroflexota > Anaerolineae > JAAYZQ01 > JAAYZQ01 > JAAYZQ01. The sequence continues at coordinate 7,307 of JBFYTF010000236.1, forward strand.
GAAGCTGGGCTTCCAGGTCGGGGCCGGCGACACCCGCCCCAAAGGTGGCCAACAGGCTCATGTCGTCCCAGTGATACAGGCGATTCATGCGGCTGAGGTCCAGGGTTAGTACCGGGGCATCGCCGGGCAGAGGGTTGATGTGCCCCACGACGCTTGTGCCCCCACCGTAGGGCACCAGCCGGGCGCCCACCCGCCGCGCGTAGCCGAGGAGCTCCCGTACCTCCTCGCCGCTTGCCGGGTAGGCCACACCATCGGGAAAGGCGTCCAGACAGCCGGTGCGCAGCGCTATCCAGTCGGGCAGGCTCTGGCCACGGGCATGGCGCACCCGGTCCGGCGCGTCCTCTGAGACCAGGGGGTGGGTTGGCAGCCGCGTCGCGGGTACGCCCGCGACCAACTCCTCAAAGGCTGCGTCCTGCGGCCGCGTCCCAGGCCCGATCTTCGCCTCAAGGTAGCGCCGCGGCCCATCGTGGAGCGTGTAGGTGACAAGCTCATCGCCCCAACCGTTCCATCGCCTCATCTCCCACCTCCTCTATGGCCGCCCGGTTCCAGAGAGCAATGCTCTCCTGCATCACTACCCGGGCCAGGTGCTCGGCACCGTCAGCATCACCCCGGCCGGCCGCTGCGGCCAGGGCAGAGTAAAAGGCCAGGGACGAGGCACGCGCCTCGCCAAGGGCAAAGTATTGGCAGGCCATCTCCTGGTACAAGCCCCCAAACCCGTTGAGGATAAGAGTGTAGACAGGGTTGCCGGAGGCAAGGGTAAGGGTGCGGTGCAGGCCCCAGTCAAACGCGGCGAGGACCGCGGGTTGCTCCGGCAAGGACCTGTGTCCTGCGAGATAGTCCACCACTCTTGCTGCATTGCTGGTGACTGCCGCCCGGGTGTAGGCCGGAGCCAAGGCGAGGCGGACCTCGAGAAGGTTAGGGACAAAATCCGGGGGCAGCCGCCGGCTGTAGCGAACCAGAGCGCTCAGGGCGTTGAGCCCGCCCTCCTGCCAGAAGTCGTTGACACGGGTCGATTTGCCCTGCTGGATGGTGAGCCAGCCGTCACAGGCCAGCCGCTGCATGGTTTCACGCAGCGTGGGGCGCGTCACCCCGAGCCGCGCCGCCAGATCCCGCTCGCCAGGCAGGGTCGAGCCGGGCGGATAGGTGCCGTCGAGGATGGCAGTCAACAACGCTTCTTCGGCGTACGCCGCCGGCCGCTGTGGTGCCGACCAGTTAGCCATCGGGCCTCCTGTTGCTCCCATACTGGTCAGTGGTCTGACCAGTTGTGCCCATTATACTCCGCCTTGTCGTGTTTGTCAAGCCTTGGGCGCTGTTTACGGGCCACTGGCAGGCTGACCCCGGGCGATACGCACTGGAGCCAGAGACCGCGGCTTTGTGGGCGGCTTGCGCTCGGGCGGCGTGCGTTACCAGACTCCAGGCAACAGCCGGAAGTGGACTCGCTGTGCATACTCCTGGTAGCCTGCCAGCTCCGCGTGCAGCGTGCGGTCTTCCAAAACCGTGCGCAGGATGATTCCGGCTGCGGCCAACAGGGAGGGTATCAGAGCCCACAGGGAGTCCAGAAGGAATGGGGTTGACAGGGCGGCGAGGATGAACGCCAGGTAGCCGGGGTGTCGCACGAGGGCATAGGGGCCTCCCGAAACGACCGCGTGACCTCGCTCCGCTTGAATCCGGACCGTTGTCGAGAAGAACCTGTTGGAAGCCATCGCCCACGCCGACAGCACCCACGCCCCGGCAAAGAGCACGCCGCTCAAGATCTGGACTGCCAGGCTCACCGTGGACCAGCCAAACCGCTCATCCAGTCCGGCGACAATCAGGCTGCCTGGCATGAAAATCAGCATAGAGATAGAGGCCAGGGCGCGGTCCCAGTCCTTGGTGCCCTCGCCGATCTCTGCACGTTCGGCGACCAGCTCGCGCTCCATGGTCAGGCCGTGGAGAGCGAGGGCGGCCAGGAACAACGCCAGGTAGATCCATGCTGCCCACCAATCCAGGTGCCCGGCCGAGAGAAATAGGCTCACGGCGAGGCCGGCAAATGTCAGGCCGACTTGCAGAAGACGCTTTCGCACGGCCTGACCGGACGCGGAACTCGATCCACTCCGTCCCGTCTTCAAGCTCGCCATGGCTCACCTCCCAAGATTGCCGTGACCAAACCAGTATGATCCCTCCGGGCCTCTCACGCCGGGGGCCCTTTGCCCGGCTGGTCTGGAAACTGGACCGTTGACAGCACCTCCTCATCTTCCTCTTCACCAACAATGAAAACTCCGTCCTCACTTCGCAGCGTGCGCTTCCGTATGGTTGGATCGATGAGGAGATGGCGCACGATCACCTGGAGTGCGCCCGCGACAGGGATCGCCAACAATGAGCCGACGACGCCAGCCAACAGCCCACCGGCAATGAGGGCGATGATGACCAACAGAGGATGGAGGCCGACGGCTCGGCCCATGATCCTCGGCACCAGGATGTGGGCTTCCAGTTGTTGGACGATAACGTACCACAGGGCCACCAATAGGCCTACAGGCCAGGAGACGGTGAACGCCAGGAGTACCGCCGGCACCGCACCCAGCCACGGGCCAACGACGGGGATGGCCTCGGTGAGGGCGGCGACAATGGCCAGCGCAGGTGCGTAGGGCACGCCAAGGACGAGCAGGCCGACGTAAGACGCGAGGCCCACGATGGCCATGAGAACGCCCTGGCCACGAACATAGGCACCGAGCGTTTGCTCCACGTCCGTCCAGACGGTTTCGACCTGGCCGCGGTGCCGGAGGGGGCTGAGTCGAAGGATCAAGTCTAGCATCGGCTCGCGGGCGGTCAGCCAGTACAACGTCATGACAAAGACCAGGACCAGCTGCACAAGGACCAGCAGGCCGCCCATGGCCAGGGGCAAGACCTGCGCTTCAGCCACTCCTCGCACCTGCTCTATGAGCTCCTGCACCTGTTCCGGCAGCTCGATCACCGGCAGGATCACCTGAAAGTTCTCCCAGCCAAAGATGGTCAGCCAGGAAGAAAAGCGCAGTAGGGGCTCGCGGAGCAGCTCGCCCGACAGCAGGCCGGTCGTCATGTCAACGAGCGGCGGTATCGCCACCGCGAGTGATCCCAACACGAGGCCCAGGATAAGGAGATAGATGAGCAGGATGGCCAAGCCGCGGGGTACGTGCCAGCGGGCAAGGGTCTCGACCCAGGGCCGGATGGCCGAGGCAAAGATGATGGCGAGAAAAAGGACGAGCAGAATCTGCCCGACCTCGTATAGGATGTAGGCCAGCAGGAGGGTGGCGAGCACCACCACAGTTATCTCAAACGCGCGGCGCGCGGTCATGATCCGTCTACCTCCACAAATGAAAAAGGCCCGCCAACGAAAGGACCAACGGCAGCGGTGGCGGGCCTCAAACCTGATTATACTCCCGAAGCAGCAGCACTGTCAAGCGCGCGCCTGCCCCCCGGTAGAGCAATCGCTTCTTGACCTATCCACCAGGCGGCGCGTTCCTCGCTCCGGCCGTTGCCCTGGGTGGCAAAGAGGACGGGGCGGATTGCGGTGGGCCCGCGCCATCCCGCCGGCTGGTGCCGGGGCTCCCTGGCACAGCCGGGGGTACTATTCCCGCATATAGGCCATGAACAACACAACTGAACAACCATGCGCTCCGTCCAAATCCGGGCGACAGGTCCAAGTTCCGGCAGAGCTTTGACCGCTAGAGGCAATCGCCCGGTGCTCCCCGGGTGCGGACAAGCCACGCTCGTGTCAGGATGAGCCATGATCGGGCTGCCGTGGGTAGCACCCCGAAGGACCGCAGCCGAACGACCGGCGCAGCTGCGTTCGCAGGGAGTGCAGCCTCTTGCTGTTCGGTGTGGCAGAACTGGCCGGCGCGCCTAGGGCCTGGGCCGCGCGACCAGCCGGTAGAGCGTGCCACTGCTGCGGTCGACCAAGTAGAGCTCTGCCTCCTCATCCTGCCCAAAGGAGCTCAGGTTCGCGTCTGTCTGCGCCAGGACTGCCGACCGCCAGGTGCCACCCGCGCCGCGCGCCAGGCCCCAAATGGTGCCGCTGCAATAGTCTCCGACGACATAGATACCCTGCAGAATTGGGTACTGGCGGCCGCGGTAGACATAGCCGCCTGTAACGGAACAGCCGGCCGAATGGTCATACTCCCAGACGGGCGCTACCAGGCCCTCGCTCCCACAGCCCTCTCCCGAGAAGCAGTGGGTGCCTTCCATGATGGGCCAGCCATAGTTCTCGCCACCGCCGCTGGCGGCAGGTTGAAAGTTCACCTCTTCCCACGCGTTCTGCCCGACGTCGGCGATATACAAGTCGCCCGTGAGGCGGTCGAAGGAGTAGCGCCAGGGGTTGCGCAGGCCGGTGGCCCAGATTTCGTCGAGCACGGCCGGCTCGCCGAGGAAGGGATTGTCGTCGGGAATGGCGTATGGCTCTCCAGCATCGACGTCCAAGCGGAGCATAGCCCCAAGCAGCGTCTGGCCGTTCTGGCCGTTGCCGTACCTGTCGCCTGCGCCGCCTCCGTCGCCCAACCCGATGTAGAGGTAGCCATCGGGGCCGAACACCAGGTGCCCGCCGTTGTGGTTGGCTGCCGGCTGGTCAACGGTTAGCAGGACCGTCTCACTGCCGGGCTCGGCCACGTTCCGGTCCTGGCTCACCGACCAACTGGAGACGACCGTGTCGCCGCCGCGGCCGGTATAGTTGATAAAGAAGCGGCCGTTCTCGGTGTAGCGGGGGTGAAACGCCAGGCCCAACAGCCCCTGCTCGTTTCCCTCGGAGGTCACCTGGCTCACAATGTCCAAAAAGGCAGGCTGAAGCAGTGTACCATTCTCCACGACCCGGATGCGACCAGGCTGCTCCAGGATGAACAACCGTCCGCTCCCGTCGCCGGGAGAGACGATGCCTGACGGGTCGGCAAGCCCGCTGACTACCGCTTGGAGCTCCAGAGCCACGGCCGCCGGGTCAGGAGCAGGGGCGAGCGTGCTCGTCGGAGCGGGCGGCGCGGTCGGTACCGGCGTGCGGGTCGCGCTGGGTGAGGGCGACTGGGTGGCACTGGGTACGGGCGAGGAAGTGGCGCTTGGCGGCGCGGTCGCCGGCCCAGGGGTGCTGCTTGCCTCAGCGCCGGGCGAGGGCGACGGGCTGGCTGCGGCCACGTTGGTGGCGGTGCTGGGGGCAGCCGTCGCCTGCGGTTCGGCACTCGCAGCCGTCACCGCAGACGTAGGCGTCTCCTGGGGTGCATTGCTGCTACACGCCGCTACGAACAGGCCGCTGACGATTAGGGCGAGCAAGAGCTTTCGATGGTCCATGTGTCAAACCTTTCTCGGAACCTACGCAATCCTTCGATCGTGAGCCTTGGCCACAGCCGACCTATCTGGGGTCGTGGCGGGCTCAGAACCAGTATTCGGAGCTAAGGGCTTGGCACTTCCAGCCCACGGGGCAGCGCCGCCCGAGTTCTCAACGGACACCAGACAGCCAGCTCAGGATCATGACGACGGCGAACTGGATCAAGACCAACGGCAGGCCGTTGATCACATAGTGCCGCATTGTATAGCTTCCCGGCTCTCGCACCAACAGGTTGTCGGTATTGGTCACAACGGTGAGATAGGAGGTGGTGACGGCCACCGCCATGGCCATGGCAAACGGCTGGGCCGGCAGTGCTTGGGCTCGGGCCAGGCTGATCGCCAGGGGGGTGACAAGGGCCGCCGCCGCCGAGTTGGAGACGATCTGCGTGATCAGGGCAGCAAACACGTATAGCAGGCCCAAGGTCACAAGAGGCCCACCTGCATCCAAACTCGCCAGCTGTTCGGCGATGGCCGCCGCCGCGCCCGTTTTCTCCAGCGCCATGGCCATGGGCAGCATACCGCCCACCAGGATGATGATGCTGCCATCGATGCTGCGATAAGCACGCTCAATCCCGATGCTGCCCGTGAGGACGAGAGCGACGGCCGCGGTCAGACTGGCCGTAGCCAGGGGCAGGACTCCGGCGACCACGACGGCGATCATGGCCAAAAGGATGCCCACGGTCAACCGGGCCTTGGCCGTCACCCGGTCTCCGGGCTGGGGACCCAGCTGATTCACCAGGACCAGGTTGAGGTCATGGCCTGCGCGCCGCAGCCGCTCGGCCGGTCCCTGGGCCAAGAGCGTGTCCCCTGTCCGCAGGATAACCTGTCGCAGGTTCTCGCGGATGGCCCGCCCGCGACGGCGCACCGCTAGGATATTCAGGCCATAGCGTTCCCGGAAGTGGGCCTCAGCCAACGACTTGCCCGACAGCTGCGACCGGAGTGGGACCATCAACTCCCCAAGGGCCAGGCGCGCAGCCTCCAGCTCGCCCAACTCCTCCAGCTCGACGCGTCCCTTCGGGTCCAGGCCGTGCATGGTCGCCGCCTGGTAGGCATTGCCCGGCTTCCCCTCGACGATGAGCACATCATCCTGCTCCAGGGGCCGGGCGAGATCCGGAACGCGAAGCGGCTTGCCGCCGGCCTGGACGGCGAGCACATTCAGCCCATACCCGCTGCTGAGGTCGGTCTCTCGCAATCGCGTGCCGATGAGATCCGAGATGGAACGCACCCGGAGGCGAAAGAGTTCTTCTTTCAAGCGATAGTCCTCGGCGACCTCGTCCAGAGAAGGCTGCTGCGGCTCGGGGGTAACCACGTGGGGAAGGAACCTGCGGCCGGCGAATAGATACCAGGCAATGGCCAGGACAAGGGACATCAGGCCGACGGGTGCCAGGCTCAAGAAGCCGAGGGGCGCTTCACCCGCGGCGACCAGGAGCTCGTCCACCACCAGGTTCGACACCGTGCCAATCAGGGTCAATAGGTTGCCCATGGAAGCGGCAATGACTACCGGCAGCAGCAACTGCCCCGGGGCGACCTTGGTCCTGCGGCAGAGGCGCTGCACAGCCGGCAGAAGGATAACAATCACCAGCAGGCTGCTCAAAACAGCGCTCAACAGCCCGGCCGTGAGCATGAGGATCAGGATGAGAAAGCCTGTGCCCCGGTTGCTCAAACGCATCAGGCGCTCCGAGATCATCGTCGCCACCCCGGTTTCATAGAGGGCGGCACCAAGGATGTACACACAGGCAATGATCACGATGACCGGCTGGCCAAAGGCACTGAAGGCTTCTTCGGGCTCGAGCACGCCCGTCAGTACGAGGGCAAGCGTCGCGCAGACTGCCGTCAGGTCTGGTCGAAGGCGCCGGCTGGCCAACACGGCCAGCGTGGCTATGAGGATGCCAAGAGTCAAGATGGCCTGGAAGTTCATTTCCAGGCTCATTGTACTGCCAGGGCTGTCCTTTTGTCAAATGCCACCCCACAGCATCTCGGACCCAGGCTGCCCACCAACCCCCTGTCGCCCTCTTCCCCAATGCAGCCGTTGGCGATTAGGCCGGGATGCAGGCGGCGAGCCCCCCACGTATGATCAAGATCATGGCAGCGGGCCGGTCTCTGGGTTAAGATGGCACTGTCGAACCGACGCCGTACAAAATGCTGCCGCGAGTGTCGCCCTGGATCCGCGCGCAGCTTCCGAAGAAAGAAGGTGGTAGACATGCTCGACGACCAAGACACGATCTCTGCCGATAGCCTGGTCGAGAAGGTGGTCAAAGACCATCCCGAGACCGTGCTTGTCTTTGTCAGGCATGGCTTGCAGTGTGTGGGTTGCACGATGTCCCCCTTCCACACCATCGCCGACAGTGCCCAGGAGCACGCCGTGGCCCTGGAACCACTGCTCGGCGCTCTCAACCATGCCCTAGCCGGCGACCGGCCGGCTTAGGCCTACTGCGCCCTGGCTGAAGGAGGTATCTGATGGCCAAGCCGATCGCCCTTCTACTCCTTGTCCTGACCCTGTTCCTGGCCGCCTGTGATTCGAGCGAGCCGGCGGACTCTCAAGTCGAACCCGAGGCGACGGCCCTCGGCGTCGCGGCCGCGACGGAGGCGACCGTGACCATGGCGGGCCAGTCGTTTCAGCCGCATACCCTCGCCGTGGCCACCGGTGCCACGGTCACCTGGCAAAACGATGACGATGTACCCCACGCCCTCACGAGTGAGGAGGGCTGGTTCGAGTCAGGCGAGCTGGCCCCCGGCGAAAGCTTTGTGCGGCAGTTTGATGAGCCGGGCACCTTTCGCTACCGCTGCAGCATCCATCCCACGATGGAAGGCGTGGTCATCGTCTTGCCCGGCGGGGCCGTGACGCCGCCGCTTTTCGAGGGCAAAGCAGTGGAAGCCGTCTTCCAGGATAGCTGCAGTGGCTGCCACGGACCCAACCGCGAAGGCGCCACCGGCCCGGCCCTCATCCCCGGCCGCCTCGAGGCCGGCGACGAGGTATATTTCGAGGCTATCCTCAACGGCCGTCCAGGCACGGTCATGCCTGCCTGGGGACCGGCCGGTATGTCGGAGGAAGAAGTCTGGGCCATGGTCGGCTATATTCGCAGCCACCCATCGGCCGAGGCCGTGCAGTGGGAGCTGGACCAGGTGGCGGCCAGCCGCGAACAGTTGGTCGACGAGGCGTCCCTGCCAGCCGAGCCGGCGCACGACGGCAACGTAGACAACCTCATGCTCGTTACCGAGCGGGAGGCACGCTCCATCGCCGTCTTTGACGGCGATACCCACCGCCTCCTGGGTCACATCGAAGCCAGCTACCGCGCGCACGGCTATGCCTTCGATCCCACGTCCGACCGTTGGGCCTACAACGTTGGACGAGACGGCTGGCTGTTCAAAATCGACCTCTATACCCTCCAGGCAGTGGCCAAGGTGCGCGTCGGCCTCGATTCCCGTGGCCTGGCCATCTCTGACGACGGCAAGTACGCCATCGTAGGCAACTATATTCCCAACTCGGCGGTCATCGTCGATGCCAAGACGCTGGAGCCGGTGAAGATCATTGTCACCGAGGGGAAGAACCCCCAGGGAGAGATGGTTTCTTCCCGGGTCGCCATCACCTCTGACGTTTCGCCAGAGAAAGTCGGCCCCTACTTTGTCCTGGCTCTCAAGGAGGCCGGCCAGATGTGGCGCATCGACTACTCGCAGCCCGATTTCCCGATTGAAAAACTGGAAGGTGTAGGCAACATTCTCCATGATGGCTTTCTCAGTGCCGATAACCGCTTCTTCTACATCGCGTCGCAGGTGGACGACTGGATGGCCGTCGTCGATGTTGCCAACTGGGAGCTGGTGACGACGATCGCCACCGGCGACACTCCTCATCCCGGCTCTGGTGCCGTGTGGGAGGCAAACGGCAAGGACTATGCCGCCACCGTGCACGCCGGTGAGGGCAAGATCACGGTGTGGGACCTGGCCGACAACAGCATTGCGGCCGAGATCGAGACCTCCGGCCCGGGGCTGTTCATCCGCTCCCACCACGAGAGCCCCACTGTGTGGGCCGACACCATGTTCGCCGACCCGGCCAATCGCATCTATGTCATGGACGGCTCGACCTTTGAGATCGTGAAAGTGATCGAGGAGGGCATCCAGCCCCTCCATCCCGAGTTCACGCATGACGCCCGCTTTGTCTACGTGGCCGACTGGCAGGGCAACGTGGTGCGCGTCTATGACGCCCAGACGTTCGAGAAGGTGGCCGAAGTGGGCGGCGTCCAGACGCCAACGGGGATCTTTAACACATCGCGAAGGAGCGAGACCCTTGGACACTAGGCTGCGGAGCAGGGGGCGCATGGAGCGGGAAGCGCGGACCGTTGAGGCCATGATCCGGCTCTACTGCCGCAACGTGCACGGCAGTGGCGACGCCCTGTGCCCGGATTGCACCGCGCTGCACAGCTATGCGCGCCAGCGCCTGCAAAAGTGCCCGTTCCAGGAGGGCAAGACCACATGTGCCCGCTGCCCGGCGCACTGCTACAAACCGCAGATGCGGGAGCAGATCCGTGCCGTGATGCGCTATGCCGGGCCGCGTATGCTGCTGCGCCACCCGGTCCTGGCGATGCTGCACCTGGTGGACGGCCTGCGCAAAGAGCCCGCGCGAGATCTGCTGCCCGCGTCTCGGAAGGGTCAGGGGCCCAGGTGAGCACCCATCCAAAACAAGGCACTTCGAGCCTGCGCCGCTGGATCCAGGATCATCCCCGTCCCCTGGAATGGCTCTACCGCTTCGGAGAGCGCACGATCCGCGTCATGGACCCGCTCCTGGCCCGTCTGGGTTACGAGCGGGCCGGGCGTCTGCTCTTTCCCCTCGAGCGCTTCACGAAAGAGCTCATCTTCGACTGCCGCTCATGCGGGCAGTGCATCCTCCGCCTGACAGGGATGACCTGCCCCATGACCTGCCCCAAGCAGCTGCGGAACGGCCCGTGCGGTGGCGTGCGGCCCGGCGGCTACTGCGAGGTTTACCCCGAGCGCCGCTGCGTGTGGACGCAGGCGTGGGAACGGTCAAGAAAGATGAAGATCTATGGCGAGCATATTCTGGACGTGCAGCCGCCGGTGAACTGGCAGTTGGAGGGGACGTCGGCGTGGATCAATATGCTGACGGGGGCGGACCAGCCACCAGAAAGCCAGGTCAGAACCAAGTGATCGGACCGCTACACATCATCACCCACAGGCGACCATTATCGAGTGGCATCTGTCTTTTCAGCCAATCTGACCAGAGTTGATTCAGGTCCGGCAACTTGCAGTCCATCCGCTGCAAACACCTGCCAGTCCTCAGCATCATACGTGTAAACCAAATGAAGGCCGGCTACCAGGGCGGCGGCTGCATGCCGGGCATCGTGAACACGACGTGCCCGAAGTTTGTGCTCGGCAGCCAATTCGAGCGCCAGGAGAGCAACGCTCGGCCCAACTTCCAGAACCTGAATGGCAGAAGGGGCTTCAACGAGAAGCCGCACTGCTGTGGCCGCTTCCTCTGGCGCATGACACGGCTGGGCCTTTTCCCAGGTCAGCGCTCCGTACACCTCGCTCAAAATGCTCGGCGTTGTACAGGCCTGGATCTCGCCGCGGCGTGCCGCTTCTACAACAGGGCGTGCTTCGCCGTGTCTCGGGTCTCCACGGAGGAGCGCGCCGATGAAAAGGCCGGCATCAAAGAAAACCGGCTCTCCGGGCTCATTCGTAGAGAGCATCTTTCCAGCCTTCGGGGACGAAACCGTCGAGCACAGGCAGAGGCTTGAGACGAGGCGAAGGCTGAAGCGCGACCGTCTCGCCTTCCGGCAGGCGCACGGTCAAGACTTCTTGCTCCTTGACCACCCGCCGCAGCAAGTCCTCCAAAGTCTGCTCCTTCAAATCGTCCAGTGTCAGAGTCTGGTTTCCCATTTTTCACCTCAAGTAGACTGCACCTTCATTTTACCATGAAGCGGGTTGCGATGCAAGGCTCTTTCTTGCCGGTCTGCCGCCGCCAAGCATCAGCCTTACAACGAAAACGAGAGCGAGCCGGCAAGTTTGAGTTGCGAGCTATAACAGCTCAGGAATGGCCTTGCGGCGGCGTACGCCCCCGGCGGCTACTGTTCTGTTCCTATCTCGATGCTGGCCTCCAGATCCTCCAGCGCAGCGCCCCAGGCGCCCGGGACGGCGCGAATCTGGCCGCGGATAAAGCGAGCCAGCGCCATGGTCCAGCCGTTGTTGATCTTGGGGCACAGCTCGATGCTCTCCTCGACCCAGCCCAGGGCGCCCTCCAGGTCCAGTTGCAGGAAGGCGTTCCAGGCCGCCTGGGTCAGGTTGTCGGCAAGCATGGGCAGGTTACCCTGCCGGCGAAACAGAGCGCGCGCCTCCTCGGCGCTGGCGTTCCCCTCATCGAGGCGGCCGCTGAGGCGCAAGTTGAGCGCCAGATCGTTGAGCACGTAGGCCAGGAGATCGTGCAGCCCGTGCTGCCGGGCGATGGCGATGCTGGCCCGCCCGGCCGCCTGTGCCTGTTCGGCCTGGTCGTAGTAGCTGTTGGCTACCGTCTTGCTCCACAGAAGCTGGGACTCGAGCTCGTAGTCGCCGCTGCTGCGGGCCAGGGCCAGGCCTTGACAAGCCACACAAAACGCGATATGATGTACTATACGATATCGCTTTTGATGTCGAACTCAAACGCAAAGGAACAAGTCCATGGCACGCTATCCGTTGAGCCTGCCAGCGCAGCTCAAGCGCGAGGCAGAGGATTGGGCTGCCAGCCAGGGCGTTTCCCTCAACCAGTTCATCCTCTGGTCGGTGGCCGAAAAGGTGGGGACTCTTAAACAGAGCCTAGATGATCCGGCTTTTCCTGGCATAACCTATCGGCGCGGAGCCTCTGGTTGGCCGGTGCCTGTCGTCCGGGGCACCGGCATTCGGGTCCAAACAGTGGTCGCTGCCAACCACAATTGGCAGATGGAGGTCCGCGAGGTCGCGGCCGAGTACGAGCTGACGCAGGCACAAGTCGAGGAGGCCCTCGCCTTTTACCAGGCCCACCAGGATGAGATAGACGCGGTGGTGCAATCGGAACAGGCGCTCGAAGAGAGCCGTGACTAACCCTCGTCTTCACCTTGACGCGGATGCATCCATCAAGGCTCTTCATCGGGCGCTGCTCAAGCGCGGCCACGACGTGACCAGAACGCCGAACGAATGGATCTCGGCCGACGCCAGCGACCAAGACCAACTGCTTCGGGCCACCGCCCAAGGGCGTTGCATCCTGACGTTCAATGTTCGCGACTTTTCGCTTCTTGCCGAGCAACATCCGCACCATGGCGGAATCATACTGGCGACGCAGACGAGTTGGGCTCTCTCTGGGCTTGTCGCCGCCCTGGATCGGCTCTTGCAAGAGACAGAGTCTGATGGCTGGGCCGGACAGGTGCGCTGGTTGAATGATTGGCGGTAAGACAAGCTTTGGGTCACTGTTGAGGCTTATGCTCACAAAGACCAGGAGAGCAAGTACGCGAGTTTGAGTTGCGAGCTATAAGCAGCTGCGGAACGGCCCGTGCGGTGGCGTGCGGCCCGGCGGCTACTGCGAGGTTTACCCCGAGCGCCACTGCGTGTGGACGCAGGCGTGGGAACGGTCAAGAAAGATGAAGATCTATGGCGAGCACATCCTGGACGTGCAGCCGCCGGTGAACTGGCAGTTGGAGGGGACGTCGGCGTGGATCAATATGCTGACGGGGGCGGACCAACCGTCCGGGGTCGACAAAAACTCGGGACTAGGCCCGACTGTCTGATGCTTCTTCCTATACTGACGCCAAGATGAGATCTACATGGTTTTGAGGCTGGAGTCTGTAGTTTCCACCTTGGTATCCGTTTAGAAGGGGAATCTACAGGCTCAGGTCTGCGATCATGCGCCGAAGCGTGCGGACGAGTTCCGGAATGTGCGTTTCGCAGACTGCATAGACTGCTTCGGCATCGATATCAAAGTAGTGATGGCTCAGTACGTCCCGCATGCCCATCACTCGCTTCCATTCGACTTGCGGATAACGCGAAAATAGCTCGCCTTCTGTTAGCTTGTCGAGATGCTTGAGGCTTTCGCCAATGGCGATCAACTGCATGCAGATGGCATCCAGCTTTTCCAGCCCCGCGTCAGAGGCAAGAAAATCCTGGGCGGACGTGATCGGCTCAAAACGCCTGGCAATGGTTTCGGCCGACCAAAGGATCTGGTGCAGGATCTCTCTGACGAACCCGAGGTCAAACATAAATGGCTTCTTGGTCGATCCGTCGTTTGAGATAGGGGTTCATCTCATCGCGGTAGCGTACGACGTCCGTTGGTACGCGCAGCAACTCCTCCAGTTCTTGCTTGACACCAACAAGGATCAGGAGATCGGGATCTTCCAGCTCGACCACGACGTCCACATCGCTAGCCTCGGTCGTCCGTTCTCTCGCAACAGAGCCAAACACACCGAGCCGTAGAATGCCGAACTCGCCCTGCCTTCGTTCTCGAAACCTGGCTAGTACTCGAAGAACCTCATCTCGCTTCACGGTCCTTCCTCTTCCAAATCATCTGATGGCAGCAACTGCTTCTCCATTTGGTCACCTGGCCGAACTCTGCGCTCATTTTACCATGAAGAGCATCGTGACGCAAGACGCTCCGTTGACATTCTCCCCAACCTGGACTACAATACCGTTGCCACAAGTGTGGAAGCGGTGCGACGTCGAGTCACGCCCATTAACCTGATCCACAGCGGAGACAACGTTGGCAAGTTCTGTCCCCGGTCGCCGGCTTCCGGGAGCTGCCTTCGACCTGCTTCTGCTGGCGGGGCTGCTCGTTGTAGCGGCCGCCGTCCGCCTGCCCTACCTCCAGCTCGTGCCCGTCGTCACCGACGAGGCCTTCGAAGTGCTCAGCGCACTGCCCATCCTGGACGGGGAGTGGCCCATCTTTGGACCCATCAACCCCACTTTTGGCCCGCTGCTGACCTATCTGCTGGCGGCAGGATTCTGGCTCTTTGGGCCGGGCATGGACCTGCCGCGCCTGCTGTTCCTGATGCTGGGAGTGCTCACCGTGGGCGCGGCTTATTGGCTGGGACGGTCGATGGGCGGGCGGCTGGCAGGATTTGTCGCCGGGGCGCTGCTCGCCTTCTGCCCGGTTCATATCCTGGTTAACAGCCGCGTCGCCTGGTCAAACTCGGCCTCGCCCCTCCTGGCGACGTTGGCTTTTGCTGCTTTGCACTCTGCCGTGCGCCGCGCCAGGCCGCCGGTCGCACCTCCGAGCCCCAGGACAGAGTCCGAGGCAGAGAAGCCGCCTGAGGCACAGGGCGACCGCTATCGCCGAGGAGGCCCTCTTCTGGTGCTGGGCGGGCTGTTCTATGGCCTGGCCCTGCAGACACACGTGTCCTTGATCGTCGTCGCACCCGGCCTGCTCGTCTGGTTCCTGGCCCGCCGCGACGCTGGCGCATGGCTGCGCCGGCCGTGGCCCTACCTGGCGGCTGGCGCGGCGGTCTTGGCCTATGGCAACATGCTGGCCTATCACCTGCTCAGTGGCGGCGGGGGGATGGCCGACTTTCAGCAGCACGGTTATGCCTGGGTTTCGGACCCCAGCTTGGGCATCTATTGGAACAACATGAAAACCATGCTCCAGGCTGCGGGCCAAACCTTAGGCGGCCAAGTGCCACGCGTTCAGGTGCCGGGTGGCGAGATCGTTACGCTGTTGTTGCTGGCCTGGTACCTACTGGCCATGATCTCCCTGGCACGCAGCGGCGAGTGGATGCCCCTCCTTGTGACCCTGTCAGCGGTGCTGATCTTGCCCTACTTTAACGAGCGCTACGAGGGGCTGTTTTCACAGCGCTACACGGCGTTCCTGTTGCCCCTGTCCTTCGCCGCCATGGGCGTGGCGGCGGCTCGCGCCTTGGAGTGGCAGCGCCGGCTCCCCTGGCCTGCAACCCGAGCTCGCCTGGCGGTGGGACTGCTGGCCCTGCTGCTGGTGGCCGCTTATCCGGTGCGCGCCACGATGGCCCACTATGCCGCCGAAACCGGTGCCGGACGCGACAACCGGCCGATGTGGGCCATGGTCGAGTTCCTCGAGGAGTCGCTGCCGGCGGGCACGCCGCTCTATCTCAGCGCCAACCTGCAAACCGAGAGGGGGGATGGCGGCTTTCGCTACATGCGCGCCGTCTACTACTACCTCACGCTAGAGGGCGTGGAGCACTGGGTCCTCGACCTTCCGGAAATGGCCGGTCGGCTGGCCTCCGCCGGGCCGTCGGGTGCCTGGCTGCTGCTGCCGCCAGACGAGATCGACCGGTTGTCTGCGCAGTACAGCCTGGAAGCCATCGAGAACGCCCCCCTGGTGCCAAACGGCGGGCTGCTGGTCAGAACCGTGCCTATCCGGTCACAGGAGCCTTAGCAACCGGCCAGACGGAAAGCCCGAGCTCAAAGCTCACGCCCCCTTGGCCTGTGGGCGACCGTAGCTGAGCGGCGGGCATGGTAGGGCGCAAGCCCTGATAGGTCTCTGCGGAAGCACACTACGGGCTCCCCGGAAGAAAGACGCTGAAGACAGATCCACCTTCCGCGCCCGTCCTCGCCTCTATACGCCCGCCATGTTGCTGCACAATGCCTTGGCTCACGAACAGGCCCAGACCGAGCCCTTCCGGCTTGGTCGTGTGAAAGGGCTCGAACAAGTGCTCGCGGACCTCGGGTGACAGGCCGCGACCGGTGTCGGCAAAGCGGACCCACACGCCGCGGGGCCGGGCTGACCGTTCCACGGTGACCCGCAGCTGACCGCCGGAAGGCATGGCGTCGATGGCATTCAGCACCAGGTTGAGAAACACCTGCTGCAGGGCATTGGGCATCAGCAACAGGGGTGCGATTTCGGGTCCAAACTCCGCCGCAACCTGGATGCCCTGGCTGGCACACTGCTTCCGGCTCAAAAGCAGGACGTTGTGCAGCAGGTCGTGCAGGTTGACCGGCTTCAGCTCCTCCCGGGCGGCATCGCGGTGCAAAGTCCGGAGTTGAGACACAACCCAGGCGGTTCGCTCAAGCGCTTCGCAGGTCACTTCCAGGAAACGTGTCGGATCCTGGCCCTCCACCATTGCCTCGCGTGCCAGGTCCAGGCAGCCGATGGCTGACTGCAGGGGGTTGTTGATCTCGTGTCCCAGAGACGCAGCCAGGCGGCCGGCGGTGCTCATCCTCTCGGCCTGGATCACAGCCGCCTGCGCCGCCTTCTGGACGGTGATATCCTGAATGATGCCCGCCACCCGCCGCGATCGTCCCGTGCTATCCTGAACCGGGAATGCGCGGCCGCGCACCCACCGCTCCTCACCTTCGGGCTGGAGGATGCGGAACTCCCGGTCGAAACTCGCCGCATCCGCCTGCCATGCTGCCAGGACCTGCTCCCGATCCTCGGGGTGTATGCCCGCCACAAACCGGGCAGGCCAACCATCGACCTTGTCACCAAGCTCATCCCACAGCTTCTGCCACATCGGGTTGACGTACAGAAAGCGGCCGCTATCGGGCTCCATCAGCCAAAATGCCTCGTCGATGTTCTCCGCCAGTTGACGGAAGCGCAGCTCGCTCTCTCGCAGCTCGTCTTCTACCTGGCCGCGGACGGCTATCTCTGCCTGGAGCACCTCGTTGGTGCCGACCAGTTGCGCCGTCCGTTCCTCGACGCGCCTCTCCAGTTCGTCGCGGGCCTGCCGCACCTCGGCCAGTAGGCGCTCACGCTCTTGCGCAGCCTGTTGGCGTTCGGTGTTGTCGTTGACCAGCACATAGTAGCCCTGGACGCGGCCCTGGCTGTCGGTGCTCGGCACGTACGCCGAATCAACGTAGCGCATCCCGGCGCCCTGGTAGGGCACCCACTGTTGAAATCGGACTGCCTCGCCCGCCAATGCACGCTCCACATAAGGCCACACGGTCTCGTAGGCCTCCTCACCGAGGACATCGCCCACGTGCTGCCCCAGGACCTGCTGCCATGGCCGCCCGAACCAGGCTTCGTACTGCATGTTTGCAAAGCGATAGCGCTGCTCGCCGTCGACGTACGCAATCAACACGGGCACCGTGTCAGTGATGACCCGCAGTTGCTCCTCGCGCTGTCGCAGCCCTTCCTCCGCCCGCTTGCGATCGCTGATGTCTTGTCCCTGGGCGATGGTCGCCAGGGGTGTCGTGCCGTCCGCCCCGTACACCGTCGCCGAGTTCCAGAGCACCGTGCGCACAGTCCCGTCGACGTGCAGGATGGGGATTTCGACGACCTCCCAGCGCTCCCCTGTCGTCGCGCGCTGAATCTGGGCCATGGCAGCGTCCTTCCGCCCCTCGGGAAAGAGGATGTCCAACGTTTGGCCCAAGACAGCGCCGGCTTCCAGGCCGGTGAGACGTTCAAAGGCGGCGTTAAAACGAGTGATCCGGAGACCGGGATCCCAGACGACGATAGGTGCGTTGGCGTACGACAGGAGCTTGTCCAGGTAGTCCCTGGTTTCGGCAAGCTGTGCGTTGGAGAGGGTCAGCTCTGCGGTGCGCTTTGCCACCCGGCGCTCCAGCATTTCGTTGGCTTCTTGCAGCGCCTTTTCCGCCTTGACGCGTTCGGTGACTTCGATGCCCATCTCGAGGATGAGGGGCGTCCCGTCGGAATCGGTGAAGGGAAAGTCAAAAACGTCGTATATGTGGCGGTCGGGTCCGACCCACTCCCAGTGGTGTGACCCTCCACTTTTCAGAACCTTGTACGTCTCGCACACGTCACACGGCGTCTCACGTCCAAACAAGTACTCGAAGCAGCGCTGCCCGTGGGACTCGCCAAAGCGCTCCCGGAAGTAGCGGTTGGCCACAGAAACATGGTAATCAGCCGTCAACAGCACCACGTATGCCGGCAGGATCTCGAGCATGTCGTAGAAGCGCTGCCGTTCCGCCTGTGTCTCTCGCTCAGCCCGCTGGCGTTCGGCAATCTGCGCCTGCAGCCCCGCATAGGCCGTGGCCAGCTCGGCGGTTCTCTCCTCTACTCGCTGCTCAAGCGTTTCCGTCAACCGCCGCAGCTCCTCGGCCTGCTGCCGGAGCACCTCTTTAGCCCGCCGCTGCTCGGTGACATCGCGGAAGAGGGTCGCAAACTGCTTCGGGGCCGGGCAGTAGGCCCAGACCTCGTAATCGCGCTCCAGAGCGCCAGCGCGTTGCTCAAAGTGAGCTGGCTCCCCCGTTAGAGCAACCGTGCCGTACGTCTCGATCCAGAGTGGCTCGATGGATGGCAGGATCTCTAGCACCGTCTTGCCTCGCAGATCCTCCTGTTTGAGACCGGTCAAAGACTCGAAGGCGGGGTTCACTGCGAGGAACCGGTAGTCGCTGGGCCGGCCTTGCGCATCGCACACGATCTCGTGCAGGGCAAAGCCCTCGCTCATACTGTTGAACAGGCGGCGGTAACGCTCCTCGCTCTCGCGCAGCGCTGCTTGCGTCCGCTTGCTTTCTGTCACGTCGCGGATGAGCCAGCGAAGGCCGGCTCGCCTCCCCTGCGCGTCACAGACCGGGGCAACAGCTACGCTGCCCTCAAATTGCAGGCCCTGCCGGGAGTGCATCGGCAGTTCCCAGCGCAGGAATTCGCCGGCATCGTCCTGTTGCAAGCGCTCGAGGTTGGCCATGACGGTTTGGCTTTCGGCCTCGGACATGAAAAGCCACAGCGGCTTGCCGACCAGAAAGCCCGGTGCCGCGCCCAACATGCTCGCCGCCGCGCGATTGGCCTCCTGGATGAGGCCGGACGAATCAGTGACCAGCGCGCCATCCGGGGCAAGATCGAACAACTGCTGGTAGCGCCGCCGTTCAGCCTCCAGGCCATCCCGCACCTGCACCAGCTCCTCGTTCTGGACGCGCAGCTCCTCCTCGGCCACCTGCAGCTCCTCCAATGCAACCTCGAGGTCTTCCGACTGAGCCAGCTCCTCACCCGGTCTCAGGTCGTCGCGCAGGGTTTGCTGGAGCAGGCCCAACGCAGCCTGGGTGCTGCCGAGCAAAGTGGACAAATCGCCACCGGGGTCCGCTCCGGCGTCCCATCCGGCCTCGATTGCCTGGTGTGCCGCGCGTTTGACGGCCTCCAGGTGTCGCTTCAGCTCTGCAACTGCCTCACCACTCGCCGCTGCTTTGCTCTGATCGTCCATCGAAATCGGAATCCTTTCCTGCCCAGAGCTGCTCGGCCGCTCCCTGCTTGCTCTGCCTCCCTACTGGGCACGAGGGGATAGACCAGGCGTCACTGCAAGGTCATGCCACCCCAGTATACCCCAAGAACCTCCCTCCGGCAAACTACCACCCAACTTCCGGTCCACCCTTCGCCGTGGCCCGGGACCTCGGGCAACGTTTGATCTTCTCCCCGGACGATGGTATAATCGGTGGCCATCACAACGTATCCAGAATGGAGCAGGACTCGAGATGACAGATGTAATCCTTGACGGTGAGGGCCTGAGCATTCACCAGGTTGCCTCACTGGCATCTGCCCTGCAGGAAAGTCGGGAGGTGCGTGTCAGCCTGTCCGCAGAGGCATGGCGCAAGGTGGAGCGTGCGGAGAATGCGGTACAGGGCATCTTGGACCGCGGCGAGGTAGTCTATGGCGTGACCACCGGCTTTGGCGCCTTCAAAGACCGCATCATCCCGCTCGATCAGGTGGAGCAGTTGCAGCGCAACATCCTTATGAGCCACGCGGCCGGCGTTGGGCCGGTCCTGGATCCCGCCACGACCCGGGCCATGATGGCCATCCGGGCCAACACCCTGGCCAAGGGGCACTCGGGCATCCGCGCGGCGACGCTGCGCCTGCTCCTCGAGATGCTCAACCGCGGTGTTTATCCCCTGGTGCCCTGCCAGGGTTCTCTGGGTGCCAGCGGCGACCTGGCACCGCTCGCCCATATGTCGCTGCCCCTTATCGGTTTGGGAGAGGCGCTGTACCAGGGTGAGCGCATGCCGGGCGCCGAGGCATTGGCCCGCGCCGGGCTGGAGCCCGTCACCCTTGGCGCCAAGGAGGGCCTGGCCCTGACGAACGGCACGACGATGATGACGGCCATCGGCGCCCTGACCGCCGTTCAGGCCGAAAACCTGGCTTTGGTGGCCGACCTGGCCGGCAGCCTCAGCCTCGAAGCTCTGAACGGCACGCTGCGTGCTTTTGATGCCCGGATCCACCAGGCGCGGCCT
Source organism: Anaerolineae bacterium (assembly GCA_041300865.1). Taxonomy (GTDB): domain Bacteria; phylum Chloroflexota; class Anaerolineae; order JAAYZQ01; family JAAYZQ01; genus JAAYZQ01. Next base: position 27,716 of record JBFYTF010000236.1, read on the forward strand.
CACCCCCGCCAGATCGAGTCGGCGGCAGTCATCCGCCGACTCCTGGAAGGCAGCGGCTACCTGCGCGGCGACGACCCGCGCAATGTCCAAGATGCCTACACCCTGCGCTGTATTCCCCAGGTCCACGGTGCAATTCGCGACGCCATTGTCTATGCCGCCTGGGTGCTCACCATCGAGCTCAACTCTGCCACCGACAATCCCCTCTTCATGTTCGACGACGACTCCGGCGAGGTGACCGTCCTTTCCGGCGGCAACTTTCACGGCGAGCCGGTCGCCATCGCCATGGACTATCTCAGCCTGGCCCTCACCGAGCTCGGGAACATCTCCGAGCGACGGCTGATGCGCCTGACCGACGAGGCCAGCAACAAAGAGACGCTGCCCGCCTTTCTGGTACAGCACGGTGGCCTTAATTCGGGCTTTATGTTAACTCAGTACACGGCCGCTTCCCTGGCTTCGGAGAACAAGGTGCTTGCCCATCCGGCGAGTGCCGATACCATCCCCTCCTCGGCCAACGTCGAGGATCACGTGAGCATGGGCTCTAACGCCGCCCGCCAGGCGCGGCAGATCGCCGACAACGTCGAGCGCATCCTGGCCCTGGAGCTGATGGCCGCCGCTCAGGGCATCGACTTTCGCCGCCAGATCCTCGGACCCGAAGTCCCGCTTGGCCGCGGCACCGCCCCGGCCTACCGCCTCATTCGCGAGCAGGTGCCTTTTCTCGAGCAGGATGCAGTCATGTATCCCTACATCGAGGCGGTGCGGCACCTAGTGGCCAGCGGCAGGCTGGCGCAGGCGGTCGGTGCGGCAACTGGCCTGGCCGGCGGGCGAGTCAACAAACTCGGACCCGGCCGCGGCCACGGAAGCCAGTAGACTGCACCCTCTCGAGCGACACCGTGCGCGGCAAGCGGTCCTACAGGCGGCAGGCCGTAGAGGCGAGATCCCCTCGCCCTCCTCTGCGTCCCATGGGACTGCCTTGTTCGTGTGGCTGCCGTTCTTGACAGGCCTGCGTTCTTGCGTTACAATGCCCCCAATTCTGACAGGAGGTGAACCGATGTCCTACAGCGACGGCCCAGTTTATGGCGTCTGTAGTGCGTCGCGTTCCCGATAGATCTGTCCGTTACCGAGATCGAGGTCCAAAGCCGTGGGTGCACGCGACGCCCACGGCTTTTTTGTTTGTGGCGATGCTGTGGGCGTCTGCTCCCCGGCCACCATGGGGAGGGCAACCGTGTTAGCAGTTAGCAACGTCAGCAAATCGTTTGGCGACAACTTGATATTCGAGAACGTCTCTTTTGTGCTCAATGCCGGTGACCGCGTAGGGTTGATCGGTCCCAACGGCAGCGGCAAGACGACGCTGCTCCAGATCATCCTGGGAGAGATGGATCCGGACAGTGGCAGCGCCCGCCTGTCGCGCCCCGAGACCCGGGCAGGCTACCTGGCGCAGGCCCTGGAGTACGCTCCGGGCGATACTGTCGGCCAGGTGCTGAAAGAAGCCGTTGGCGGGCTGCACGAGGCCGAAGCTGCGCTGGACGACATTGCGGCACGCATGGGCACGGCCGAGGGAGCCGCCCTGGAGCGGCTGATGTCCGAGTACGATCGGGCGCTGGAGCAGTTCGAGCGCCTGGGAGGATACAGCGTTCAGGCTCGTTCCGAAGCGGTCCTGCAGGGCCTCGCCCTGGGCGACCTGGATGAGGACACTCTGGTCGGGATCCTGAGCGGCGGGCAGAAGACCCGCCTCGGGCTCGCCCGCCTCCTTCTCTCCCATCCGGAATTGCTACTGCTGGACGAGCCAACCAACCACCTGGACATTGACGCTCTCGAGTGGCTGGAAGGGTTCCTGCGCGCCTTTCCGGGTGCCGTGATCGTCGTCTCGCACGACCGCGCCCTCCTGGACCGCACCGTCACCCGGATCCTGGAGCTCGATCCCCTGACCCGCACTCTGGTCGAGTACGCCGGCAGCTACACAGACTATATCCAGGCCAAGGAGCGGGAGCGCGAGAAGCAGTGGGCGGCCTACAAGGAGCAACAGGAGTTCATCGCCCGTCTGCAAAGCACCATCGCTGCCCGCAAGGGCTATGCTCGCTCTATCGAGCTGGGGACTATCGACTTTGCGCCGCGGGCGATTGCCAAAGGCATCGCCCACCGGGCCGTGATCCAGCAGCGGCGCCTCGAGCGCCTGCTGGACTCGGAGGAGCGCGTCGACAAGCCGAGGCGGTCGTGGCAAATGCAGCTCGAGTTCGGCGATGCCCCGCCTTCGGGCCAGGACGTGTTGTTGCTAGAGGGCCTGACCATGGGTTTTGGCGACCGGCTCCTGTTTGCCGGTGTTGACCTTGCTCTCCGGGCGGGCGAGCGCATCGCCCTGGTGGGCCCTAACGGCTCGGGCAAGACAACCCTCGCGCGCTTGATAAACGGTGAGATGCAGCCCGTGGCCGGGCGCGTGCGCCTCGGCGCGGGTGTCAGGCTCGGCTACTATGCTCAAGAGCAAGAGACCCTGGACCCGGAGAGCACGCCCTACGACCTTGTGCGCCAGGTGGCGGCCATGGACGAGACGGGCACGCGGACATTCCTCCACCAGTTCCTCTTCGCCGGCGACGAGGCTTTTGCCCGGGTGGGGAGCCTCAGCTTTGGCGAGCGGGCCAGGCTGGCCCTGGCCCGCCTGGTGGCCCAGGGCTGCAACTTCCTGCTCCTCGACGAGCCTATCAATCACCTCGACATCCCCGCCCGCAGTCGCTTCGAGCAGGCCCTGGCGGCCTTCGAGGGCACTGTCCTGGCCATCGTCCACGACCGCTACTTTATCGAGCGCTTTGCCACCGGGTTGTGGTCGGTAGAAGGGGGCACGATCCAGCCCTACACCGGGCTGGAGCAACTGCAGCCGACACGACGACCCGCAGCGGGAGACGTGCGGGAAAGCGCAGACCAGGCCGGCTAGGTGGAGCGCAGGGGATATGCCCCCCAGCGCCGGGCGGAGTCAAAGACCGCCAGCACGTTTTCAACCGGCGTGTCCGCCTGGATGTCGTGCGTCGGTGCCAGGACGTACCCTCCACCAGGCCCAAGCTCCGCGATCCGGCGCCGCACTTCTTGCTCGACGTCGGCGGGCGCGCCGAGGGGCAGAACCTGCCGCTGGTCGACGCCACCGCAAAACGCCAGGTGCTGGCCGTAGGTCCGCTTTAGCCAGCCCGCGTCCATTCCGTGGGCGGTGACCTGGATCGGGTTCAACACCTGGACGCCGACCTCTATCAGCTCGTCAATGAAGGGCAGCACGCTGCCGCAGCTATGGTAAGCGAGGATGATGTTGGGCGAGGCAACACGATAAGCGTCGAGCACCCGCCGCAGACGAGGCTTCAGCCACTTGCGCCACATGGCTGGCGAGAGCATCGGCCCGATCTCCATGCCGATGTCATCACCGGTCAGCAGGGCGACCGCGCCGGCGTCGGCCAGCCCCAGGCCGACGCCGATGCTATAATTCGACACCTCATCCAAGAGAGGTCCGACATAGCTCTTCCCCAGCGCCATGTCGACGAGGAATTGCTGGAGACCGACCAGGTTCCAGGCCATCTCAAACACCGTGCACTCGATAATGCCCAGCAGCGCATGTGTTTGGCCGTACTGCGCGGCTTGCTGGCGGGCGACGTCAAAACGGCCGGGCGCCGATGGATCCGGCAGGCGATAGCCGGCCAGCTCTCGCGCCGAACTGATCCCGGCCAGCGGCCGGCCCACGACCTCCAGGTAGGTGCCATAACGGTGCGGTACACGCCGGTAGACCAGGCCCCATTCATCCTCGAGGTAGCCATCGGGCCGGGTACGTGTGGGACGCGATGAGGGCGCGGTGGAGCCGATGCCCACGACGTCGTTGCCCAGCGACGTGAGCAGCGCGGCATAAGAGATACGGTTGGTCAGGTAAGCATCGAGCGGATCGGCCGGGATGCCGGTGATCTCGGCCAACCGGGCGGCCATATCGGCGACGACCGTCACCCAGACCGGCACCCGGTCGGGGACGCGGCCGCTCAGCGCGGCGAGGACGCGCTCCTTGCTGTTCATGGGCCTCTCCTATCGAGTCTCTCGATCCTGGCCCCTATTTTAACACTGATAGGTTTTTTTGTCACACCGGCTGAGCAGCGACCCTCGGTCATCCTCGACCAGCGCGACCTGACCGTGCTCCCTCACTGGCTTGGCGAAATAGCCGACGCAGGCCGCCGTCTCTGACTCAGGACCGTCTCTACTCGCGCGCGTAGGCCTCCTGCCGGCGCAGCTGCTCGTCGGGCGGCACGTCCTCAATGTGCGTCGCGATCCACCATTGGTTGCCAAAACGATCCTCCACGCCGCCGATGCGATCGCCGTAGAACTCGTCTACTGGCTCCTGCAGGGAGGTTGCGCCTGCTTGGAGGGCGCGTCTGTACGCGGCGTCGGCATCCGGCACGTAGAGATGGATCATGGCCGGCCAAGCCCGGCTGCCGGCCGGCGGCTCGCCGAGCATGACCATCGAGTCGCCGATGCGAACCTCGGAGTGCATGATGCTGCCATCCTGCCGCATCACGCGTTCCGTCTCTTCCGCGTCAAACACCTCTTGCAGGAAATCGATCAGCCCGGCCAGCCGCGGCACGAGGAGGTAAGGTGTTACGGTGTGATGGCCGGCGGGAACGTGACTGACTGCCATTTGTCTCTCCTTAAATGTTGCTGCCAGACCTGGGCCGGGCATCGCCCCACGGGAAGCCATGCCCGGCCCAGGTGCGGGTGCCCTTCAAGCAGGTGACTCCTCCTTACGGAGCACTTGCCATAGCTACTCGGCCAAGTCGTCGCGCAGCTCTTGCCCTGACGGTGTCCCTGGTCATCTGAATTCCCCTGGCTTAGCTTGGGCGGTACTCCCAGAGCTGGATGAGGTTGCCCTCGGGATCCTTCAAGGTCGCGATGGCCATGTCGCCATAGTTGGTGGGATCCTCGATGAACTCGACTCCGGCCGCTTTCAGCCGCTTCCAATCCGCCTCCAGGTCATCGCTGCTAAAGCCGACCATGTGACGGGCCGGGTCGGTATTGCGGCCATGCACTTCGCTGTGCGTCCCCAGCCCCAGTGCCGGTGCGTCCGGTGCATCCTCGCCCAGGACGACAAAGCCCTCTGACTGCATGGCTACCTTGAGGCCCAGCACGTCGCGGTAGAACGGCAGCAGGTTGTTCAGGTCTTCGCTCCAGATCGACGTACCGGCGAATTGCTTGATCATCTTCATTCTCCTTCCGCAGATTGTCTCGAGTGCGAGATCCCGCTTTTCGAGTTATGAACTCCCAAACCTGGCAGCCGCACGCGCCCTGGCCCTGGCTGCCTGTTCCTGGCGGTCCTTCGGAGGCGCGTTGGTTTCCAGCGAGCCGAGAAGCTGGCCCGCGATCCTGGTGATGTCGTCGACTGCCGCGTAAAAGGCCGCCTCGTTCGCCCTGGATGGCTTGCCGGAGCCACTGATCTTTCTGACGAACTGCAACGCCGCAGCACGGATCTCTTCCTCCGTGGCCGGCGGCTCAAAGTTGTAAAGTGCCTTGATGTTTCTGCACATGGCTCCGATTCAAGCCATCCTTTCCTCATAAGCCGCTGCTTCGAACCGCGGCCATCGTTCATTTTCGCCTATAGCGCAGGTAGACCACCCCGGTGCCAAACGTCCGGGTCTCAAGAAGCTCGAGGTTGAGAGGTTGCTGCAGGACCGGGAACATGGGCGTACCACCGCCTAGCACCACCGGATGCACATAGAGCCCGTACTCATCTATCAAGCCGAGCCGCATAAAGGTCGCAGCCAGTTCGGCGCCGCCGATCGCCATGTCCTTGCCGGGCTGTTCCTGGAGTGCCTTGATCTCTTCAGGCCTGACCTCCCTCATCAGCCGGGCGTTTCCCTCGACCTGCTGTAGCGTCCGGGAGAACACAATTTTCGTCAGCTTTTGCCAGAGCAGTGCAAACTCGACCTCAAAGTCAGAGTTGGCCGGGTTTGTGTCTCCCGTGGGCCAGTAGGCAGCCATGACCTCCCACGTGCGCCGGCCATACAGGTGCGTATCGACGCTGCGCTCTTGATCGTTGATGTACTCGTGCAGCTCGCGGTCGGGAATGGCCCAGTCCAGTTCGCCGTTCGGCCCCGCGATAAACCCATCCAAAGTGACCATCAAAGAGTAGATGATTTTCCTCACGACCGCACCTTACCTGTCCCCCGCCGGCGGGATGTTCTGGTTCAGCCGGAACAGGTTCGTAGGGTCGTAGCGGGCCTTGATGGCGGTGAGCCGGTCCCAGGTCGCTCCCGGGTATGCATCCCGGACCCGGGCCCGGCCCTCATCGCCCAGGAAGTTGACGTAGGCACCCGTGTCACCCTGGTGCAGGGCGGCGGCAAAGGCGTCCACCCAGGCCTGGCGCACAACGCGGTCCTCTGCGCCATCGTAAAAGGCGGCGACGTTGACCATGATGCGCGCACGCCGGTGCGCAAAGGCGGTTGCGTCGACGGGCACGCGGGCCATTGCTCCGCCGAGCACCCGAAGCTGTGCCACGCGCATCGACGCGTCGGACGCCTGCAGGTGCTCGACGATGGTCTCGGCTACGCCGCGGTCGAATCTGTCGACGAACATTGTGTGGGCGACGGCGGTCGGACGGTACCCCTCTTCTTCCGGTGGATAGATCTCGGCGTACCGCATGGGCCGGACCATGTCGGCGAGGGGGCTGGTCATTGCCCGGAACGGAGCCATGGCCCGCTCGCCGGCCACTGGTAGTCCGGCATAGGCTACGAGGGCCAAGATGATGAGCTGGCCGTGCAATTCGGCGGGCAAGAAGGGCATGGGCGGCGCCGGCATGATATTGGCGATGGTTGACAGTTCGTCGGGGGCCGCCTCTGCCTCCGCCATGAAGGAGTGGATGACGTCCGGCGTGGCGGGCAGGACCAGCATCCCACCCAGGATAGTGTCGAGTTCGTGCAGGCGAAACTGGAACCGGGTCGCAACCCCAAAGTTGCCACCGCCGCCCCGGATGGCCCAGAAAAGGTCCGGATGCCGCTCGGCGTTCACGTGCCGTAACTCGCCGTCGGCGGTCACGATCTCGGCAGCCAGCAGGTCGTCGATGGTGAGCCCGTACTTGCGAAGCAAGAAGCCGACGCCGCCCCCCAGGGTGATGCCGCCGATGCCAACGGAGCCGGTGTCGCCGAACCCGGTGGCCAGTCCGTGCATCGCGACGGCGTCCGTGTACTCGCCCGCGGTCAGACCCGTCTCGGCCCATGCGGTCCGCCCTTCCGCATCGATCTGCAGGTCCTTCATGTCCGCCAGGTCGAGCACGATGCCTCCGTCGGAAACGCTGTGGCCCGCGTTGCTGTGACCACCGCTGCGGACGGCAAGCTCCAGGCCACTCTCGCGGGCAAAAGAGATCACCCCGGCGACGTCCGCCGCGTTCGCGACGCGGACAATGACGGCCGGGCAGCGATCGATCCCGCCATAGAACGGCGTCCGTGCCGTCTCGTACTCGTCGTCGCCGGGGGCGATCACCCGGCCCTGGAACATGCCGCGCAGTCGCGGGATCGAGATTCTTTCCCGCTCAGCACTACCAACGTGCTGTCTGCTCTCCCTGTCATCGCCTTCCGTCCTGACCTTGACGCGTGACATCTCTCTACTCCTCATCGTCTGAACTCCCTCGACTTCTCTGGGCCAGCCGCTATGAGCCAGCCCTGCGCTGAGAAGCGTTCCAGCCTGCCGCGCGCAGCTCCTGCTCGCGGGCGCCTTCTTCTGGAGGAAGAATGTCGGGTGGAAAGTCCGAGATCTCACCCACCTGGCGGATCTCGATCACGCCTTCCGTGCTACTACCACTGGGATCAGTGGGGACGCGCAAGGCCCAATCAACGGCCTCCTCCTTCGAATCGACCTCAATGAGCCAGAAGCCGGCGATCAGTTCTTTGGTTTCGGCAAATGGGCCATCTGTCACCGTGGTCTTTCCGCCCGAGAAGTGCACTCGCGCTCCCCGGGAGCTGGGATGAAGGCCTTCGGCGGCCAGCAGCACGCCCGCTTCGACCATCTCTTCATTGAACTCACCCATCGCCGCCACGAGCTCCCGGCTGGGCATCACACCCGCCTCCGAGTCCTCGTTGGCCTTGATCAACAGCATGAATCGCATTTTCCTGCTTCCTTTCCAGATGTGATCGCTTTTTCTGACGGCCCCCGGCTTTCTGGGGGCCAGGTTCAGTCCAGATCGCGGATGGGCCGCACCTCGATGCAGCCAACCCGGGCTTGCACCATGCTGGAGGCCACCTGGATGGCCTCATTCAAATCCCTGGCACTGATGACAAAGAACGCTCCCAGGTGTTCCTGCGTCTCGGCCACGGGGCCATCCGCAACATGGGTCCTGCCATTCCGCACGCGCACGACGACGCCGGTCCGGACGGCCTGCAGGACCTCCGCTGCGAGCAAGTAGCCGCTTCTTCGAAGCTCCTCGCTACAGGCCAGGGTCTCCTCGATGAGCGCGTCCAGCTCGCTCTTGGACACGGCTTCCAGCCTGTGCTCATCGTGGTAGGCCAGACAAGCGTACTTCATCGCTGCCTCATGTCCCGGATGGGCCGCACCTCTACACCTCCCAGCCGTGCGGGAGGGATGTTGGCGGCCAGAGCAAGGGCTTCGTCCAGATCTCGGGCCTCGATGAGGATGTAGCCGCCCAATTGCTCTTTGGTCTCAACATACGGACCGTCGGTGATAGACGTCTTTCCGTTGGTCACGCGCACTGTCGTCGCCGTCTGGACAGACTCGAGAGGGTCCCCGGCAATGGCGTGGCCGCTCCTCAGCAGTTGGTCGTAGTAGGCGTACGCCTCCCGATAGAGAGCCTCCCTCTCGGCTTCAGGCAGGCTGTCTAGCTTGTCCTCTGCATAGTGGATCAGGCACAGGTACTTCATCACTCACTCCCCAATCTCGGTCGGTCTTATCATACATGGGTTAGTCGTCTGGCGAGGTGCAAAATCGACAAGGCTACTAGCCTAATTTCAGATTTCTTCAGCACGAGCCTGTGGGAGCGCCCGATTACGACAATTCAGCCAGCCGCCTCTCGAGGAAACGCCGCTCCTGTTCTTGGCGGGCAAGCCTGAGGGCTTGGGCATAAGAGGCCCGTGCTTCCTCTTTTTGCAGGAGACGCCGGTAAAGGTCGGCGCGGGCGGCGTGGGCCAGGTGGTAGCCGGCCAGGTCACCGCGCTCAAGGATGGTGTCGATGAGAGCCAGGCCCGCGCGGGGACCATCGTGCATGGCCACAGCCACGGCGCGGTTCAGCTCGACCACGGGCGAGGGCTGCAGCCGGAGCAACAGGTCGTAGAGGGCGACAATCTCCTGCCAATCGGTCTCGGAAGCGCTTGAGGCATTGGCGTGCACTGCGGCGATGGCTGCCTGCAGGGTGTAGGGCCCAAAGCCGCCGGACGATAGTGTACGCTCCACCAGGGCCGATCCCTCGGCAATCTGGGCGCGGTTCCAAAGCGTCCGGTCCTGATCCTCGAGCAGCACCAGATCGCCCTGAGGCGTAGTGCGCGCCTGGCGCCGCGACTCGTGGAGCAGCATCAAGCCCAGCAGGCCCAGGACCTCGGGCTCGGGCATCAACCGGCTGAGCACGCGCCCTAGGCGTATCGCTTCGCCCGAAAGATCGGGCCTCGTCAACGACGCTCCTGACGAGGCCGAATAGCCTTCGTTGAACACGAGGTAGATGACCTGGAGAACCGTGTCCAGCCGCTCGGGCAGGTCCGACCTTGACGGCACCTGGTAGGGGATGCGCGCGTCGCGAATCTTGGACTTGGCGCGGACGATGCGCTGCGCCACTGTAGGCGTGGTGCTGAGAAACGCGTGTGCGATCTCTTCAGTGGTCAGGCCACAGACCTCGCGCAGGGTCAGAGCCACCCGAGCATCGGGCGATAGGGCGGGATGGCAACAAGTGAAGATCAGCCGCAGTTGATCGTCCGCGACAGCTTCCTCATCCGGCTCCATGCCGTTCCCCGCCCCAAGCTCGATCTCCTCGGCCAGCACTTTGAGGGACGCATCGAACCGGGCACGCCGGCGCAGGCGATCGATGGCCTTGAAACGGCCGGTGGACACCAGCCACGCCCGGGGATTGGCAGGCATGCCGTCTCGCGGCCACTGGGCCACGGCTGCCACAAAAGCGTCATGCAGGGCATCTTCGGCCAGCTCAAAGTTGCCCAGCAGGCGAATGAGAGTGGCGAGGACGCGGCGTGATTCCGAGCGATAGATCTCGTCGATCTCCTGGCGCAGCTTTTCGTCGACATTCGCGCTCATCACATGTACTCCTTAGGACGTGCGCTCTGCTTCGTGGAAGCAGCCCGACGCTAGGCCTGCGCTTGGTGCAGCTGTATCAGGTTTCCGCAGGTATCGTCCAGGAGGGCCATCACTCCGTAGTCGGTTTGAGTCGGCACCTGGGTGAACTTGACTCCTCTGCCGACCAGACTTTCGTATTCGCGGTGTATGTCCTCAACGCCAAAAACCATGATGGGCAACCCGGCGCTATACACGCCCTGCTGGAATTGTTTTGTAATCGGGTTGTCGGTGGGTTCAGGAAGCAGGCCTGTACCGTCTGGCTCTTCGGCTGAAGCGACGATAGCCAGGTATGCTTCCGGGACAAACATCCGCGAGACAAAGCCGAGGACCTCTGTGTAGAATTCGTGGGCTTGCAGCGGATCGTTGACGGGCAGGCTCACAAGTGCAATCTTCATGGTGCTCCTTCACTGATAACGAACTGGGTGCGACACGCCTGGACTTCAGGCGTGTCGCACCCTGATGGCCACGTGACCGGTAGCCCCGGTGCATTTAGCAGCCCGCGGCTACATCGATGAAAGCCGGCTTACATTCCCTTCCGCAAACTTCTTGAAGTTCTGCAAGTCTTCCTCCACTCGCTGGTCCGGGTTGGAGAATATCTTTGCCACAGCCTCGCCCACCGCGCCGGCCGGTGGTACGTACTGCATCATGACCGTCACTTCCGTCTGGTTGGTTCCGACTTCGGCAAAGGTCACCTGACCGCTGGTCGTGACGTCCGACCCATCGTGGCGGCCCTTGGTGCTCCAGCCGATACGCTGGCTCGGCTCGAACCTGGTGACCTCGGCCACCCATTCCACGTCTTGGCCCAGCGGGCCCTCCACGACCCAGCGGCTTGTCCGGTCGCCGGTGGGCACCACCGACTTCACGTATTTCATGAAGTGGGGAAAGTTCTGGAAGTTGGCCCACAGGTTAAAGACGTCCGAGGGCCGGCCGTCGACAATGATGCTCTTGGTAATCTGATCTGCCATTTTTCTCTCCTTCTGGTTGCTGGAGAACGGAGTGCATTTCCGCTCTCAGTCGTTCTTGTCATCCTGTTTCCGAGTCTACCGTCCGTTGCCGTATTCCCACGGCTTCAGGACGACCTTGATGCAGTCATCCTGCTTGTCCCGAAAGATGCGGTACGCATCCGGTGCCTCGTCCAGGGGCAAGCGATGGGTGACGACGAAGGTCGGATCGATCTCGCCCCGTTGGATGCGTTCCAAAAGGGGGCGCATGTACTTCTGCACGTGCGTCTGGCCCATCCGCAGGGTCAGCCCCTTGTTGAAGGCTGCTCCCATAGGGATCTTGTCGACAAAGCCGCCGTACACGCCCGCCAGCGACACTGTCCCACCCTTGCGGCAGGCCTGGATGGCTTCACGCAGAACATGGGGCCGGTCAGTTTCCAGCCGCACAGTCTGCTTGACCTTGTCGTACACAGCATCCAGGCTGGACGTTCCATGTGCCTCCATGCCTACGGCATCGATGCACACGTCCGGACCACGCCCGCCGGTCATCTGTCGCAGCACCTCCACGACGTCCCACTGCATAAAGTCAATCGTCTCCGCCTGGCCCTCGCGCTCCGCCAGTGCCAGGCGCTCCGCCACGTGATCGATGGCGATGACACGCTCCGCGCCCAGCAGATAGGCGCTCTTGATGGCAAACTGGCCCACCGGGCCGCAGCCCCACACTGCTACCACGTCCCCAGGCTGGATGTTCCCGTTTTCGGC
>JBFYTF010000261.1:0-9244 GCA_041300865.1 Anaerolineae bacterium
CCCAGCGGCCGAACTGATTGACGCCCGAAGAATCGCCGGGGTTCTGGGCCGGCGAGTAGACGTGCGGCAGCCACAGGTTGCCGGTGCCGCCCCAACGGGTCATGTCCCAGGTCTCATCCGACACGGCGAGTTGAGCTGCGCTGGGCACAAAGGTCTTGTCCTGCACGACCAGCGGGATTGTGTGGCCGGCGTCGGGGATCAGGCCTTGCGCTACCAGCGACTGCTCGGTGGCATCGGTGATGAGATACGGCGCAGCTCCGCCGGCGTAGACGTTGAGGCGGGTGATGCCCCACGAGTGGTCGTGATAGAACATCAGGCGGGCGCCCTGCTGGTTGGTGTAGTAGAAGGTCATCACGCCGTCATCCGCGGCGCCGGAGTCACCCGTGTCAGGGACAGGCACAACGCTCACGCCCTGCGGGTAGCTGGCAGTTTCATTGGCGGGGGTGATCCACTGGTGCGGCGTGCCGTCGCTGATCCAGGGGGAGATGCCGCCGTGCAGGTGCAGCGTGGCGCGGTTTTCGGTGTAACAGCCAGCCGGCTTGGGGATGCGCGCGCCGGTTGCCATGTCGTAGGCCATGCCGCACATCGGGTTCTGCGGGTCGTCCTCCACCATGCCGTACAGGTCAGGTCCCATGCCCGCGCCCATCACGGTGACATCGACCGGGATGAACAGGTCGCCTTCGACGCCGGTCGGCAACAGGTTAACGAACTTGATGCGCACGGGCTTGTTCTTGTTGGCGACGATGGTGGGCCCCAGGTAGTGGGGCGGGGTCACGCCAAAAAAGCCTGGGATGTCGACCTCTGTCCCATCCAACAGGGCGTTGGTCAACTGGACGTGCTCGCCCTGGAAATTGGTTGTCGAGAGCTGCACGTAGCCGCGCAGCAGGGTGGGCGGCAGGTCGGAGTGCATCCTTTCCCGGTATTGCACCACGGCGATCTCGTAGTAGTCAGCGGCTTCGTTCTCAGGCGTGGCGGGGTCGTCAGCAAACGTCGTGGTGTCGGGCACGGCCACCGGGATGTATTGGCCCAGGTTGTTCGCGGCAGTGGCGCCCAGCCCGGGAAGTGTATCCACAAACTTGCGAATGCCGCCGGAGATGGTGGCGTGTTGCCCGGTATCCGTCGCCGGGTCTGGAAAGAATTGAGTCCCGAGGGTCTCCAGCACAAACTGCTGCCCCACGTCTACCGCCAGCTCGGTGGAACTGCGGAAGTGCATCCCACCCCAGGTCCGGGCGTTCTCGATCTCGGTTCTGAGGTCGTCAGCAAAAACATAGTGCCTGGTTGTACCGGTGGCAGTGCTTATCAGGTCCAGCTCGATTTGGGGCGTGCCAAAGAACTGGGTGAACAGCTCAGCCTGCGAGGAGACAAAGGAGCCGTGACCTGCCACGTACTCGGGGAAGTTGGGCGTCGGCATCAACGGCGTCCACGTATCAAGTGAAGCGACTACATAGGTCCCATCATCTGGGTTGGTGTGGTTGATCGCGGTTACCGGCCGCCAAAAGCTGTACGCGTATTTGGAGTCGAAGGTGGTAATCAGGCTGTCGGTGGCAACCATATTGCCCATGGCCATCAGGCGAGCCGTCTCGATCAGGTTGAGTCCCCACGTCTCCGCGACCTGACGGTAGGCGGTGTTCATCTGGATAACCATGTTGGTTCCCCAGAACATGGCAGTCGCGGCCTGGTCGGGTGTGCGAAGGGAGCTTACGGCTCCGCCATAATCCCTGACCTCAGCAAAGTCCGCCAGATACTCGGGGTCGTTGCTGGCGTATTCGGGGTCGGTGAGGTCCGGTGGGGCAATAGGTCGATACTGGGCTATCTCGGTTCGTAAGAATGGCGTCAGGTTCGCCATCCAGGGGTCCATGGGGGGCGCGGGGGTGCCATCAGGCAAAAACGCGGTCGCCTCCCAGGCGCCTGGGCCGGGGGGAGGTACTACGTAGCCGCCATCACCAGAGAGGATGTCGCCGGCCCGCGAGGCGATTATGGCCGCCGCAGCCGCCTCACCGATGGCGATGCCGGCGGACTTGGCAGGGCCGTCAAGGATACTGTCAATCGTCCTGGCATATTCCCGGACCAGCGTGGGATCGTCTGGGAAGAAATGGTCCAGCACCCTAAACGCCGCGGTTCCCGCCGCGGCTTCGCGCGAGGCAGTGGGGTCAGGTGTCGCCGCATACGCATACGGCTTGTAGCCTCCCTCGATAGCCACCAGGGCATCATACATCGCAGCCTGCATGTACGCCAGGTAAACAAACGACGCCGACATCGAGATGCCACCCATCGTCATGGTCATGCCCGAGGGCTGCAAGAACTCCTGGGCGATGGCGTTCCACTCGGCTACAACATTGCCCGGCAGCGGGCTGTTGGCATAGTTGGGGTGGCTGAAGTAGTGAGGCGCGGCGCCCGGCATGGCCATGGCCGCCGTGCCGATGGCTTCCAGCTCAAATCCGTCGGCTGCTGCGCGGTCGGCCGCGGCCTGCCGCTCCGCCTGGGTGACCCTCTTGTCTTGCTTTTCCTTGACCTTGTCCACCTTCTCTTGGAGGTTCGGTCGGTCGGCAGGCCCCTGGCCTTGGGCGATCGCAGGCAAGCTTCCACTCAGCACGAGGGAAGCGAGCACCAGGATCACGAGCAATCGTTCAAGTAGCTTGCGCGTACGCATGGTTTTTCTCCTTCTCTGGCAAAGATTAACGGTCGCGCCGTCGCACACAGATCGACTGGTCCCAGCACTAGGTCATGTTCACCTCCTGCGAGCGCGCACTTGGCCTCCTTCCGGAAGGGCTGCTGCGCCGAGCAACTTCTGGCCCGGGGCATTCCCGATTTGTCCTCATTCTGCCACTATGGTGCATGGCAGGCAGAGTCCGGTCTCAACGCCAGACCTCACCTTCATGGCCTGGTGCGAGGTTCCAGATCTCTTCGATGTGGAGCACCAGGGCGTGGCTTGGGCGGACGCCTGCCCGGCCTGCCCGCCCCAATGCAGCCATCAGTTCCCGTGCCGCTTTCTCGAACCACAATTCCATAGGCTGCGGTCCATTCCTGCCGCGGTCCAGCAGGCCGCATACTTTATCAAACAGGGGCCCCTCTTCCACCATTTCGGCCCAGCCCTTGAACTGGTAGGCCTCGTACGTCTGCGGGTCAACGGCAACGACGGCCACCCTCGGATTGGCCCGCAGGTTGGCCCTGATCTTGGATGAGAACAGATTGGCGAACACCAGCTTGTCATTGTCCACGATCGCGAGAGCCCCTTTTGGCGAAACGTTGGGCTGACCCTGGCCATCGCTGGTGGCGACCAGGACCACCGGCTGCTGCTTCAGGACCTGTTTCATGTGTTGCGTCAACGTGGGCACCTGCTCCTCCTTGCCGGTTACTATTAACGGGCGAGGACCGAGCTGCATGCGGCAGACAGACTCATCCATGCCCTTGAGTATAGCGCAAGAGCTGGCACCGTACCGTTTGGGTTGCGTGATCATTGTATGTCAATTTCGTCCATGCCCGGCCCTCTGGATTCCAGCGTAGTTTGCTTTTTCGCAGAATGTGCATTATACTTGCCAGGCTGCACACAACTCCGAGTTCCCACAGCGATGCACTGATCGTCTGGGTCAGTTGGTAACTCTGGTCGGATTCAGAGGCAAGAAAGGCAGGCCAGAATGCCAAAGGGCGACGAGACCGGCAATGGACAGAGGGGCCAAGAGCGAGAGCCTGACCTTATCGATAATCGTGCTGAGGTGGTCGCCGCCTGGCACGACATTACCGAGCAGGCACAGGCGACACAGGCGTTAAGCGAAAGTGAGAATCTCGGCAAATGGTTTCTGGAATCGCTGCAGGCCAGCGAGCTGCGCTTTCGCTCGGTGGTGGAAACAGCCAGCGCGGCCATCGTGACCGCCGACAGCCAGGGCAGGATCACGCTCTGGAACCACATGGCTGAAAAGATCTTTGGCTACACCGCGGAGGAAATCATCGGCACGCCCCTCACCCGGATTGTTCCCGAGCGATTCCAGGCCACTCACGAAGCCGGCATGCAGCGAGTGCTGTCGACGGGAAGGACACGGCTGGCAGGAGAGACCTTCGAAACCATCGGGGCCAGGAAAGGTGGCGACGAGTTCCCCATAGAAATGTCCCTCGCCATGTGGAAGACCGGCGAGACGAGCTTTTTCACCGCCCTTATGCACGACATTACCCAGCGCAAGCAGTTTGACGAGGCGATGCGCGAGGCCAAGCAATTTATAGAGACCCTGATCAAGGCTTCGCCGCTGGCCGTCACTGCCGTTGACCTCGACCAGATCGTCAGGCTGTGGAATCCGGCCGCGGAGCGCATCTTTGGCTGGACCGAAGACGAGGTGCTGGGCCAACGCTGCCCGATCTTTGCTGGAGCCAAACGAGAAGAGATCCAGGGGTTGCTCGCAGAGACATTGGCGGGCCAGGCGGTATTGGCGCGCGAAACGGTGCGGCACCGAAAGGATGGAAGCCCCATCAACGTCAGCATCTGGACCGCACCACTGTACGACGCGCAAGGCACGATCCGCGACGTTATGGTCGTGTTTGCCGACATCACCGAGCGCAAGCGAGCTGAGGGGGCGCTGCGCCGCTACGCCCAGCAGCAGGCCACATTGTACTCGATTGGTTCGGCAGTCGCCAGCACCCTGGACCAGGACCGGCTTGTCCCGGCGATCCTCGAGGCTCTGCTCCCAGCGCTGGGGGCCGCCGAAGGCTGGATCCTGATCTCCAGCCCATTGGCCGGCGCCCCACCTGGGGTTGCGCTTCAGTACAGCATGTCTTCAGGCCACCAGGTCATCCAGAGCGTTGCTCCTATCCAGGATTGCCCGATCTACCGGAGTACATCGCGAGAACCTGTCGCCGGCTGCGAGCCGTGCGAGGCATTGAACCGTCCCTCGACCCTGCCCCAGAATGCGAGCGGCAGGCATCTACAGAGCTCAGTGTGCATTCCACTCACCGCTAGAGAGAGTATTCTCGGTATCCTGAAAATCGGCTGGCGAGAGCCGTACGCGCCTGTTGAACGAGGCCTTGACCTGTTGCTGTCCATCGGCCGGCAGGTGAGCATGGCGCTGCACAACGCGCAGCTCTATGCGGCGGCTGGCCAGGTGAACCGCCTGCGGGCGCTCTCCGAGCTGGACCGGGCGCTGGCCGTCACACTGGAGTTGAAAAGGCTGGCAGAAGTGACCCTGCATCACCTAGCCGCACATCTCGATGCGCCGGCAGCCTTCATGCTCTTGCTCCGTCCTCCACACCAGGGCCAGCCTGCAATGCAGGTCTTTGCACCCGCGCGAGGTTGGGAAGAGCTTGCAGTTTCGGGCCAGGATACGACTCACTTGCAGGGTCTTGTGGATAGGGTAAGGGCCCAGCGATGCGCCATGCCCTTTGATGTCGAAAAGCTGCCGCCGCTGGGACAGGATGGTGAGCCGGCCCAGAAGCGGGCTGCCGACGCCCTGCTGGTCCCCATTTGGGGGGAAAAAACCTTGCTGGCAGTGCTGATGCTGGGCGGCCGGCGGGCAGATCGGCCTTTTACGGAACAAGATCGAGCACTGGCCCAGGTGGCGGCCAGCCACGCTGGCCAGGCCATGCAGAATGCGCAGCTGTACTGCGAGGTCAGGCAGTTATTGCACGAACAGCAGCAGGCGCGGGCACAGCTCCTGCAGGTCGAGAAACTGGGTGCCCTGGGCCGGCTTGCTGCCACGATTGCCCACGAGATCAGCAACCCTCTCCAGGCAGTCGAGGGCTGCTTGACACTCTTCCACGAAGAGATGGCAGGCAGCCAGCGCCGCGAAAAACTGGACCGTTACCTGGAGATCATCGGGGGAGAAGTGGGCCGGATCTCGGCCATCGTGCGACGAATGCGCGACTACTATAGGCCGGCACAAGAGAGATTACAGCCCACCAACCTGCCGGCCCTGCTCGATAGTGTGCTTGCCCTGAGCGGCAAGGAACTGCAGCACCACCACATCCGTGTCGAGCGTGAAGGCAGTCGCGAGCTGCCCTTCATAGAGGGCAACCCCGATCACTTGAGACAGGTCTTTATGAATCTCGTGCTCAATGCCATAGACGCCATGCCAGACGGGGGAACGCTCCGCATCAGCACCGGACTGGACCAAATGCCACCAGCCGGTGGGGAGCCGCCGCAGCCGGCGGCTCGCGTCGAGATCCGCGACACGGGCGTTGGCATGCCGCCAGAGATCCAGGTCCGGCTGTTTGAACCGTTTTTCAGCACCAAGGCACAGGCCGCGGGGCTGGGATTGTCAATCAGCTACAGCATTGTCGAGGCACACAATGGGCAGATTCAGGTGGCCAGCGAGGTGGGATCGGGCAGTACCTTCATCATCCTGCTGCCTATTGCAGCACAATCATCCTTGAACCGTAGCCAGGGACGGGCAGGGTAGGGTAGGGTAGGGTAGGGTAGGGTAGGGTAGTAGGGAACGGCGGCAGCGCCATGCCGTACGTCGAAGGGGACAACGATGAACACACCGGCCAAGATCCTGATCGTGGATGATGAAGAGTCCATCCGCTTTTTTCTCGAGGACTTGCTCGCGCGTGACGGCTACCAGGTAGTCGCGGTCGAAAGCGGAGAGAGCGCATTGGCCTCGATCGCGCACGAGGAGTTTGACCTCGCGTTGCTCGACCTGATGTTGGAAGGCATATGTGGACTCGAGGTCCAGGCCGCCCTGTGCGAGCGCGGCCACGACACGGCCGTTGTCTTTCTCACCGCCCACGCGTCCCTCGAGTCGGCGATCGATGCACTCCGCCTGGGCGCTCAGGACTACCTGCTCAAGCCGTGTAACGCGGCCAGCCTGCGGGAGAGCGTGCGCGCCGCCCTACAAAAGCGCGAGGAGCGACGGCGCGAACGGGCGCTCCTGTTCCACGTACAGAAGAGCCTGGCTGCCAGCCTCGAAGAGATCCGGGCAGCAACCACCGGTCCCGTGTCCCTCGAACAGCCGCCGGCGTCCGAGACGGACCGGGACGCCACCGCAGGCGTGGAGCAAGGCGGACTGGTTGTGGACCTGCACAGGCGAGTCATGGCGCTTGACGGGCACGTGCTCGAGCTTACCCGGACGGAATTCGACCTTCTGGCATGCCTGGCCAAACGGGCCCCGTGCGTGGTCAGCCCTCAGGAACTTGTCAGGCACGTGCAGGGGTACGAGTGCGGTTGGCACGAGGCGCGTGATATTACCCGGCACCTTGTCCATCGCATCCGGCACAAAGCGCAGGACTGTGCAGGTAGCACCGACCTTATCCGCAACGTCCGAGGGGTGGGTTATGCGCTGAACGGGCAGGTCAGCTTCGTGCCGGGCTCAGTACGTTAGAGCTTCGCTAGAAATAGGAACAATACCTTGACAAAATATGGCCAAGGTGGTACAATCGACGTGTTCAGGCGGTTTGAGCCGCCTTGAGGCTTCGTGCCACGGGGTTGACACGGCCATAGCACTGCTGCTCGTCCGGAAGCTACACCAGGAGAATCGCCTGGTTGGTTCGAAGCTATAAATCTCACAGGGAGGAAAGAGAAATGGCGACGAAAGGTGCAAAGTCGAAACAAGTGGTCAAGGCAGACGAGAAGACCTTTCTCGGTCTGCGGCGGTTCAATGGGGTCATGGGTCTCCTGCACCTGGTGCAGGGCATCCTCATGATCGTGCTCAGCAACGCTACGACGTATCCCATCTACACCAACTTCTTGCGCTTTGACACGGAGACGTTCTCACTCACGCCCGATCCCCAGCTCGTCTACGAGCTGCGCTTTGGGCCGGCGGTGGCCGCCTTCCTGCTGTTGTCGGCCATCGCCCACCTGTCTCTGGCCACCTTTGGCTACCGCTGGTATGTGGCCCAGCTCAGCAAGGGGATGAATCCCGCCCGCTTTTACGAGTATGCCCTCAGCTCGTCGCTGATGATTGTGCTCATCGGCATGCTCGTCGGCATCTGGGATCTGGGCACGATGATCGTCATGTTCGGCATCAATGCCACCATGAACCTGTTCGGGATCATGATGGAACTGCACAACCAGACGACGAAAAAGACCGATTGGACGTCGTTTATCTATGGCTGCATCGCGGGCATCATTCCCTGGATCGTCATCCTCATGTACTTCCTCGGCGCCATCGGATCGTCTGGCGCCGAGCCGCCCGCGTTTGTGTACGCCATCATCCCGACCATCTTTGTGTTCTTTAACATCTTTGCCCTGAACATGTATCTTCAGTACAAGAAGGTCGGCCGCTGGAAGGACTACCTGTTCGGCGAAAGAGTATACATTGTGTTGAGCTTGTTGGCCAAGACGGCGCTGGCCTGGATGATCTTTGCCGGGACACTGGCGCCGGTCTAGGCCTGGACATTGCCGAGCCGTGAGCCGCCTGAGGCCCGAAAAGCTGCACGTGCGTTTCTGGGGAGGCGCGACGCCCCAGGGCCCGCGGGCACCGCGGCGCTACACGCTCACCCACTCGGACGCCACGGGCGACCTGTACCTGGCTGTCGGCACGGACTATGACGAACGGCAGATCTCGGGTCTATACACGCGCCTGATGCGCGACGAGGTAGTGGCCGAGTGGCACGAGGGAGAGGATGGACCGGCGCTCCACGTCCACTGTCACGTCAGTGGCGGCCTGGCCTTTGGCCCTGCCGGTTGGCGCTACGCCATCTTTCAGCAGGAGCTGCCGTTAGTACTGGAGGCCTTCCGCTACGGCGACCGGGAGCTCTTTGAAGCACTGCCCGAGTTGGACGGGGCACCGCTCCTGGTACACTTTCACTCGAGCCGGCGGCGCTACCGCGGCATCGAGCGCTGGGGAACGCCTGCCGATTATCGCCTGTGACCTGTGGGCGGCACGCCTTGACCTGCGGCCGGCGCAGATCAGGCTCCCCGCAGTCCGCGCCTGCCCGGCGCGCTCTGCGGATGAGAATTGGAACGAGCAAGAGAAAAGCTGCTGCGGACATCCGAAGCAGAGAAAAGGTGGTGCGTTGAGAGCTAGGCGAATCGAGCCCGTTCGGGGTCAGGAATCAGTCTGGGACTATCCGCGCCCTCCACGCGCCGAGGAGGTCTCGAAGCGGATCGAGGTCGTTTTCAACGGTGTGGTGATTGCCGATACCGTGCGAGCCAAGCGTGTCCTGGAGACAAGCCATCCCCCGGTGTATTATATCCCTCCTGAGGACGTGCGCCAGGAACACCTCATCGAGGCACCTGGGAGCTCGTTCTGCGAGTGGAAGGGGCGAGCCACTTACAAAACCGTCGTGGTTGGCGATCGCCGGGCGGAGAGAGCGGGCTGGA
>JBFYTF010000308.1:0-9773 GCA_041300865.1 Anaerolineae bacterium
GCCAGCCCCGCGCGCCGCTCGCCCTGGGAGTAGATCGCTTCCAGGGCCCGCCCCGTCGCCTCGTGGAGCCGCGCCCGCTCGACCGTGTCCAGGCTGTCGTAGGCACTCCGCTGCACCAGCAAATGGCGGAAGCGGTAATGCGACAGGCGCTGCCCGCTCGACACCAGCCGCTCCAGGCTGATTGAATCGACCAGCCGGTGCCGGGTCCGCAGGGGGCCACTCAGCCGCCGCAGGGCGGCCTCCTCATCCCAGCCCAGGACCCGCGCCGCGACCTCGGCGGCGAACTTGTCGCCCTGGACGCTGGCCGCCCCCAGCAGCGCCCGGTCCTCGTCCGGCAGGCCGGCGAGGTGCCCGGCGATCACCGCCTCCACCCTGGCGGGAAGGTGCTTCCAGTCCAGGCCGGGTGCCTCGATCCAGCGCCCGGCCTCCTCCCGCACCAACGCGCCTCGGCGCTCAAAGCTGCGCAGCAGCTCGACGGTGAAGAGCGGGTTGCCTTCGGTGTGGTCGTACAGCGCTTGGCGAAAGCCCGCCCCCAGGCAGTTCGGATCGCTGTCGACGTAGGCCTCGACGAAGGCCCGCCCGTCGGAGTGGTCCAGATCGACCAGGACGTCGCCCCACTCGCGGGTGAGCTCCCGGAGGACAGACCCCACAGACCCTAAGGGTCTTTCGAGACCATTAGGGTCTATTGCGTCTGGGAGCGCCTCTGGACGGAAGGTGCAGACGAGCAGGATGCGGCTGCCGGCCAGACGCCGCCCGAGATGAAAGAGCAGGGCCGCCGTAGCGCCGTCGGCCCACTGCAGATCGTCGATCGCCAGGAGCAGGGGCCTGCCCATGGCGACCGTGTGCAGCACCTTAGTCACCTGGGCGAACAGGTCGGGCTGTGGGGTAAGGCCCCGACCAAGATCGGGGGCAGCCGCTGCCCCCTCACCGGCACGGCCGCCGAGCGCCATCTCACGCAGCCGCACCTGCCACACCTGCCCCGAGGGGCGGTGCCCGAGGGGGCGCGGAGCGCCGCGCGGCCCTGCGAACCCCTCAACGCGCTGGAGCAAGGCCCCGCCCGGCACGAACGTATCAATCAGGTCGGGGCCGTGCTCCACCAACGCTGCCCCTACTGCCGGCAGCGCCTCCCAAGCACGCCGCACCTGCTCCGTCGAGAGCGTGCCCCCGGCCCGCTTTCCCTCCACGTCGCCGGCCAGCGTCTGGAGGATTTCGCGGAACGGCAGGTAGGGGTCTCCGGCGCTGCCGTGCGCGTTGCAGCTCCCACGGAGCACGATCAGATCGCCGTACTCCTCGGCGGCCCGCCGCGTCCATTCGTCCAGCAGCGCCGTCTTGCCGGCGCCCGCCTCGCCCGCGATCAAGGCCAGCCCGCCAGGGCTGGCCAGGGCCCGTTGGAGGAGAATGTCCAGGTGGGCCAGCTCCCGCTCGCGCGCCACAAAGCGGGGGCGCTCCAGCGCCCGCCCATCCGACAGTTCCCCGGTGGGTAGTGGGAAAGGTGGAGGCTGAGCCCCCAATCGGGGTTGGGGACGGGCGGCCGCGAAGACAGGGAAAGGGAGAGTCTCGGGGACGCGGAGTTGAGGCTGCGGCTGGAGGAGAGTGCCGTGTCGGATCTGGGCGTACAGGGCCTGAGTCTCATCGTCCGGCTCGCAACCAAACTCCTCGGCGAACAAGCGGCGGACGGCTTCATAATGCGCCAGGGCGGCCGGCCGTTCCCCGCCCAGGGCCAGCGCGGCCATCAACTGCCGGTGGGCCGCCTCGCAGTACGGCTCCAGCTCGAGCTGCCGCCGCGCCCAGCGCGCGGCCTCGGCGGTTGCTCCGCGCGCGAGCTGGAGGGCGGCCAGCTGCTCGAGCAGGGACAGAACGCGGCGCTGGGTTTCCTCGCCCTTGAGCAGCATCCACTCCTCAAAGGCCGGGCTGTCGGCCAGCGACAGGCCGTGCAGGAAGGGGCCGCGGTACAGCTTGACGGTCTCAGTGAGATCTGTCAGGTCACGACCGAAGGGAGGACCTGTCAGGTCTTGGTTTGCCAGGCGCTCGAACTCGGCCACGTCCAGCCAGCAGTCGGCGGCGGGGTGGAGTTGCACGCTGCTGCGCGTGATGAGCAGCGTGGGGGAGGGTGCCCCGGCATCGCCCAAGGCGCCGCGCAGGTTGGACAGGGCGTGGCGAAGGGCGCTGATCGCCTCCCGGTCGGGCCGCTCGGGCCACAGCAGCGAGGCCAGCGCCTCGCGGGGGTGCTCCCGACCGCGCTCGACGGCCAGGTAGGCCAGCAGCGCGCGCAGGTGAGCAGAGTTCAGGCCCTGGATCGGCCTGCCGTCCAGCTTGGCCTGGAAAGGACCCAACAGCGCCAGCGCCAGGTGAGCCACGGCTTTGTCTCCACGCTTTACCCCAGTATATCACGAATCGCGCAAAATTGCCAGCCCGCCGGCGTTTCTCGGACGATCTGCGGGCGATCCACGGGCGTTTGGGTGGTACACTAGCAGCCAGGATGAGTGCAGGAAACCCGATGAGCGACGAGCGCAACGCCTACCAGGCCTATCTGCTCCGGCTGTGGCGCGTGCCATGCCAGGGGAGATGGCAGTGGCGAGCGTCCATCCAGAGCCCGCACACGGGCGAGCGCCAGCTGTTCGCCGGCCTGGAGCAGCTGTTCGCCTTCCTGAGCGAAAAGTGCGACAGCCAGGTGCCTCACACACCGGAGGCGCCGGGCACCTGACGTTGAGCGTCTTGTGCAGTTTCAGCTCTTGCGGCGCACGCGCCGCACCCATTCATTTCACTGGGAGGTGAAACGATGAAAGGCAATGTGCTCAGGTCACTGGCGTTGACCGCCGTGCTCGCGGCGCTCATGTTGGTCATCCTGGTGTTCACCGCAGCCGCGGGCGCGAAAGGACTGGGGAGCAAGCCGGGGCCGGACCTGAACTGGGCGGAGAAGGTCCCAGACTTCCAGCAGAACCTCGAGGGGGTGGGATTCAACGTGCATGAGGTTGGCTTTGGATACATGGACTTTGTCAAGAACGCATGCACGGGGGTCCTGCCGTCCGCGCTGGCCAACAACCCCTGGCCGAACGCGTATATGGTCCTGACGGACACGCATCTGCTTGAGGATCCCAATGATGCGCGCATGTATGACTCGCGGGGTCCCCGTTATGACCGGAACTTCTGGTGGCAGTTACGGGAGGATGAGGCATTTGTCCTGGTCGGTGAGACTCCCCCGGAGGTCCGCTACTTCAGTTTCTCGACGTACGCCTACTTCCTGCCCGACGACCCGTTGACGAGCGGAGTCGATGAGGCCCAGGTACCCCTGGGGATCGAGGTCGGCGACACACTTAATGTCGCCACTATCCACACGATCGGTCCCGATCCGTTCCTGGCACCGATTGTGTACATTATCACCGGGCATCGCGAAACGGAGCGGCGCGTGCGAGACGCGGCGCTCGCCGCCGGTTACCCTGCCGCGATTGTCAACGTCCAGGCGATCTCACCCGTCATTGCACCGCTCGGAATCGGCCCGAAAGATACGGTCTTTGCCCTTGGGTTCCGCTCTGCGGTGGCGGCAAGCCAGGCAGCCTTGACCGATTACATCGTGAACGCCAACACCCACATGAAGGCCTTCCGGGTCACGCCGCTCAACAAAGATGGTGAGCTGCAAGCCGAGCCGGTGTTCGCGGACGACCCGGAGCCGGTCCCCGTGCTGCGGCCGAAGGGCAACGGATACACCGAGATGGAGCTCTATCCGGCACTGAAGAGCCTCCGCGCGGCCATCCTGAACCAATATGCCAGCCTGTTCCCTGGTGACCCGGGCTATCCCTATAAAGAGCTGGACACCGACATCTGGTCGATTGCCAACGACCGCCTCGGCATCTGTGAGAAACCATACGCCAACCTCCAGCGCGGCCTGTTCGCGGTGGCCTGCACCCGCGACAACAACTACCTTACGACCGGTCCGATGTTCAAGCTTCGTAACAACGTTGACGAGTTCGTGATCGTGTACGGCGTCAACCACCAGGCGACGGGCAAGTCCACTTATGCCAGTGTCAGCCTCTATGGCCATCCAATGGCGCAGATTGGCCTGGGTACAACCGTGAGCACCAAGTTTGACCTGCGACCTGATGGGACCGGCTCACCCGGCGACAGCGCCCGCCAGTATCTGTTGCCGGACGATCCGTATTATCAGTACGCCGACCAGCTCTATGCCTGGAAGGTGGCGCGCGACTGCGGTGAAGACGAGCCATACTGCTTGGAGGTGACCACAGAGTTTCTGAACCCCGTGGGCAAAGACTACACGTGCCCAGCCTATCTCGACTATGAGAACGGCGAGGACTGGCTTTTCTTCATCTTCCGCAACTACATGGAGCCGGCCACGAGCGTCGGCCCTGACGACAACGAGCTGCTGTACGATCGGGCGATCTACTTCGGTTCGGGCGATTTCCTTGATTGGGGGGATATTCCTGTACCATGAGTCGGCCGGCTTCTCACCCTCGATGCGGGCACGATGAAACCATTACGGCAGAACCTGAACCCGAGGCACGGCAGCCATCGCCGTGCCTCGGGTTGCCCGCTGCTGCGCGACGTGCTGCCCAGCAGCATATCAGTCCCCGGAGCGCAGCCTGTCGTTGTGTGCCGAGCGCAGTGAGGCAGGAGAGGGATCGACGCCGGCGGCGCGCCGTTCGAGCTCAACCTGCCCACAGGGGGACAGAGGGGCGGCCGGGACGTTCCTATCTGTTCCATTGGGAAGAGGGTGCGCCGTGCCCCGTCGACGGCACACCCCTAACCAAGATTCGGACGGGGAGCACGGGCAGCGATATCTGCCCCGGGTGCTAGCCACTGGATCTGTCAAGGCAACTCGGCCAGTAGCTGGGACGCCGCCTTCATGACCCGCCCGCGGCGATTCCGGCTGAGTAGACCACTTGCCGGGCCAGCTTCAGAGAAGGAGAAAATGCCATGAAATCCTCAGTTGTACGCTTCAGTATTGCAGTGCTGGTTGTGGCGCTGCTCACCCTGTGCATGCTGCCGGTTACCAGGCATAACCTGATTCCCGCTCCACAGCCAGTGAATGCGGGAGAAGACAAAACGGCCAAGTTCATCTCCAACCTGGAAGGCGACGGCTTTGTCGTCCGCGAAGGGGCCATGGCACAGTTCCCCATGGAGCAGAGGTGCTGTCCCGAGGACTCGGAGCTCCCATGTTCCTTTTTCAACGTCGCCAGCAGGTACATGGTGCCCTTTGTGCCGAAATTGCCTGAGGAGGCTCTGTTTCCGTCATACAGCTGGTACCCGGGCAATTCCGTGACGGGGGACCCGCCCAATCCCGAGTGGTCAGGGAGCTGGCACCTGCGGCCGGACGAGGCCATCGTCCTGGTGGGAACCACACCCCCGCCGGTGCGCTACTTTGGGCTCCAGACCTACATCTTTTTCAGATACAAGCCAGGTCCAGACTATCCGACCGAGCCCTGCCCGCCGTACTGCGGCGACTTTGCGCGCTTCTGGAACAACTTTGGCGATCAGACGAACCAACTGACGATCCACACCGCCGGCACCCCCAACGGCGCGGGGGGGGACCCCTTCAGGAAGCTCACCGTCTACATCGTCACGGCAGACCAGACCGTCGACGCGCAGGTGCGCGAGGCGGCGCGGAGAGCGGGTTACCCATCGCCCATCATAAACACGGAGCCAATGCCGGATTCGCTGGTCAATTTGGGCGTTGGGGAGACCAGCGACGTGTTCAACCTTCTCTTCCGGGCGGCGCTGGCGCTTAACCCGGAGGATGCACAGGAGTTGCTCGATTACAAGGCTGTCCCCAAGTTCAGGGTCTTCCGGGTGACGCCCGGCACACCAGCGCCAGATCCTCCCGTAGCGGCCGACCCCTTCCCCATTCCTCAATTCCGCGCCCACGGGACGGGGGAGACCGAGTTCTACCTCCTGCCTGCGGTGGAAGAGCTGCGCGCTGCCATCCTCGACGCGTACGCCGCCGACGGCTTGGCCGCCCAGGAATTCAGAAGCGACCAGGGACCATGCCACTACGGCCTCTACGCCATAGAGCAGAAGGTAGACGACATTGGACCCTCCATTGACTCGCTCTACCTCGATACAGGGCAGCAGGACTTGGGGCCGCTGGGCCCCGACGACTTTTTCATCGCCTACGGCGTCAACCATCACCTGACGGGCAAAGCCATGTACATGAACATCACGATGTATGGCAAGACCAAGCAGATTGCTGCAAACCAAGTTCCCGACCCAGACCTCCTCGGCTCTGCAGCGGACTATTTGCCGCCCGGCACCCCGGACCTAGACAAGCTCTACGCCTACAAATTCGCACGAGACTGCGGCGAGGAGGAAAACTGCCTGGAGATCGCGTACGGCTGCCCGGGCATGGCAGCCGACGAAAAGGCGTACATCATCTGGCGCAACTACCTCGAAGAGGCGACCAAGACCGGGGCCGACCGCTCGGAGGTCATCCTCGACCGGGTGATCAAGTTCAGCCCCGCGCCTTGACGCGGGCACGGTGAACCTGTAACGACAGGCCCTGGAGCAGAGGCACGGCGACGGGCACCGTGCCTCTGTCTTGCCCGCTCGAACTGCCGTCGCATCCGGCGCACTGCACCGGTTTCTCCACGTGCCAACTGATGGGGGGTCAGTAGCCCCAGAACTCTCAGCAGATTCGAGGTGGGTTACCGGGAGGTGTACCCCTGCCCTCGCTCCGGGATGGTTGACGTCAAGATCAAACGGGGAGCAGAGGGAGCTCTATCTGCCCGGCGTGCCAACGGCTAGAAACAGGGGTTCGGCCCCAACGCTATTGACCTGTCACCGGAGGAGTTCCGGGCGCTGCTCAAAGGCAGGCGGGGGCAATCAAGGCCTTCCTGCTCGACCCGGACCGGATTGCAGGCATCGGCAACGTCTACGTCCAAACCCCGCTGTGGCGGGCCAAGATCCACCCCCTGCGGCCGATCCCGACGCTGACGGCCGGCGAGGTCGCCGCGCTGTGGCAGGCGATCCGCGATGTTCTTCAGGGCAGCCCGTCAGGCCCCGGAGCGCAGCCTGTCGTTGTGTGCCGAGCGCAGCGAGGCAGGAGAGGGATCGGTGCCCGCTGCTCTTCCTACTCTTCCCTGCGTTCCATGGGTTGGCCACTGCCGGGCCGGGCAATCCACGCCTCAGCGGCGGCGAGTGCCCTGGCCGTCGACTCGCCCAGCCTGGGTGTGGCGAGAAAGATTGAGGCTCTGCCCAGCAGCTCAACCAGCCCGACCCGCTCCATAAGCGCCATGGTCTCCTGGTCCACACCAGAAACCATCACCCGGTTGCCCCGGGCCTGCATCTTCTTGGCAGCCTCGATGGCCCAGTCGACGCCGGTCAGGCTATAGATCGTCCGGTCCCGCAGGTGCAGGATGAGGACGGCGTTGGTCGCCTGATCGGTAGCCGGCCAGAGGTCGTCAAAGGAATAGACCGAGGCAAAGTAGACATTGCCGTCCAGGGCGATGACCGTCGCCTGGTTGGACGGGAGGTTGCGGGGGACGGGCTGTTCCTCCCACCCACCGTCGGCAGTCCTCACCCACTGGACCACCCGGAAACTTCCGCCCTTGGTGAAGGCATACAGCAGGATGGACAGGATGACGCCGGCAAAGATGGCCTCCGTCAGATCGGAGAAGACACCGACGAGAATGGTGACGATGGCCGCCAAGGTGTGGAGTTTCGAGATCTTCCAGGCCATCGCCAGCTCGCGCCCCTCCTTGATCATCACCTCGACGCCGATGACGATCAGCATGGCCGCCAGGCTGGTCATAGGGATCATGCCCGCCAGGCCGCCGGCAAGCACGAGGACGGCAGCCAACAGCAGCCCGGCAAAGACCCCGGACCAGCGCGTCTGGCCTCCGCTGCCGGCCGCCAGCCCGGTGCGGGACAGCGAGCCGCCGGCGGGCATGGCCTGGAAAAACGCGCCGAACAGGTTGCCCAGGCCCTGGCCGGCAAAGTCCTGGGACATGTTGGAGCGCGAGCCGTCGCGGTTGGGGTACGCTGCACCCACCCCCGAGCTCTCCGCCAGGCCCACCACGGTGGCGGCGATCGCCCCTGACAAGAGCAGGGGCACGGCCTTAAAGTCGGGCAGCATCGGCTTGGGCAGTGCCGACAGGCCGTGGGGCACCTGGGCGATGTCACCCACCACTTCCACCATGCCCCAACCGGCGAGAGCGACAAAGGCCGAGGCAGCACCGATGGCCAGGATGTCGGCCCACTTTTTCAGGCGGGTTCGTTGCAGGAACAGGAGAAGGGCGATCACGCCCACCCCGACGATGACGGTGGTCCACTGCCACTCCTCCACGTGCAGGGTGATGTCGATCGCCTTGAACAGCTTGTTGGTGTCGAGGCGGGACGCGTAGCCGACCAGATCCTTGTACTGTCCCAGGGCGATCAGCAGCGCCGTGGCAAAGACAAAGCCGCTCATCACCTCCCTGGACACAAAGCGGATCACACTGCCGAGGCGCAGAGCGCCCAGTGCGAACATGATGGCGCCGGTCAGCAGGGTGAGGGTGAACATGGAACGCACCGGATCGACGTCACTGCCCAGGACCCGCAGCTGGTCGGCCGTGACGAGCGCCAGCGCATTGGTCAGGGTGACCACCATGAGGGATGTGCTCTGGGTGAGCGAAGCCACAATGGTGGACACCATGCCTGTGTACAGGCCGTACACGGGGTTGACGCCGGCGACCAGGGCGTAGGCCATCCCTTCGGGGATGCTGACCAGGGCCACGGTCAGCCCCGCCATGAGGTCAGGGACCAGGGTGGTCCGGCTGAACTGCAAGTTCCCCAGGTAGCGCCGCATCAATCTCCCTCCTTTGTCTCACTCGATTGTGGGCTGTCCGTGTCCTCTGCCTGTCGCTTTGCCTGCCGCTGCCTCAGCCGGTGCACGATTGGCCATTCATCCCAGGCCAGAGTCACATAAGCCAGAAGAGCGAGAATGATGCCAAGGACTTCATGCCCGGCTCCGATGATGATGCCAACACCGCTCATCGCCCATAGGCCGGCGGCTGTTGCCTGGCCACGAACTTCTCCCGTGGCAGTGCGCAGGATCACACCGGCACCCAGGAACCCGATGCCCGTCACTATGCCGGCCACGATGCGAGCGGCTTCACGCTGGTGCATCTCTGCACCCACGGCGGTTAGCGCCGCGGCGGTCATCGTGGTCAGGGTAATCGCCCGCCCGCGGACCGGCACTCCGGCAGTCCTCCGCTCCCAACCGATGGCTGCGCCAAGCACAGCGGCAAGGAGCGTGCGCAAAATGATGGTGATTTCGGATTCGGTCGGCATGGGGTTCTCCTTGGGTGAACTCTATTCTCAGGCTCCAGATCTGCGCTTATCTAGCGCGCCTCCGGTTCTGGGGTCATGCCATCCATGCTGCCTGATGGTTTCCGGCGAAAGCTCAGGACCAGGATGTACACACTGATGCAAAGGACCCAGGCAGGGAAAGCCAAGACCAGCAGTAGGCTGAGGTTTGGACCCACAAACATGGCAAGTGCCATGGCATAGGTGAAGAAGCAGACTGCTCGAGGCATCACGGCAGTGCGCAGCCAGAGGGTGCTTAGCGAAAACATAAAGACAGCCGCCATCTTGAGAGCGTAGGTGTTGAATAGCTGGCTCATGATGGATCGACCAACCACGTAGATACTATGTGTCATGATCTCGGATCCGCCGATGCGGTAGGCGGCCAGCATACCGGCCCCCACGGCGAAGGTGCAAAAGACCATCGCCAGAAACAGCAGCCCACTGCCCTGGAACACCGAGGCGAAGAATTGATCCTCATA
>JBFYTF010000310.1:0-14145 GCA_041300865.1 Anaerolineae bacterium
GCCCCGCGCACGTTGACGGCAAAGACCGCCTCCCAGTCGTCAAGGGGAAAATCGACGATGCAGTGGCCGCGATAGATGCCGGCGTTGTTGACCAGGACGTCGATCCGGCCAAACTCTCTGACGGTGCTGTCGACGGCTTGCTGCACACTGGATGGATCGGTCACGTCCAGGCAAAGGGAGATGGCCCTCGGCCCGCCTGCCGCCTGGATGCCATCCGCCACGGCCTGTGCCTCGTTGGCCAGGACGTCGGCAACGGCGACGTGGGCGCCGTGCTCGGCATAGGCCTCAGCGATGGCGCGCCCAATGCCCCTGGCTCCGCCGGTGACCAGGGCGGCCTTGCCCGCTAGCAGTTGCGCCATGCTGCTATTCCCCCATCACCTGCTTGACGGCGGCCACGATCTTGGCCTCGTTGGGCAAGACATACTCCTCGAGCACGGGCGCAAAGGGGTTGGGCACGTCGTGGGCCGTCACGCGCACGACAGGCTCATCCAAGTAGTCCAAGGCTCTCTCGGCGACAATGGCTGCCACCTCGGAGCTGACACTGCACTTGCGCCATGTCTCCTGCACGACCACGAGCCGGTGCGTCTTTTTCACGGAGGCGACGATCGCCTCCTCATCAATAGGATCGACGGTGCGCAGGTCGATGATCTCGACGTCGATCCCCTCGCGGGCAAGTTGCTCGGCAGCAGCAAGCTACTTGCTCACCATGTAGGAGTAGGTGACAATCGTCGCATCAGACCCAGGGCGCTTGACGTCTGCCTTGCCCAAGGGGATCGCATAGTCCGTGTCCGGAACCTCGCCCTCGACCTCGTAGAGCTTCTTGTGCTCGAAAAAGATGACCGGGTTATTGTCGCGGATGGCGCTCTTGATCAGCCCCTTGGCATCGTAGGGTGTGCCCGGCAGCACCACCTTGAGTCCGGCGATGAAGGCGAACATTGACTCGAACATGTGGGAGTGCTGGGCCGCGGCCGAGAGGTAGCCGCCCACCGGCGCGCGGAGCACCAATGGCACCGAAATCTCGCCACCAAACATGTAGCGCATGTTGGCCGCCTGGTTGATCAGCATATCCGAGGCAATGGTGATCCAGTCCGAGAACTGGAGCTCCAACACCGGGCGCAGCCCCGTGGCCGCTGCGCCGACGCCGCAGCCGGTATAACCTGCCTCAGATACCGGCATGTCGATGACCCGTTCGGGGCCAAACTCCTCGTACAAGCCCCGAGTGGCGCCAAAGGCCCCGCCGTAGGGTCCGATATCGATGCCCCACAGCACGACACAGGGATCGCGACGCATTTCCTCGGCCATACCTTCGGCCAGTGCCTGCGCGTAGGTCAGTGTTCTCATGGTAGCCTCTCCCTTCTAGGCCCACAGGCCTTCCAGGGCCGACTCTGGCCGTGGCAATGGGCTCTGGCGGGCAAACGCCACAGCCTCATCCAGCTCCTTGCGGACCCGCGCTTCGATCTCGTCCGCTTCCGCTCCGGTCACGACCTGCTGGGCGATCAAGGAACTGCGATAGGGGGCAATAGGCTCGCGCTCCATCCATGTTCGGACCTCTTCTGGTGGCCGGTAGGTGTCCGGCTCGCCCTCGAAGTGCGCCCGCCAGCGATAGGTCTTGCATTCGACGATCGTCGGCCCCTGCCCGGCCCGCGCACGGTCCACTGCTGCCAGGCACGCTTCGTACACGGCGATCACATCGTTACCGTCGACGGCGAGGCCGGGAATAGCGTAGCCTGTAGCCCGGTCGGCAATGTCCTCCACCCTGCGCACCTTGGACTGGCGGGTGCCGACGGCGTACAGATTGTTTTCGCAGACGTAGACGGCCGGCAGGTCGAATGCGGCGGCGATGTTGATCGCTTCGTGGAACGTACCCTGGTTCGAGGCGCCATCGCCGAAGAAGCAGATGGCCACCTGTCCCGACTTCCGCAGCTTGGCCGATAAGGCCGCACCGGTGGCAATCGGCAGACCGGCGCCGACGATCCCATTGGCACCCAAGATTCCCAGCTTGGGATCCGCGATGTGCATCGAGCCACCCTTGCCCTTGTTGTAGCCGGTGGCCTTGCCATACAGCTCGGCCATCATGCGCTTCAGGTCGCCGCCCTTGGCGATGATGTGCCCGTGCCCGCGGTGGGTGCTGGTGATATAGTCGTCGTCCCGGAGTGTGGCACAGGCGCCGACGGCTACCGCCTCCTGCCCGAGATAGAGATGGACGAAGCCCGGCATCTCGCCGGCGGCGAACAGGTCCTTGACACGGTCCTCGAAGTACCGGATCTTGAGCATGCGCTCGTACATGAGGAGCAATGTCTCTCGTGGAACCTCCATGGTGTTTTACTCCTTTCAACCGTTCAGCAGCGCCAAGAGTGCCGGCGCTGCCTCTTCGCTGGGCGTGGTCGGGTCGAGCTCAAAGCCGACGTAGCGGTCATACCCAGCTTGACGCAGCGCGGCAAAGATGTTGGCATAGTTCAGCTCGCCGGTGCCCGGTTGGTGGCGGCCCGGGACGTCGGCCACGTGGACGTGGCCGATGACGTCCAGGTTATGCGTCAGAGAATGGATGATGTTCCCCTCCATGACCTGCATGTGGTAGATGTCAAACAGCAGCTTGACGTGGTCGCTGCCTACCGCCCGAACCAGCTCGAAACCTACTGCCGAGCGATTCAGGAAATAGCCTGGGTGATCGACGCGGATGTTCAAAGGTTCGAGCAGCAGCGTGATGCCTGCTTTCTCCGCCAGGGGGGCAATCGCCCGAAGTCCCTGGAGAACACTCCCATACTTGGCTTCGTCGCTCAGCTCGGGAAACTGGTAGCGCACCGTCCGATCCTCTCCCAGCTCGTCGGTGAGCAGAAAGAGGGTTGGCGCGCACAATTCCTGCGCCTTCCTCAGGCTCTTTTCGATAGAGGCCACAAAGCCCGGCCGCTGATCGGGATGAACCAGGGTGCCCCCCAGGTTGGCCTGGAAGGACGCGATGCCAATGCCGGCCCGTTCCACCGCGGCTTTGAGCGCAGGCAGATCCTTGTTGTCCCAATTCCAGAACTCGATGGCATCAAAGCCGGCCTGTGCTGCCTTCTCGATCCGTTCCAAGAACGGAACCTCGGTAAAGATCATCTCAATGCATACCGAAGACTTCATCGTTTGCTCCCTCCTCAACTCGGAATCGTAACGGGCTTTAGCGAATCAGAACGTCCGGAACTATAATGCCTCCGTTCGGTGTCGGGATGGTCTGCGTGGGCCAACCAGGGCCTAAGGACGTAACCTCAGGCCCGTGCTCGGTAAGAAGCGTGAGCTCCTCGAACTTGGCGCCGGTCATGGTGATAAAGTAATCGTACGCCTGGCGCTCGACGAGGCGCGCCGCCTGATCCCTGCAGCGCGTCGGGTCGGCCAGCGTGTAGCCGGTGATGCCTCCCTGGAAGTGGTGCATCCACTCACCGGCATAGCCCAGCTTGCGATAAAGGCGGATCTCCTCGGTCAGGACGTCGGCAAAGCTCACGCCAGGTGCCAGCATGCTGGCCACGTGGCCACCGATGGTCGCGACGGCATCCATTGCCCGCCTGATGTCGGGCGGCGGATCGCCCCAGTGCACCAGCCGGGTGACGTTGGCGTGCAGGCCCCAACGCCTCGCCGCGGGGTGCAGCAGGGCGTAGCGCTGCAGGGTGTTGGCCGTGGGCATGGGGTGCCGGTAGCGTGTGATCCGATCGTCAAAGCCGACGATCAACACGTCGATGGTCAGGCTTTCCAAAGCATACTCGTGCAACAGCCTTGCGGCAGTCTCCTGCTCGCTGATGCCGGGTTCCAAGCTGTGCGCTACGTCGCCGAGGATGCGGTTAGCGGTTTGGCCAATCCAGCGACAGCGCGCCAGATCGAGGTCGCTGAGCGGGTAGTGCAGATCGACGATCCCGGAGCTGTAGTATCGGGCGCCGGGCAGAGGAAAGTCGGCCCCCACCTTCATTCCCCGCGTCAGGCTGAGAACCTTGTCCTCGGGCGAGCCCTGGTGCCAGAACAGCGTAACCAGGTCATAACCTTGACCGGCCACTTGCTCGTCCATGAAGCGCTGGCCGTCCATGGCATGCGAGACGAGCCAGTGGTGGTCCCTGGTCAACACGACATAAGCGAAGCCCATCTCACTGGTGGTGATGACCCGGCTATCTCCGCCTGCCGTGATCCAGGCAAAGTTGTCTTGACGCCCAATCACCAGCGCGTCCAGCGCCTCGCGCTCCAAGAAGGCATGGACTCGCTCCCGCCTGGCCTGCGCATCTGCTCGCACTTGTTCCGGGCTTCCGACCCTTTCCATGGACCACCTCCTGTCCCCGCCGCAATCTGGAGCACAGCGGACCGGGCTTACGGTTGGACAATTATCTTGACGGCTTCTCCCCGGGCCAGCGTCGCGAGCCCGCGGTGGATGTCGACGAGTGGGATGGTGCCGGTGATCAGGCCGCCGATGTTCAGGACTCCGGCCTCGAGCACGCGGACCGCTTCCGGGAAGGTGGCATTTGCGAGCCATGTGCCCAGCACCTGGAGCTCTTTGAAGGTTACCTGGCTTTGCGGGAACTGGGCCGTCGCCTGTGTGTTGACGCCAAAGACCATCAGCCGGCCCCCCTTGCGGGCGACGTCGATAGCGGTGGCGAGCTGCGATCCGGTGACGTCGGCCACGACGTCGGCCCCGATGCCCGTCTCCTCGAGCACCACTTCCTTGAGGCTCTCGCCGCCGACGTCAACGACGCGCCCGAGGCCGAGCTTGCGAGCGTGCTCAAGGCGGTATGGGGCTCGCTCGGCGACGATCACCTTGCCGGCGCCCGACGCTTTGAACATCATGGCCATGATCATGCCGATCGGCCCGGCGCCGATGACCACGGTCGTCTCGCCTGGCTGGACGCGGATCTTGTTGGTGCCGTTGATGACGCAGGCCAACGGCTCTGCACAGGCAGCCTCGGCAGCAGGGACCTGCTTGGAAATCGGATAAGCGACTTTGCCCGACACGCGGCAATATTCGGCAAACGCCCCATCGACATGAATTCCCAGGGCGGCGATGTGCTCGCACTGGTTGGGCAGGTTCTTGCGACAGTAGGTACAGACACCACAGTAGTCGTTGGGGTTGACGACCACTCGATCGCCAATGGACAGGTGCATGACCTCCGCACCCTTGTCTACCACGGTGCCGCAGAACTCGTGGCCGAGGATGGTGTTGGGGGTGGCGATGTAGCCCGGCGGCACGGCGACAATATGGACGTCAGTGCCGCAGATGCTGACGGCGTCGACCTGCAACAGCACCTGGTCAGGGCGGTCGATCCTGGGCACCGGCACGTCTCTGAGCCTGAGAGTGCCCTCGCCCTCGAAAACAGCGGCGCACATCGTTTCCTTCATCAGTCAGTCCTCCTTATGGTCCTTCGCTGGCAGGCTAGAAGACGACCCCGGATACAAGGATCACATTGGCATAGGGGGTGAACTCACCTGTCCGCACCACCGCGGCTGCACTCCTGGTCAGCGTCTTGAACTGAGCGTGGGGGACCATGTCCACCGCCACGGCACCGACGATCTGGGTCAACCTTTCGCAAATCTGTGGGCTCACCGTTTGCGCCTCCTCGGCGACGATGATGCGCTCTACCTGCAGCTCGCCAAAGATGGCCTCGACCGTCTCCAGGAATCCAGGCAGCCCTTCCCGCAGCGCCAGGTCAATGCGCTGCACGCCGGGCGGGATCGGCAAGCCCGCATCGGCCACGACGAGCATGTCCGTGTGTCCCATGCCGGCGATTACCGCCGAGATGTCCTTGTTAAGAATGCCAATCTTCTTCAAGTGCTCCCTCCTTCTCCGCGCTCCGCAGCGTCGCCCGCCCCGGAACCACGCCAGTGGACCTGGCCAGGCGCGAGTTGCCAGCCCTTGCGGCTCAGGCTCGCCGTACTCGCCTGCGTGCGGCCTCACCCACTTCCGCCCCCACCCTCAGAGCCGACCGCAGGCCCCTGGTGATAGAGCGCCTCGACCTCGCCGGCCCGGGGCAGCGAGGTCTGCGCGCCGAACCTGGTGACGGCGAGCGTGCCGGCACAGGTGGCGTAGCGCACGGCGTCTTGGAGTGCATAGCCGCCCACGAGTGCCGCGGCCAGGCCGCCGATGAAGGCGTCGCCCGCGGCGGTGGTGTCCACGGCCGCCACCCGGCGCGCGGGCACGTGCAGGAGCTCCGGGCCGCTGGCGAGCAGAGCGCCGTTCTCTCCCAGGGTGAGGATAACGACCGGGACGCCGTAGCTCAGGAGCCGGCGGGCCGCTTCTTCGGCCGAGGCCGTGTCGCGTACCTGCACTCCTGAAAGCAAACTCGCCTCGCTCTCGTTAGGGATGAGGTAGTCGACCCCGCTCAGAAACTGCGGGGGTACCGGGCGGGCCGGGGCGGGATTGAGGACCACCTGCACGCCGTGACGGTGGGCCTTGTCCATAGCGTACTGGACGGTGTCCAGGGGCACCTCGAATTGGAGCAGGAGGAACCTCGCCTGCCGGAACAAGCTGTCCAACCCGTCTATGTCCTCGCGAACCAAGCAGCCGTTGGCCCCGGAGGCGATGACGATGCTGTTCTGCCCTGTCTCGTCCACGGTGATCATGGCCGTACCCGTGGCTGCGCGGTCGTCGAGCTGCACGTGTTCGGTGTTCACTCCCTTCCGCTTCAGGTTCTCGACCAGCCTGGGCCCGAAGGCATCGTTGCCCACCCGGCCCACCATCGCCACGCTGCTGCCCAGTAGGGCAGCAGCCGCCGCCTGGTTCGCGCCTTTCCCACCAGGGATCGTCTGGAAATCACGACCCGGCACGGTTTCTCCTGGGTGGGGCATGCGCTCCACCCTGACTACCAGGTCCATGTTCAGGCTACCGACGACTATAATGTGGGCCATGAGGCCGCTCACCCCCTCGCATCAAAGGTAGAACCTGAGCACGCGGGAGACGGCGCCCTGTACTCCAGCGGCGGCCTCCTTTCGCACCGTTCACCAGGGTCCAGACGAGTCGCGGACGATCAGCCGCGGCTCGAGCACAATGCGCTGCGTAGGCTGCTCCTCCTGGCTGCTCTGCATCCCCGCGAGCAGGAGCCGGACCGCATGCCTCGCCAACTCGGTGGTCGGCTGGGCCACGGTGGTTAGCGCCGGCGACACCGCCGCGGCGAGAGGAATGTCGTCAAAGCCGACGACAGATAGTTCGCCTGGGACAGAGAGTCCGGCTGCGCGGGCAGCGCGCAAAACGCCAATAGCCATCAAGTCATTGCAGGCAAAGATCGCGGAAGGAGGAGGGTTCAGCGGCAACAGCGCCTCCAAAGCCGCCTCCCCTCCCTGGGCGCGGAAATCGCCCGGTACGACCAGTACCCTATCTTCCGCCACGTCGAACTCGCGGAGGGCGCGGTGATAGCCCCGCACCCGGTCCGCGCTGGGCGTCAGCTCCGATGGCCCGGCGATGCAGGCGATGCGCCGATGGCCCAGCTCGAGCAGATGTCGCGTGGCCACGTAGCCGCCCAGCTCGTTGTTTACAAGGATGACGTCGGCCAGGGTTCCGTCGACCTGGCGGTCGACGACGACGTATGGTATGTCCTGCCGGCTGAGTTCGGCGAGATGCTCTTGGCTGCTGCCCGAAGCGATAAAGACAACGCCGTCCACTTGTTTGGCGATCAGGACCTCAATGTAGGCCGCCTCTTTGGCCAGGTTGTCGTCGCTATTGCACAGGATGACGCTGTAGCCGGTGGCGAAACCTAGATCCTCGACAGTGCGAGCGATCTCGGCAAAGAAGGGGTTCGAGTTGTCGGGCACGACGAGACCGATGGTTTTCGTCTCACCGCGGCGCAGGCTGCGGGCCAGGATGTTGGGCCGGTAGTCCAGCTCCTCCAGGGCTGCCTGGACGCGTGCTCTCAACTCCTCGCTCACATACCGGGTATCGTTGATGACATGCGATACGGTTGTAATCGAAACCCCGGCCGCCCGCGCTACGTCCTTAATGGTGGGCATTGTACTCCCATGCACCTTCAGCGTACAATAGCAAACGTTTGCGCAACCGTTTTTATTATAGCAAAGCCTGCCCGCTTTGTCAAGACATTCGTCAAATTGCTGTATTGACAAACCGAGGTGCGCGTGGTATAATCGAGGACGGATGTTCAGAGGTGAACATCTGCTCACTCCGGGGAAGGGGGAGGGACGTGGCGGTAGACGCGGAGCAACACCGGCTCCTTTACCGAGTCGCCCAGGCGTACTATGAGGACGGTCTGACCCAAAATCAGATCGCCGAGCATTTTGGCCTGTCGCGTCCCAAAGTCTCCCGGCTCCTGCAGAAAGGCCGGGACACCGGCGTAATCACCATCATCCTTGCTCCCCCACCGCACGCTCTGGCGCACTTTGAACTCGCTCTGGAGCAGAAGTACGAACTGAAAGAAGCGGTCGTTGTCGCCGTGAGTGATCCTCGTGATCATGCTGCCGTGGTACGCGAACTTGGGCCGGCCGCCGCCGAGTGCCTCGTGCGCTGCATGTCGGGCGGCGAGGTGGTTGCTACGGCGTGGGGCACCTCGATCATGGCCATGGTTGACGCCTTGCCCTACCGCTCCTGGCCGGACGCGACGGTGGTGCAGATGCTGGGTGGGCTGGGACCGGCGGGCACTCTGGAGCACTCGACGGAACTAACGCAGCGGATTGCGCGGAGGCTTGGCGCCAGGTTGCGCCTGCTGCCGGCACCCGGCATTGTCGCTTCCCGGGCGACCGCCGAGGCACTCAAGGCCGATCCTCAGATCGAGAACGCGCTGCAGCTTGCCGCCAACGCCGACATCGCCCTCGTCGGCCTCGGTGCACCCACGCCCGACTCTCTTCTGCTGCGCTCCAGCACCATCCTGAGCCGCCAGGATCTCTACCGCCTGCAGGAGGCAAAAGCTGTAGGCGACATCGCGTTGCGCTATCTTGATGCAAACGGCGCACCGCTGCAGCTAGAGATCAACGAGCGGCTGATCGGGCTGACCATAGAGCAAATCTGCAGGATCCCACGCGTCATCGGCATTGCCGGCGGTGTAGCCAAGCACAGCATCATTCGTGCTGCGCTGCGCGGTAGAATCCTCGATGTGCTCGTGACCGATTTGAGCACCGCCCAGGCCCTGGCCGGGGAAGGTTAGGCGAGAGATGGATATCGACAGGGCC
The DNA here is from genome assembly GCA_041300865.1 of Anaerolineae bacterium. Taxonomy (GTDB): domain Bacteria; phylum Chloroflexota; class Anaerolineae; order JAAYZQ01; family JAAYZQ01; genus JAAYZQ01. Next base: position 9,121 of record JBFYTF010000310.1, read on the forward strand.
GCGATCGTCGCCAGGGCCAGGGCAGTGGTGGCCCGGGAGGCAGAGGCGGTTCAGGCCCTGGCCCACGGGCTCGACGATTGCGTGGCGGACGTGGTTGCCCTGCTGCTCAACTGCCGGGGACATGTCCTGGTGACCGGCGCGGGCACCTCGCGGGCCGTCGCCCAGAGGCTGGCCCACCTGTTGTCGTGTAGCGGCAGGCCGGCGCTGTTCATCAGCGCTGCGGACGCCCTGCACGGAGGTTCGGGGGCTGTCACACCCAATGACGTGGTGTACCTCATCTCTAAGGGAGGGCAGAGCGCCGAGATCAACCAGTTTGCCGAGATCGCGCGTGCGCGCGGAGCAAAGCTGATAGCCCAAACCGAAGACCCAGACTCAGCTCTGGCACGAATGTGCGACGCAGTGTTCGTCGTCAAGGCCGTGGGAGATGTGGACCCCTACGGCATGGTCGCAACGGGCAGCTCTCTCGTCAGTGCGGCGGCCGGAGATGCCCTCTGTGTTCTGATGCTCGAACTGGGTGACTACACCCAGGAGGAGTTCGGCCAAACCCACCCGCAGGGCGCGGTGGGCAAGAAACTGGCCGATTTGCAGCGCTAGGCAGGACCGAGGACCAGCGCCACGCGCGGGCGCAAGGAGAAGATGGGATGGCGGACTATCTTTTGGGCCTGGATTATGGCACGGGGGGAGCGAAAGCATGCATCATCAATCCCCAGGGCGAGGTGTTGGGCTTTGCCTTTGAAGAATACCCGTTTTTTCATGACAAGCCGGGCTGGTCAGAACACGATGCCATGGGCTACTGGCAGGCAGCCTGTCGCCTGATCAAGGGCTGCCTGGCCCAGGCACGTATCAACCCAGCCGAGATCCGGGGCATCGGCGTCTCCTCTGCGCTGCCGTCGATGGTCATGGTCGACAAGGCCGGAACTCCCATCCACCGTGCCTACAATCTCATGGACCGGCGCGCCACGAAAGAGGTCGAATGGCTGAAGGATCACGTCGGCGAAGAGCGCATCACGCGGCTGACGGCCAACCGGCTGGAGGACCATCCGTCGCTCGTCAATCTACTCTGGGAGAAGAACAACCGCCCCGACACCTTTCGACAGATTCATAAGGCCCTCACCATAGACGGGTTTGTCACGTTCAAGCTCACCGGAAAGTCGGTAGTGAACCACCCCGCGGCGTCCTTCTATGGCGTAGCCTATGGCATCCTCGAGCGGGATTTTGACGAGCAGATCTTGAGCGAGATGGGCATTGTCCGCGAGATCCTGCCCGACCTGGTCGAGTGTGACGAAGTGGCCGGCGAGGTAACAACCGAGGCAGCAAGCGAGACCGGCCTTGTGCCCGGCATCCCGGTCGTGAGCCAGGTGGATTTCAACGCCAGCTGTATTGCGGCCGGCGTTACCCAACCTGGCGATATCATGAGCAACTTGGGCACAGTGGGCAATTTTGGCATCATCTTTACCGATCCCGGCTTCATGTTCTCGCCGGAGGGGCTGTCGATGATCAACCTCGGCTTCACCATCGACGCCAAGCACAACTACATGACCATCCCCTCCACGACGACGGGCGGCCAGTCCTTACGCTACCTGCGCGATCAGTTTTCGCAGTTGGAGGTAGAGACAGAGCGGACGCTGGGGGTCAGCGCCTACGATCTGCTCAATCTGCAGGCGGCGAAGGTCCCTGCCGGCAGCGACGGGCTCATCATCCTGCCCTACCTGATGGGCGAGCGGACCCCAATCTGGGACACGAGGGCGAGAGGCGTCATCTTTGGGCTGTCGCTGACCCACACCAAGGGCCACGTGGTCAGGGCCATGATGGAGGCCGTGGCCTACGCGCTGTATGATTCCTACCGGCTGATCAAGCAGGCGGGGCTTCAGATTAGTTATCCGCTGGTGCTGAATGAGGGCGGCGCCGTCAGCAAGCTGTGGCGCCAGATCATTACCGACGTGTTCAACGTCCCGACGGTCCTTGTAAAACGTCGGACAGGCGCACCCTTCGGCGATGCTATCCTGGCCGGCGTCGTCACCGGGGTGTTCGAGGATTTCCGCGTGGCCAAGGAATGGGCAGAGTACACGGACTGCATGGAGCCAAGCCAGGAGAACCATCAGCGCTACCTGGAGTACTTTGGACTGTACAAGCAGTTGTACGAGCACGTAAAAGGGGACTTTCGGGCGCTTGCCGAGCTCCGAGACCGATCCTAGCCTCGCCGGCTGCTTGGCGGTGGACTGGCGCATCGCCACCAAACGCTGGCTAGGAGGGACTTGAAAGGGGGTGATGACCGGCTGTAGTGAGGGGAGGCAGGTGTGTCAATTGTGACAGGAAGGGGTGTGCACTGAGGGTTGAGCACACCACGATGGAGTGGAAACTCGAGTCCCAAGGAGGAACGAATGGAAGAGAGGAAACTGAGTCGCCGCGACTTTTTGCGTGTCAGCGCGATGACCGCTGCCGGTGTGACGCTGGTTGCCTGCGGAGGCCAGGAGCCCGCCACTGAGGTTCCTGCTGTGTCTCCGACAGAAGCACCGGCGGCACCGACCGCTGCAGCGCCGGCGGGGGGCGAGGTCACGCTTGACGTGATGTCGCTGGCCGAGTACGAGGGCCCGTACCGCGAGATCTGGAACGTCTTTGAGGCCGAGAACCCAGGCATCAAGATCAACGTCTTTTCCATCAACGAAGACACGGCGGCTGCCTTCGAGGCCAAGATCGCCGGTGGGTATCTGGACCACATCGAGCTGACCCAGGAAACGCAGATCTTTTTCAAGAACGACAACTATGAGATGGCGCTCAACCTGGGCGAGATCGACTTCCCCTGGTGGGATCGCTTCACCTTCGATGCCAAGAATGCCTGGGCGGACCTGTTCGGCCTGCCCGGCCCCCGCTCATTGGACTGGGCGCAGGGCTATGTCATGACCTGGCAGTACAACACCGAGCTCATGGACAAGGCCGGCCTCGATCCCCACGCTGACGTCAAGACGATGGATGACCTCTACAAGTGGATGGACGAAGGCACTGCCTGGGCCAAGGCCTCTGGTGGCGAGGTGGAGTGGTTCTGGAACCAGGCCTGGCACAACTGGATCTTTGGCGTCAACTACTCGGAGTGCATCCCGCTGGGCTGGCCTGATGGCGGGCGCTCGCGTATCAACGACTGCTGGCTGGGCAAAGCCAAGTTCAACGCCGAGGATTCGCCCTACCGCCACTACTACCAGTTCTACCTGGACGCCAAGGACCGCGGCTGGATCCCCGAGGACATGCCCCAGCGACTGTGGGAAGCCGACATGGAGGCCAGCTACATCGGCGGCAAGTCGGTCATGATGCTCCACGGCCCGTGGGTGTGGGACAAGGCCCTGGCCGCCGGCTCCGAGTTTGCCGTCAACGACCATCAGGGAGGCATCCCGGTCACACCGCCGGCCGAAGGCATGGAGACGTGGTGGCAGAGCGCATTGCCGCCGAACATCGACAACCAGTGGTGGATGCGCGCCGGTGTCGAAGATCTGCCCACCTGGCCACAGAACCTGGTCGCCTGGAACTGGTTCTTCAGCCCGACCGCCATCCCCATGCGCGCGCAGGCGGAAGGCCGCTTCCCGCTCTACAAGCTGGATGAGCCGCTCGACCTCAAAGGCAAGCAGTACCTGCAGGTTTGCAAGTTCATCGAGGACGCGAGCGGCCCCTGGCCAAACAGCAAGTGGGAGCAGGGCCTCACCGGCAACGTCATGGCCAGCCCCTACCGCAAGAAGGGCTCGAAGGGCGTGTTCGATTGGGAGTCCAACGGCAACAATGTCGTGTTCGCCGATCTGTTCGCCGGCAAGATCGACGTGCAGGGGGCGTTGGACGTCGCCCAGAAGAACTGGGAAGAGAGCTACGAGGGCCTGCCGGCCGCCTAGGTTCTGCTTCCAAGGATCAAGGGTGGGGGGCCCGCCGGGCTGCGGGCCCCCCCCCAGGCGAGTGGGCAGGTCCCTGCCTGCTGGCTAGCCGACCGGGGCCGGCAGGTGGGGGCCGCTAGACTCTGGAGGAACGTTATGGCACCGGCTATGCCCGCAGGTACCGCCCCGGCACCGGCCCTGGAGCAACAGAAGCCCGGCCGTGAAGCCAGACGGAAGATGAGCAGGCTGGAGCGGAGGAGGATGTGGGGGGATTGGGCCTTCATCGCCCCTCAGCTTATCATCTTTGTCTTTCTGACCATCGTGCCGCTGATCATCGCCGTCCCCATCCTGTTCACCGACAAGTCCCAATTCAATGATCCCTCCATTAACCAGGTCGGATGGTCCAACTTCACAGCGGTGTTCACCGACCGGAGCGTGCAGGAGGACTATATCCCGGCCTTGCGGCGGACAGTCGTGTTTGTGGCGCTGAACTACACGACGGTCTATATCTTCGGGCTTAGTTTGGCGCTGCTGATGTACGAGGTCGGCTTTCGCGGAGGGTTCTTTACGGTCGTGTATCTGCCGCTAATGATCTCTGGCCTGGCCGTGGGCTATATAGCCGTGATGATGTTTGCCAAGGAGACCGGTACGGGCAACTTTGTCCTTCGGGAGATGGGGATCATCAAGGAGCCGCTAAACATCTATACAGAGACAGGGACGACCATCATCTTGCCATTGATGGTCGGCTGGCGCTATGCCGGCTACAACATGGCGATCTTTCTCTCTGGCCTGCTGTCCATCCCCGAGGAAACCATCGAGTCGTCGGTAGTCGATGGCGCGAACTACCTCCAACGCCTGTTTCGCGTTTACTTCCCGCAAATGTGGCCGTCATTTATCCTGGCGACCACCATGTGCCTCATCGGCTCCTTTGCGGTGTTCGACGAATTGGTGGCTATGGGTGCGACCTACGTGAATCCCAATGCGAAGTTTCTCAGTATCCTCTTTTTTACCTACGGGTTCCAGATAGAGCGGCTGGCAATGGGCATGACGCTGGCAGTGGAGACCTTTGTCCCGCTCGTTCTGCTCGGTGTCGCTCTGCAGCGCTTGCAGCGGCGCGTGCAGTTGTAGGGTGGAGGGAGAGGTCATGGCAGTCGAACCGGCGACCGTCAGCCAA
>JBFYTF010000340.1:0-3816 GCA_041300865.1 Anaerolineae bacterium
AGTCGGGTCCCAGAAAGGGCGCGCCGAAGGCCGGATGGTGGCCCCACATGAACTGCATCGGCTCCGCGCCCTCGTTGGTCAGCGTCTCCTCGATCAGCAGCGACGGCTGGCCGCTGCGCAGCGTCATGGTGCGGCGCAGGTAGAACGGGGTGCGGAAAGCGCGCACCGAGAGCGTCACCCGCACCTCGGCCGGCGTATCGACCTCGATCTGGCAGTCCCAGGGCACGGTCGAGACCTCGCCGTGCAGGCCGAACTCGACCCCTTTGTAGGTGCAGGCCGGGCCGCCGTTGGGCAGGATCTCCTGCCAGCCGCCCTGGTAGTAGTCGAGAAAGGATCCCCAACTGGAAGCGATGCTTTGCACGGCCGGCGGCCGCAGGCCGCGCGGCGTGTGCAGGATGAACTCGGTGTCGCTGGGCTTGTGCAGGAACTGGAAGATGTCCGCGCCCTTGTCCAGCAGCACGCCGACGCGCAGCAGCTCGTTCTCCAGGAACAGCACGCGCAGTCCCTGAACCGAGTATTCTGACAGCCGGCAAGCGTGGTTGCGGTAGGAGGGAGGCATCGTCGTCTCCATGTTCCTGTCAATTCATCGACGCCAGCGCGTCCAGGTGCTCGCGCATCGACTGGTTCGAATCTAGCCGCACGATGGGGATGCCCATCTGGCGGCAGGCATAGGTCACCTCGGCGGAGACGTCGCCGTCCGTCGCGACGGGATGGTTGGAGGCCGCCACGCGGAAGAGCAGGTCGGGGTCGGTGCCCAGGCGCACCATCACGTTGGGCCACATCTGGCCGAAGAAGCCCAGCACCTTGTCCCGGACCGCGCCCTCGACCGCCACCGACTCGCCCACGCCCAGGTGCATGACATACTGGCCCTTGACGCGGCCCAGGCGCGCGGTGGTCACCGGCCCCGCCTGGCCCATGAACCCGACCGCTGCGCCGGTGAAGCCACCGACGTTGGCCTGGATCGTCACGTTGGGCAGCGACCTGGCGGGGTCGTTGCTCTTGCCGGCCCACCACAGCGAGGCCGCGCCGCAGTTGGAGATGGCGAAAAAGTCCTCGCCGATGTACTTCAGGTCGCCGAAGATGGGGCCAACTTCCGGCTTGATCTGCTGTAGGAGCACCGAGGTCATCAAGCCCTTGATGTCACCCTCGCAGACCGTCGAGATGATGGGCTTGGGGCCGAGGTCGTCGGCGCCGAAGGGCAGAAAGGCGGGCAGGGTACAGCCGACGATGCCGTATTCCACCGAGAGGGTGGGCTGGCAGCGCACCGACACGCCGATGATGCCCTCGCTTTCCAGCTCCTTCAGCCGGTCGCGTGCGGCCAGGTAGTAGGCGATCTGCACCTGGAAGTTGCGCGGACTGGCGCTCAGGTCATCGTAGATGATCCTGGCGCCGTGCTCGTGCAGCCAGTCCAGGAAGTGCTGCACCCGTCCCGGATTGCTGGCCAGGATGCCTTCCGCGCGGCGGATGAGCGCGTACTCGCCCTCGTTGAGGATGTCGCGGATCATCAAGCGCTTCAGCGCGGGGATGTCGTCCTGCAGGTGCTCCATGTGCAGCGAGTAGGTGCCGCCCCATAGCATGACGGCGCTCTTGCGCATGCGGGCCACGGCAGAGACGCCGCGTATCCAGGCCAGCATGCGGGCGGGATCGCCGCGCAGCCGCTCGTGCTGGACGGCATGTTGGTTGACGCCCGACTCCAGCAAGCTCGCGCCCACCGCGCTGATGCTGACCGTGCCGGGCAGCGTGGGGTCGTCCACGGTGTAGAGCATGGTGGGCAGGTTGGCCTCGCGCACCACGTCGATCACCACCATGGGCGGCGTCCAGAAATGGGAGCAGAGCACCATGCACTCGGCGCCCTCGGCCTGCAGGAAACGGGCGCAATAGGCCGCCTCGCCATAGCGGCGCACGCCGAACCAATCGTCTGGGTCTGGCCGCAGGCTCACCATGGGATCGACCACCTGGCAGCCGTTCTCGGACAGGAAGGCGATCAACTCCTGGTGCCGCTGACGCAGGTAGGTCTCGCGCGGCAGGTCGAAAAAGGAGTCGCGACCATCGGTGAAGGTGATCAGGCCAACCTTGGGCCCTGAACTACGTTGTTCCGGCATGGGGCTACCTCGTTCTCTTGGATGTTACTTCGTCACTCTCGCTCTGGCCGGTCTTTGCGCACGCCTGCGGCAGCCCCGGAGGTCCGCCGGAGTGGGCCTGACCGAGCCAGCTGAGGTGAACGTGCTGTTAACCGTACCGCCCGTACTCGCGCGCGGTGTCGAACATGGCGACGATGATCTCTGGACTGACGTCGATCATGTGGTTGCAAGAGGCCAGCACGTAGCCGCCGCCCGGCCCCAGGTCGTCGATGCACGCTTTGACAATGGCGACGACCTGATCGACCGATGGGCTGCCTTCCAGGCCCTCGACGGCCCCGTGAAAGGTGAGCTGGGCGCCGAAGGCCTCTTTCAGCCGGCGTGCGCCCATGCCGGCAGTGGAGGTCTGCACCGGGTTGAGCACATTGACGCCGGCCTCGATCAGATCGGGGATCACGTTGAACACCGCGCCGTCGGTGTGGCGGAACAGCGCGGCCTGGGGCGCTTTTTCGTGGATCAGGGCATAGAGCTCCTGTTCGGCCGGCTTGATGAACTCACGGTACATGCGCGGCGAGATCAGCAGGCTCTTGTTGGTGCCCAGGTCGTCGCCGATCTCTACCATCTGCACGTAGGGGCCGGCCGCGTCCAGGAACATGCCGTAGATGCCCTTGTAGATCTCCAGCAGGTGTGCGATGATCGCCCTGGCCACGTCCGGGTAGAGCGCCAGCGCCATCATGAACTCCGACATCTCCATCAACTGGCAGGCGCGGTCCAGGAAGCCGTAGGTGATGGGGTTGCGGGCTACCAACGCGTAGTCAGTCTCCGCGAACATGCGCCGGGCTTCGTCCGCCAGGCCATCCACGCTGAACAGATCGGCAGGGCTGGGCCAGGCGTGCGCCTCTACTTCCCGGACGGTGGTTGCGCCGTGCAGCGGGTTCTGGACGACGTTGACGAACAGGCCGGCCTTCTGGTAGCCCACGCCCCACGGGTCGACAATGGTCCCGTCGTCAAGGACGGTGCTGCGGGCAACAGGGTTCCTGGGCAGAAAGAGGCGACGAAAGTCGATGTCGAAGTGCTCCAGGATGCGCTCGTCGTAGTAGTTGGCCGTCGTGCCTGACCGCACAGGCGGGATGGGCGCCAGGCCCAGGTGGTCGCGCAGGCGCAGGTAGGTCTCGTCCAGCAGCATGGTAGCGTTGCCCATCAAGTCCAGCGGCACGCGGTCCGGCTCCTGGTGATTGAAGGCTGCAAGCACGCGCTCGCGGTGGCTGTAGATGGTCATGGTCTTAGCGACGCTCAAGTCAGCTCGGAATCCGACCGGTGAGATCGGGCAACGGCGACTGCGGGTGCAGATGGCGCACCGAGGCGCGGAGGTCCAGCCCTTGCTGGGCCAGCGCCACCAGCTCCGACTGGTTGCCGGTGTGCCACTCCTTGAGCTGGCGGCGGGCGATGTTGACGTGCAACACCTCGTCGGCCCAGTCGAAATCCTGTAGGGTGCGCATCAACGGGTAGTGAGCTGCGTCCCGACAGAACTCGTATTCTTCCCGTTTGCCTGGCGGATACTTCATCAGGGCAGCTTCGACGCCGATGCCAATTAGCGCATACAGCTCCAACGGCGTCATTTGGAACAGATAGTGCGCCTCGAAATCGCGCACCGGCATGGCCGAACGATCACCGAACAGGTCCTCGATGGCCGCCTCGCCGAACAGCGAGTGGCGCATCTCGTCCCACAGGTGGCGCG